>NZ_JBSHBP010000160.1:0-1065 GCF_053612065.1 Streptomyces sp. NPDC054765 | reverse complement strand
CAGCTTCCTCCCGGGTTCCGGCCCCATGCGGGGACGGAACCCGAAGGTTGATCACAACCACACACAGGCCCTAGAACAACCGGCGTCTGCTGCGGCAAGTGCGAACAGCGTTCCCCAGAGGGGAAACGCGCAGGTGGCAGGGGCGGCGAGCAGCTCGGACGCGGGCGCTGTATCCAGTAGCCGTGCATAGATCTCGCGCGGAACATCGCAGAACTGCGATGTTCCGCAGCGGCCGGTTCGGAGGTCTGCGCCGTGCTGCTCCGAGGGAAGCAGGCCGCTGCGCCGGCGTGGTTCTACGGGAGGGCCAGGCCTGCAACCCGTGGCTTTCCCCCGGCCCCGAGCACCAACAGCAGCAGGACCAGGAAGTGTCGCCATGGTCCCGCATTGGTGGCTACTGGTACGGACCGGTGTCATGGTGATGCGGGCATCCGAACGAGAAGCGGGGCGGATCTTCGAACTGTTCAGCGTTGAGCCGGTACACCTGCTCCCAGCCCTGCTCGTCGTACTCGGCTACGTGAATGGGCTGTTCCGCAGCCATCCCCTTGGGATCCGTCACGATGTAGGGAAAGCGATGGCGCGCCGCAGCGACACGAGGATCCGTCGTCCTCGGCAGGAAGGCGACCGCGGGGTTCATCCAGAGCCTGGCGACACCGTTCACCTGGCCGTCGAGGGCAAGGTAGTGGTGCTCCACCAGCCACTCGATCCTCGCTTGCAAGGTGACCTCGTCCGTGTCGAGTTGCTCCGCCTCAGCGGCGTAGTTGAGGACGAGGGGTGCATCGCCTCGGAGCTTCGACGCGAGAATGACAAGCAGACCCAACATGGTGCCAGCGGCGGAGGAGCGGCGGCCGGTCGACCTCGGCTTCCCGGCGACACGCTGTTCATGACGGTATTGGAAGTCGGCCGACATAAGCGCTGGCCCCTGGCAAACGGTCTGATCACATGTGCAGGACTCCATGCCAGGGAAACGATGAGTGGGCTTGATCCGCTTTGACGGACATCAGAGATCAGGGGTTCTGCCCCGGGAGGATGTCCATCATGGAGAGCATGGGGAAGAAGAAGCCTCGC
>NZ_JBSHBP010000159.1:0-1163 GCF_053612065.1 Streptomyces sp. NPDC054765 | reverse complement strand
TTGTAGAAGGTCTCAATGAACGTGAACACGTCGGCGCGGGCGGTCGCCCGGTCGGGCCAGATCCGGGTGCCGATCTCTTCCTTGAGCACGGCCCAGAAGCTCTCCGCCGCGGCGTTGTCGAAGCAGGAGCCAGTCCTGCCGGTGCTCTCACGAAGCCCCAACGTGTGTACTTCTGCGCGGAATTCAGCTGAGGTGTACTCGCTTCCGCGGTCGCTGTGTGTGATGCAGCCGTCTTCCAGGCCGCCCCGGCCGTGGGCCATCCGCAGTGCGTCGACCACCAGCGCGGCACGGTGGTGGTCCGCCATCGCGTAACCGACGACCTCGCGGGTGGCCAGGTCCAGCCAGCAGGCCAGATACAACCAGCCCTCACGGGTGGGCAGGTACGTGATGTCCCCAACCAGCCGGGTGCCGGGCCGGGCGGCGGTGAAGTCACGGCCGATCAGGTCCGGGGCGGGCCGTGCCTGCTTGTCGGGACGGGTCAGCGAGCGGCGTCTTCGGCGTGTGACGCCGGTGATCCGACGTTCGCGCATGACCCGCTCCACCCGCTTGCGGTTGACTGGTCGGCCCAGCCGCCGTAGCTCGGCGTGCACGCGCGGAACACCGTAGGCGCCCTTCGAGGCCAGGTGGATCACGGTGATCTCGTGGGCCAGCGCGTCATCCGCCCGCGTCCGGGCCTCCCGGGCGTCCTCCGCCTCCAGCCAGGCGTAGAACGAGGAGCGGACCACGCCCAGGACACGGCACAGCAGGGCCACCGGGTAGACGGCCTTCTCCGCAGCGATGAACTGGTAGAACTCGCTCACCGGTCGCTGTCCTTCGCGAAGAAGGCCGCCGCTTTTTTCAGGATCTCGATCGTCTTCTGCTGTTCGGCGCTCTGCCTGCGCAGCCGCTTCAGCTCCTCGCGCTCAGCGCTGGTCAGCTCGCCCGACGTGCCCCCGCCGCGGTCGATCCGGTCACGCTTGACCCAGCCACGCAGACTCTCCGGACTCACCCCCAGATCCCGCGCGACCTCCGTGATCGTCTTGTCGGAGGAGCGGGCCAACGCGATCGCGTCCCGCTTGAACTCCTCCGAATACCGCTTGGAGTACTGACTACCCACCTGGCACTACTTCCTCTGGAACCTCATGTCCCAGTCTCCAGGTGTCCAGTCACAAGGGGAAGCTTCA
>NZ_JBSHBP010000158.1:0-1179 GCF_053612065.1 Streptomyces sp. NPDC054765 | reverse complement strand
GCAATACCGGTGACTTTGGTAATGCTGGCTCGTTGAGTTGGTGTGCCAAGGCCCGGACAGTTGAAGGTAGTTGAGGGCGATCGGTTTTCGGATCGCATCGCCCTTGGAGTGCTCACGCGTGCGTTTCCGCCGGAGTTGGTGGATGAGGTGGTGGCGGAGTGCGGACGCACCGAGGAACGTCAGCGTCTGCTTCCCGCTCGGGTGGTGATGTATTTCGTGCTGGCGATGTGCCTGTTCTCGGGGCAGGGGTATGAGGAGGTCGGACGGCTCCTCACCCAGGGCCTGGAACGCGAACGCCGCTGGTCGAAGACGTGGCGGGTGCCCACCAGCGGGGCGATCGGACGGGCCCGGTTGCGGCTGGGGGCGGAACCGATGAAGGCGTTGTTCGCCAGGGTCTGTCGGCCCGTGGCGCTCCCGGCGACGACGGGAGCGTGGTTTCGGGGTCTGCGGTTGGTGTCGGTGGACGGGACGACCTTCGACCTTCCCGATACGCAGGCCAACGCCGCCTTCTTCGGACGGCCGGGAACGGGGCGTGGCCAGGGCAGGAGCGCGTATCCGCAGGCCAGGGCCGTGGCCCTGGTCGAGTGCGGTACCCACGCCGTGTTCGCCGCCGACGTCGCGCCACTGGCGGTGCATGAGACGGCCCTGGCCCACCGTCTGTTCCCCTCGCTGACCAGAGGAATGCTGCTCCTGGCGGATCGGGGTTTCCTCGGCTTCGATCTGTGGCGGGCCGCCGCGTCGACCGGCGCGGACCTGTTGTGGCGGGTCCGGAGCAACGCGGTCCTGCCCGTGGTGGCCGCGCTGCCCGATGGCTCGTATCTGTCGGAGATCGTTGCCGCCCGGGACAAGAACCGGCGGGCCGACCCGGCACAGGTTCGCGTCATCGAATACGCCTTGGGCCCAGGTGGGGAGGGCGCCGTTTACCGGCTGGTCACCACGCTCCTGGACCCGGCCACCGCACCGGCCGTGGAGCTCGCTGCGCTCTACGCCGAGCGCGGGGAGATCGAGACGACCTTCGACGAGATCAAGATCCACCTGGGCGGACCCGGATTCGTCCTGCGCTCCCAGTATCCGGTCGGGGCCGAGCAGGAGATCTTCGGGTTCCTCCTGGTGCACCACGCCCTGCGCGACCTCATGCACCAGGCCGCCCGGCAGGAGAGGGAGGATCCGGACCGGATG
>NZ_JBSHBP010000157.1:0-1228 GCF_053612065.1 Streptomyces sp. NPDC054765 | reverse complement strand
TACCGCTTGGAGTACTGACTACCCACCTGGCACTACTTCCTCTGGAACCTCATGTCCCAGTCTCCAGGTGTCCAGTCACAAGGGGAAGCTTCATCGGTGAGGAGTTTTTCGGTCTCCTCCCAGCCCCAGCACGTTCCGCACAGGCCGCCGGTTTCGGGTTCGCCGCACTGCGCGCACGGCATCGCCCGCCGCGCGACTTCGTCCGCCTCCTGCCGGGCGCGTGCCGCGGCAGCCTTCGCCGCCACCGCGGCATCCTTGGCCGCTCGCTCGCGGCGATGCTCCTCGAACCGCGCGGCATCGGCGTCCACCACCGCACGCAGCTGGTCCTCGAACGCCTGGCTGCCGGTCGGGGGTGGCGTCGGGCAGCTGGGCCTGGACCTGGGCGGCGACGCTGCGGCGGCGAGCGCGGAGGGCGAGAACGCGGTCCTCGCAGAGCTCGCAGGCAGCGCCGGAGCGCATCCGCACGCCTTCGTCGCAGCCCGCGTCGTTGCAGTCGCTGCACCGGGGCAGGCCCCGGCCGAGGAGCCAGCCCACCGGGTCGGTGATTGCGTCTGCCTCCCCTGGCTGGAGAAGCAGGCGGCGCGTCAGCCGGCTGACAAGGATGCTCTCGGCCTGGTCACGCCCGACCACGCTGGCAATGGCCGTCAGTTCGCGACGGATGGCCTTCTCGACCAGGCGACGGGTGCTGTCCCACTTCAGCCGGTCCCACAGCAGCTGCACGGGAGCGACCACTGCCTCAAGATCACGAGCGGGCCGCGGCACCCTCCCCCGTAGCCCGCTGCTGTGACGCCCGCCCATGTCGGCGAGCAAATCGGAGGCGGCGTCCAGCCCAGAGCCGGCGCTGGCGTCGCCCTCGGCCAGCTCCTGGCCCTCTGGCTGCATGGGGATGGTGGGGGGAGTTTTCGGCATTTCCCCGCGCAGCGGGCCGTCCGGGCCACCGGTCGACGGCGCCGGGGCAGCGGCGGCGTCGGTGTCGGCGGCCTGGTCCTCGCGTGCGCATGCGCGTCCCGGCAGATCACCGGACCCCCCACGGCCGTAGCCGGAAAAGCCACTACCACCCGCACCCTCATCTCCCAGAGCAGCCATAGGTGTGTGGTAAGAAGCTGTTGTCTTTCCGATCTTGAGCGGTCGAAGGGTCTGTACGGTCAACGGTGGATCTTCGAACAGGAAGTGACACCTGATGACAGACGTGATCGTCTCGGCTGAGGCCGTCGAGGAAGCGCAGCCC
>NZ_JBSHBP010000156.1:0-1237 GCF_053612065.1 Streptomyces sp. NPDC054765 | reverse complement strand
CCGTGGATCGAGGTTCCCGACGACTTCGTGGTGGGGGCGAGTCCGGCGTAGGAGGCGAGGTGGGCGGCGGTGGGGAAGCTGGTGCCGTCGCCGACGGTGACCAGCAGGACGGCGGCGGTCCTGACGCCGACGCCGGGCATCGACGTCAGGACCGGGGAAAGAGGGTGGGCCTCCAGCAGGGTGTTGATCTGGGCTTCCATCGCCCGGCGCTGGGTGTGGACGGCGGCCAGGGAGGCGGCCAGAGAGGGGATGACGATGTCGAGGGTGCCGGTGCCGGGGACCACGACGGTCTGTTCGTCGAGGGCGTCGAAGACGTCGTCGACTAGCCGCTGGGCCATGCGCGGGGCCTTGGGCCGGATCAGCTCGACGAGTCTGCGGCGGCCGGCTTTGCGCAGAGCGGCCGGGGAGCCGTAGCGCTCCAGCAGCCAGGTCACGGCCTGGTGGTCGAGGCGGGGCCCTAGAACGCGTTCGAGGCTGGGGTGGAACTGGGTGAGCAGGCCGCGTATCCGGTTGGACGTGCGGGTGGCCTCGGCCGCGAGGTCCTGGTCGAAGCCGACGAGGACCGTGAGTTCGGCGGTGATCTCGTCGGTCAGTTCGAGGGATCGCAGGGTGTGCGGCATGGTGCGGGCCGCGTCCGCGATCACCGCGGCGTCCTTGGCGTCGGTCTTGGCCTCGCCGGGGTAGAGGTCGGCGATCCGGCGCATGGCCAGGCCGGGCAGGTAGGCGACACGGCAGCCGGCGTCGCGGGCGACGGTCAGCGGGAGGGCGCCGATGGAGGCGGGCTGGTCCACGATGACCAGGACGGTGCCGAACTTTGCGGTCAGCTTGTCGAACACGGCCCGCAGCTTGGGTTCGCTGTTGGGCAGCGGCTTGTCGAAGACCTTCTTCCCGGCCGGGGTGAGTCCGTGGCCGTGGTGGGCACTCTTGCCGACGTCCAGGCCCAGGAACACGCCCACGTCTTCGATCTCGAACATTCTGCCCTTTCCCGGGTGTTGACGGTGCCGGCCTCGGCTTGGGTGTCGTGCTCGCGCATCCACGTTATGCAGACCTGCCGTCCGCGAACTGCCCGGCGTTGCGCCGGACCGGACGGTGGCCGGACCTCTGATCAGCGTCTCCGACGGCACCTCCCGGGCCCGGTGACACCACCCCCCAGGTCATGCCTTCGACAGGGGGCAACAGTCATGCCGGGCCCAGAGGCCAGCGGCCCCGTTGCGGAGCCGCGGAAAACATAACGGGG
>NZ_JBSHBP010000155.1:0-1244 GCF_053612065.1 Streptomyces sp. NPDC054765 | reverse complement strand
AGTTGCCTGCGCGTCACACCCAGCTTCCTACCGGGTTCCGTCCCCATGCGGGGACGGAACCCGAAGGTTGATCACAACCACACACAGGCCCTAGTAGGGCTTGGTCAGGTTGGTGTTGATGATGCGTGTCCTGTGGGTCCGGTGTGTCGTTGAGGTTGCGTGACGCCGGAGGAAATTGCATCTGTGCGTGGTGAGTTGGAAGATCTCGCTGCAGAGGTCTTCGAGCCGTTCGCGCGTAATGATCAGCGTCGGTGGGGGCAGGTCTACCTGCGGGGTCTGCTCACCGATGGGCAGCGCAAGTCGGTCGAGCCGATGGCTGCCCGGCTGGGCGAGGACGGGAACCGGCAGGCGCTTGCCCATTTCGTGACGACGAGCCCGTGGGATCCGGCGCACGTGCGGGCCCGGCTGGCCTGGCAGATGGAAGCGGCGATCCGGCCGAGGGCGCTGATCTTCGACGACACCGGGTTCCTCAAGGACGGTAACGCCTCGGCGTGCGTGTCGCGGCAGTACACCGGCACCGCGGGCAAGGTCACCAACTGCCAGGTCGGCGTATCGCTGCACCTGGCCTCGGACCATGCCTCGGCGGCGGTCGACTGGCGGCTGTTCCTGCCCGAGACCTGGGCCCCCGGGTCCGCGAAGGCCCACCCGGACAAGGTCGCCCGCCGCACTGCCTGCGGCATTCCCGACGACATCGGGCACGTGGAGAAATGGCAGCTCGCACTCGACATGCTCGACGAGACCCGCTCGTGGGGCATCGAGGTGCCGCTGGCCGTCGCGGACGCCGGCTACGGCGACGCCGCCGCCTTCCGGCTCGGCCTGCAGGCCCGCGGCCTCAACTACGTGGTCGGGATCTCCACCACGCTCACGGCCCAGCCCAGCCCAGCGAAGCCGTGCCAGTAGCCGCGCCTTATCCGGGGACGGGACGGCCGCCGGTGGCAAAGTACCCGGACAAGCCGCAGTCGGTGAAACAGCTGGCCATCGCAGCGGGCCGGAAAGCTGCCAAGCCCGTGCAATGGCGGGAGGGCTCCCGCCCCGGCACGGACCGCAGCGGCTTCAAACGGATGTACTCGCGGTTCGTCACCCTGCGGATCCGGCCCGCCGGACGCGAGACCGTCCGGGCCACTGACGGAGTCGAGCTGCCCGAATGCTGTGAGGTGACCCCCGGAACGTGGACACAGGGGTTTACGCCACGAGTGAGAGTTTAGCCGTTGTGTGGTGCTGCTGTTCGAACTCCATCGGGGACA
>NZ_JBSHBP010000154.1:0-1302 GCF_053612065.1 Streptomyces sp. NPDC054765 | reverse complement strand
TGAGCTGCCCCGAGTTTCGTAGCGGCCGGTTTCTGTGGTTTCAGGCGGCGTTCGGGGCTGCCTGGGATCGGTAGTGCTGGGCTTCGAATTCCTCGGGTGGGAGGTAGTCGAGAGCGGAGTGTAGGCGCTCGGTGTTGTACCAGCCGACCCACTGGACGACGGCGCGTTCGACCTGGTCAGAGTCACGCCAGGGGCCTTGGTGCTCGATCAGCTCGGCCTTGAAGGAACCGTTGAGGGCCTCGGCCATCGCGTTGTCGTAGCTGTCGGCGACGGAGCCGACCGATGCGGTCGCGCCGGCCTCGATCAGCCGCTCGCCGTAGCGAATTGACACGTATTGCGAACCGCGGTCGCTGTGATGAATCAGACCCGAGCCCTTCTTGATGCCCCGCCGCCACAGGGCCATCTCCAACGCGTCCAGCGGGAGATCGGTCCGCATGTGGGTGGCGAGCTGCCATCCAACGATCATCCGTGAGTACACGTCCAGGACGAAGGCGACGTATACCCAGCCGGACCAGGTGCGGATATAGGTGAGGTCGGCGACCCACAGCTGGTTCGGCCGGCTCGCGGTGAAGCGCCGGTTGACCAGATCGGGCGGCCTGGGCGCGGACGGCTCGGCGATCGTGGTGCGGCGCCGCTGCCCGCGGATCACGCCTTCCAGACCGTCTTCGCGCATGAGGCGCTCGATGGTGCACCGGGCCGCGGTGATGCCCTCACGCCGCAGCTGGCGGTGGATGCGCCGGGCTCCGTAAGTCTCGCCGGAAGCGCCATGGATGCGGCGGATGTGCTCGACGAGCTGTTCGTCGCGCAGGCGCCGGGCGGACTTGGGCCGCCTGCGGCGGGCGTTGAATGCCGAGACCGAGAGGTCCAGTTCCCGGCATACGGGCTCGACCCCGAAGTCGCCGCGGAGGTGGTTGATCACCGCGTCAGCCTCGTGCGGGGCTGGTCGAGCTCCTTGGCGAAAAACACCGAGGCAGCTTTGAGGATCTCGTTCGCGCGCCGCAACTCGGCTATTTCCTTGCGGAGTTGGGTCAGCTCAGTCCGTTCCGCAGTGGTCAGCAGATCGGGCCGATCACCCTTGTCCGCCTCCGCCTGGCGGACCCATCCGCGCAGGGCCTCCTTGTGGATGCCCAGGTCTTTCGCGACGTGGGAGACGGGACGGCCGGAGGTCTGGACTTCGCGGACGGCTCGCTCGCGCAGTTCGTCGGGGTACTTCCGTGGTGCAGGCATCGGACCTGTGTTCTCCCATCTGCCGAGGCGATCATGCCTGGCTTCAGGGCCGCTACAAAATCCGGTTCAGCTCAG
>NZ_JBSHBP010000153.1:0-1307 GCF_053612065.1 Streptomyces sp. NPDC054765 | reverse complement strand
CACGACCTCACCGACCGCCACGAAACCCTGCGCACCGTCTTCCCCCAAACCGACGGCACCCCCTACCAGCACATCCTGCACGGCGACGCCGCCCGACCCACCATCGACCTCGTCCCCGTCCACGAAGACGACCTCGACACCGCCGTCCGTCAAGCCATCGCCCACACCTTCGACCTGACCAGCGACGTACCACTGCGCGCCTGGATATTCACCCTCACCCCCGACGAACACCTCGTCCTGCTCCTCGCCCACCACATCGTCAGCGACGGCGCCTCCCTCGCCCCCCTCGCCCACGACCTCTCCACCGCCTATACGGCGCGCTGCGACGGAACCGGTCCGCAATGGGCTCCGCTGCCGGTCCAGTACGCCGACTACACCCTCTGGCAACGCGAAGTCCTCGGCGACGAAACCGACCCCGACAGCCTCATCTCCCGCCAGATCAACTACTGGCGCACCACCCTCACCGCACTCCCCGAACAACTCGAACTACCCACCGACCGCCCCCGACCCGCCACCGCCGGCCACCACGGCGAGACCATTCCGTTCGTCTGGGACACCGACCTCCACGGCGGCATCGTCCGCCTGGCGCGGGAACACCAAGTCAGTGTCTTCATGGTGGTCCAGGCCGGTATCGCCGCACTGCTGACCCGGCTCGGCGCGGGCACCGACATCCCCATCGGCTCCGCCATCGCCGGACGCACCGATGACGCACTCGACGACCTCGTCGGCTTCTTCATCAACACGCTCGTGCTGCGTACCGATACCTCCGGCGAACCGTCGTTCGCCGAACTCCTCGGACGTGTACGGGAAACCGACCTGGCTGCCTACACTCACCAGGACGTGCCCTTCGAGCGGCTCGTGGAGATCGTCAACCCCACCCGCTCCCTGTCCCACCACCCCCTGTTCCAGGTGATGCTGACCTTCCAGAACAACGATGCCGACCTGGAACTGCCCGGACTGACCGCACAGCACTATGCGCTGGACATCGCGTCGGCCAAGTTCGATCTCTCCTTCGACGTGGAAGAACAGCACGACAGCAAGGGTGCGCCATCAGGCGTTCGAGGATCGGTGGAGTACGCCACCGACCTCTTCGACCGGGAGACCGCCGAAGCCATCGCGGCACGACTGGAACGCCTGCTGCGTACCGTCACCGAGGATGCCTCCCGCCCGATCGGTGAGCTGGACGTCCTCTCCGCCGACGAGCGCGAGCTGCTGCTCAACGGCTGGAACGACACAGCACGTGAGGTACCTGACGCCACACTCGCCGAACTGTTCGAAGCACAGGTCACCCGGACACCACAGGCCCC
>NZ_JBSHBP010000152.1:0-1323 GCF_053612065.1 Streptomyces sp. NPDC054765 | reverse complement strand
TGAGGTTCCCCCGGGATGCGGAGGATGTTGACAGAGGGTCAGATGGTTCTCATGAGAGGAACATCGACCATGGCTGCCCCCAGGAAATACTCGCTGGAGTTGCGTGAGCGTGCGGTACGGATGTATCGCACCTCCGACCCGAAGCCCCAGATCAAGAAGCTCGCCGTCGATCTCGGCGTGCACCCCGAGGCCCTGCGCGGCTGGATCCGCCAGGCCGAAGCCGACGCTGGCGAACGCGACGACCGGCTCACCACCGACGAACGCGCCGAGCTCGCCGCCCTGCGCAAAGAGAACATCCAGCTCAAGCGGGCGAACGAAGTGCTGCGGACCGCCTCGGCGTTTTTCGCGGCGCAACTCGACCCGACCCGGCCCAGGTGACCGCGCTCCTCGACGAGCACCCCCACCTGGGAGTCGAGTGCGTACTTCGGGAACTGCACATCGCCTCCTCCACCTACTACCGCTGGCGCCGCACCGAACGCGAGCCGTGCGAACGGCGCCGCCGGGACGCGGAGCTGACCGAGCAGATCCGGCAGATCCACACAGACTCGGGCGGGATCTACGGCTCGCCGCGGGTGCACGCGGTCCTCAGGCGCGAGGGCACCCGCGTGGGGCGCAAGCGGGTCGAGCGGCTCATGCGCGAGGCCGACCTCGCGGGTGTCAGCCCGCGCCGGCGCGGCTTCACGCGCCGGGATCCGAAGGCCACGCTCGCCCCGGACCTGGTCAACCGGGACTTCACCGCGCCGGCGCCGAACCGGCTGTGGGTCACCGACCTGACGATGATCCCCACCAGCGAGGGACCGCTGTGGCTCTCCGCGATCCGGGACGCGTTCTCGCGGCGGGTGGTGGCCTGGGAGACTTCCGCCCGCGCAGACGCCGACCTGGTCCTGTCCAGTCTGGAGTACGCCCTCGCGTCCCGCGAGGTCGAGCCCGGCAAGCTCATCCATCACGCCGACCACGGCTGTCAATACACGTCCATCAAGCTCACAAATCGCCTTATGCGGGCGGGAATTGAGCCATCCATGGGTTCGGTCGGAGACTCGTACGACAACGCCCTCGCAGAAAATCTGTGGATGCTGATCAAGACCGAATGCGTCCGCGGGCGCGTCTTCGCCACGAGGGCCGAGGCGAACCTCGCGCTCTTCGAGTACATCGACGGCTTCTACAACAGTCGTCGCATCCAGGAACGGCTCGGCTTCCTCAGCCCGATCGAGTTCGAGGAGAAGCACTACGCCGAGCAGGCAACGGCCGAACGGGCGAACCTGAAACCCCGTCAACCCCTCCTGACCAGCTGATCAGCACCTCTCGCACAGCGGGGGAACCTCA
>NZ_JBSHBP010000151.1:0-1344 GCF_053612065.1 Streptomyces sp. NPDC054765 | reverse complement strand
GGCCGGGTTCTGGGTGTTCGGCACCACCCGCGCGGGGGCGCGGGCGGGGCCCCCCCCGCCGCGGCTCCCCCCCGGGGGGGGGGCCGGGCGGGCCGGGCTGGGCGACCCCGCCCGCCGCCGCCGCAGAATCCGACCAAGGAGACCCTGATGTCCGAGGCCTATATCGTCGACGCGGTCCGCACCCCGGTGGGCAAGAAGGGCGGCGGTCTCTCCGCCGTCCACCCCGCCGACCTGGGCGCCCATGTGCTGACCGCCCTGATGGCGCGCAGCGGCGCCGATCCGGCCGCCGTCGAGGACGTCGTCTTCGGCTGTCTGGACACCGTCGGACCCCAGGCCGGGGACATCGCCCGGACGTGCTGGCTGGCCGCCGGACTGCCCGAGGAGGTGCCCGGCGTCACCGTCGACCGCCAGTGCGGCTCCTCGCAGCAGGCCGTGCACTTCGCGGCGCAGGCGGTGCTCTCCGGCACCCAGGACCTGGTGGTTGCGGGCGGTGTGCAGAACATGTCGCAGATCCCGATCGCCTTCGCCGGCCGGCAGGCCGCCGTCCCGCTGGGCCTGACCGACGGCCCGTTCGCCGGCTCCGCGGGCTGGCGGGCCCGCTACGGTACGGCGCCCGTCAACCAGTTCCACGGCGCCGAACTCATCGCCGGCAAGTGGCACATCTCCCGTGCGGACATGGAGGAGTTCGCGCTCCGTTCGCACCGGCGGGCCGTCCGCGCCATCGACGAGGGCCGCTTCGACCGCGAGATCGTCGCCTACGGGGACGTCACGACCGACGAAGGGCCGCGCCGCACCACCTCGCTGGAGAAGATGGCCGGGCTGCCGCCGGTCGTCGAGGGCGGCCGGCTGACCGCGGCGGTGTCCTCGCAGGTCTCCGACGGCGCGGCCGCCCTGCTCCTGGCCTCCGCACGGGCGGTGGCCGACCACGGCCTCACCCCGCGGGCCCGTATCCACCATCTGTCGGTGCGCGGTGAGGACCCGATCCGGATGCTGTCCGCACCGATCCCGGCGACCGCGTATGCGCTGAAGAAGGCGGGGATGTCGATCGGCGACATCGATCTGGTCGAGATCAACGAGGCGTTCGCGCCCGTGGTGCTGGCCTGGCTGAAGGAGACCGGCGCCGACCCGGAGCGGGTCAATGCCAACGGCGGCGCCATCGCCCTCGGCCATCCGCTCGGCGCCACCGGCGTGCGGCTGATGACGACGCTGCTGCACGAACTGGAGCGCACCGGCGGCCGGTTCGGGCTGCAGACCATGTGCGAGGGCGGCGGCCAGGCCAACGTCACCATCATCGAGCGCCTCTGACTCCCGCTCCGGCGCCCCCGGTACGAACGACGTACCTGC
>NZ_JBSHBP010000150.1:0-1683 GCF_053612065.1 Streptomyces sp. NPDC054765 | reverse complement strand
CAGTGAGGCTCCGCCAAGCTCGTTTCCGCAGTTCAGTGGGGCTGGTGTGATGCGTCGGTGAGGTCCTCACTCTGGCAGGTGGCGTGATCGTCGGGGCGAGATCATCCGCCCGCTCCGTCAGCGCTGTACTTCGCTGTTCGCCAGAACGAGCAGGGCCCGCAGGAGCGTGGTCGCCTGCCGGGTGTCCGTGCGGAGTTTGGTCAGGATCCGCCATGACTTGAGGTTCGCGAAGCCATGTTCGTTGGCGGCGCGTTCGCGGCTGACCAGGCGGTTCGCTTCCTTCTCGGCGGCGGTCAGCTTGTGGTTGCGGGTGGCCTTGCGGCCGGTGATGATCACCGGGTCGTCTTCGGGCTTGTCGTCGAGGCCGACGAAGCCGAGGTCGGCCAGGGCACCGAGGCCGGCTTCCCTCAGGTGTCCGGTGATCTTGTTGTGGCGGGCGGTGGTGATCTCGCTGGACCGTCCGGGCTTGGCCGCGGAGATCCAGATCAGGTTGCCCTTCTCATCGGTGAGAGCGAGAAACAGCAGGCCATGGGCCTTATGTTTGCCGGAGTAGTTCTTCCGGTCGTCCGTCCCGGTGCGGCGGTGGGTGCGGATCAGGGTGCCGTCGAGGAGGACCACGACCCCGCCGCTGCGGGCGATCTTCTTCAGCGCGCGGTCCAGGCGTGGGGCGCGGGCGGCCAGCAGCTTGACGACTTCCTTCACCCAGCGGCGGACGGTGGACTCGCCGACCTGGTTGCCGCCGGCCATGTCGGCCAGGCGCTGGTCGTGACGGAGTACGGCGAGCACGATGACGGCCTGCTTACCTGGTTCGGCCTTGCGCCAGACAGAGCGCATCCGGTTGCGGCGTTGGCGTATCAGGTCGGCGACGAGATCGATGGTCCGCTTCGACAGCGGGAGGCGGACCTGATAGACAACATCCCGAGGGCCCACGGCGGGCTGGTTTTTGGTCACACACTTACCAACTCCCGCCGTGGGCCCTCGCGTTATGGCAGGAATCGGCCCGTCCGGCCAGCGGCGTTACTGGTCAGCGTGGCAGGTAACGCCCGGACGCGATACGTGAGAGCCAGCCCCGGTCGGCAAGTTTGCGCAGCTGGCCCCGGACCGGCTCGATCTTCGCCGGACTCGCCTCCCGGCCCAGCTCGAGGGCGACGTCCTTGGCCATCACCGGACCGTCCGCCCCGGCCACGACCTCCATGATCCGTCGGTATTCCAAGGTCAGGACCTCCAGTCCCATCCCCTCGACGCGGTCCGGCACCACTCGCATCCCGCCCGCACCCGGACCCACCGTCACAACAGCCAGCTCCGGCTCCGGCTCCGGCGAAACGATGCCCGGCGGTCGCCGTCCACCATCGGTAGCCTCGGCCCACTGCCCGAACACCACCTCGGCGGCCTCCAACCGGACGACCTCCGTTTCAAGTTCACCCAGCTCCTTGCGCAGCAGCTCGGCACGTTTCGCCAGCTCAAGCCGCCGCTCGATCGTCCACGCCAGCAGGTCCGTCATGAACATCCCTCCCAGCGCAGAACCTACGCGGCGACCCCCGAACCTCACTCCAGAACCCGCGAGAACATCCGCGCCAGACGATCTCGTGCTAACGATCACTGCACCTGCCAGCGTGAGGACCTCACCGACGCATCACACCAGCCCCACTGAACTGCGGAAACGAGCTTGGCGGAGCCTCAGTG
>NZ_JBSHBP010000149.1:0-1721 GCF_053612065.1 Streptomyces sp. NPDC054765 | reverse complement strand
AGCAGCCTCGGCTACCGCAGTCCCGCCGAATATGAGACCGCACTCGCAGCCTGACCACCACACCAATGGTGTCCGTCAAAGCGGAACAAGCTCACAAGGTCTTGCGCCAACCAGGCTCCGGCCCAGCCCCGACCTGGTCCTGCACCGCATGCATCAGGGATGCGGGACCGGTTCATGTCATGCCATTGATCGGCGCGGTAGTACCGAGGTCCCTCGCGACGTGCGCGACGGGCCAGCGGTGGCGCGGACTTCGTGGGACGGCGCGCGCAGAGTTCTTCGGAGTATCTGCGTGATGCTGGCACTGCCGGTGGTTGTCCTACACCCGGACCGTAACTCAGACATCAGAGGCCCTTCCAAACTCACAGCAGCTCAGGATTCCAACTTACGAAGTGCACAAGATTGACCCTTACAGCGCGTCCCTGGCCTTTGGAGAATGGGGGTCGTGAGCGAACGATCGCTCGCAAACACTGACCTGGGGGTACGGGGATTATGTGCAATGTCGGATTTTGGGCAAAGGTCTCATCCGTTCATCGCGCTCCGCAGGCCGCCGTCATTGCCAATGCCGGCGGCGGCCGGTCGGCCGGCTTTTCTCCAGCCACCGATGGCACCGCGACGGTCATTGCCGTTGGCGCTTTGACCAGCGACCACGGTTGGGACTGAAGCCGGCTCAACTAGCCCGCCGACGACACCTAACCAATCCAGCGGAGGAAAGCAAGATGACGATCAGTCCGACAATCGAGACCGAGGCCACCGAACCGGCAGTGCTCGCATCAGAGATCGAGCTGCGCAGCCGCATCACCGTAGAGCTCGTCGACCACACGGCCTCTGACATCGGAGTCGTACGCGCAGCACGAGTATCCACTGCGGGAGAGGAGGCTCACCGCGAGGAACGGGGCGAGGGATATATCGGAGGGCTCATCCGGTATTTAATGCGCAGCCGCCACGGGAGCCCCTTCGAGCACAATTCTTTGACGTTCCTGGTGCATGCACCGATTTTCGCGATCCGTCATATGATGCGCCATCGGATGTGGTCGTTCAATGAGGAGAGCGCGCGTTACAAGGAACTCAAGAACGTCTTCTATGTACCGGACCGCGACCGGGCACTGAAGCAGGTAGGGAGCCTGGCCACTACCAGTACGTGCCTGGCAGCGACCAGGACTACGCACTGGTCAGTGAGGCCACCAACGAGGCATATCGCGCTGCTTTTCGTGAATACCAGCGGATGCTCGATGCCGGAATCGCTCGTGAACTCGCCCGCATGGTGCTCCCGGTGGCCACGTACTCCACTGTGTACGCGTCCTGCAACGCTCGCTCGCTCATGGACTTCCTCGGGCTGCGTACGAACCGCGCTGACGCTGCGTACGTATCGCATCCGCAGCGCGAGATCGAGTTGGTGGCCGAGCAGATGGAGGCGGAATTTGCGCGGCTGATGCCGCTGGCCCACGAGGCCTTTGAGAAGTACGGGCGCGTTAGCCCCTGACTGCCGGAGGTCTATGCCATGCGCGTCACGGTTTACGCTGGATCCGCCCTGGGCAACCGGCCCGCCTACCAGGAGGCCGCGAGCGTCTTCGCCAAGGAGCTGGCCGCTGCCGGACACGAGATCGTCTACGGCGGGGGAGCTGCTGGCGGGCGTTACCCCTTGATCGTGGACACCCTGATCATTGGATCGTGAGGATCCGAAGAACAGGAGTTCCCGTTGGGGACGTCGAAGTACTCGCTTG
>NZ_JBSHBP010000148.1:0-1988 GCF_053612065.1 Streptomyces sp. NPDC054765 | reverse complement strand
CACATCCGGCCGCTCCACCACAAACGACCGCAAACGAGCAGCCTGACCACACAACGACCCCGACCCACGACCCGACAACACAAACGGCAACACCGGCAATTCACGCGTAGCTGTCGGCGTTGACCGCCGATCGGCCATTGCTGGTTCATTCGATGGTTGCTGCAGAATGATGTGTGCGTTCGTCCCGCTGATGCCGAACGAGGACACTCCGGCTCGCCGAGGTCGGCCGGTGTCCGGCCATTCTCGTGATCGGGTCAGCAACGCCACCCCACCGGAAGACCAATCCACCTCGGTCGAGGGGTCCTCGGCGAACAGGGTTCTGGGCAAGAACTGGTGCTGCAGCGCCATCACCATTTTGATGACCCCGGCAACGCCTGCCGCCGCCTGCGGGTGTCCGATGTTCGCTTTCACCGATCCGAGCCACAGGGGTGAGCCGTCGGTGTGCTCCCGCCCGTAGGTTGCCAGTAGTGCCTGCGCTTCGATCGGGTCCCCGAGTCGAGTACCCGTGCCGTGCCCTTCCACCACGTCGACATCGGCGGCCGTCAGCCCTGCGTTGGCCAGCGCCTGCCGGATCACCCGCTGCTGCGAGGGTCCGTTCGGGGCCGTCAGTCCGTTCGAGGCCCCGTCCTGGTTCACGGCCGAACCCGCCAGCAGCGCGAGCACCCGGTGCCCGTTGCGCCGCGCATCGGACAACCGTTCCAGCACCACCAGGCCCACGCCTTCGGACCACCCGGTGCCGTCCGCGCCCGCACCGAACGACCGGCACCGGCCGTCCGGAGACAGTCCACGCTGCCGCGCGAACTCCGTGAGGATCATCGGAGTGCCCATGACCGCGACACCGCCGGCCAGCGCGAGCGAGCACTCGCCCGACCGCAGTGCTTGTGCGGCCAGGTGCAGTGCCACCAACGATGACGAACAGGCCGTGTCGACCGTTGTCGCGGGTCCCTCGAATCCGAACTGGTACGCGATTCGCCCGGACAGGACCCCGGGCGTGGTACCGGTGAGCAGGTATCCGCCGGCGTCAGTTCCTACCGCACCGTATCCGTGCGGTGTTGCTCCTACCACCACGCCGGTCTGGGTGCCGCGCAGTGAGTCCGCGTCGATACCCGCACGCTCGAAAGCCTCCCAGGCAACCTCCAGCAACAACCGCTGCTGCGGATCCATCGCCGTCGCCTCACGGGGCGAGATCCCGAAGAACCCGGCGTCGAACTCACCCGCGTCGTGCAAGAACCCGCCACCACGCGCATACGTCGTCCCCGGATGATCCGGATCCGCGTGATACAAACCCTCCACATCCCAGCCACGCGACTCCGGAAAACCAGTAACTCCCTCCCCGCCCTCGACCACCAGCGACCACAAATCCTCCGGAGAACCCACCCCACCCGGATAACGGCAAGCCATCCCGACAATCACCACAGGATCATCGGGATCAGCAATCGACGCAGACTGGGTGTCGACGTCGACATCTGCACCCAACACCACTGATTGCAAGTGTTCGATGAGAACAGCGGGAGTGGGGTAATCGAAGATCACCGAACTCGGTAGCGTGATCTTCAGGGCGCGCGAGAGCCTGTCCCGCAGTTCGGCGGACATCAAGGAATCGAAGCCCAGATCCCTGAACGTCTGACCGAGTGCACCCTCATCGAGCACGCCGCTGCCGAGAGTGGCTGTGATGTGCGCGAAAGCCAGCTCCGTCATCCGATACGTGCGCTCGGTTTCACCGAGCCCCCGCAGCTCACTCACCAGAGCCGACGTCTCTACCGACGTCTTCTCGTCGTCGAGCGTCATGTCGAGCCAATAGCGTTGGCGTTGGAAGGCGTAGGTGGGCAGTTCGGTGTGGTGGGCGCCGGTCCCGGCAAACAACTCCGACCAGTTCACCGCCACCCCCGCGGCGAACAACGCACCCAGCCCCGCCAGCACCGACTCCACCTCGCCATGACCGTGGCGCAGACCAGGCACCGCCGTAATGTCCTGGCCGTCCAAGCATT
>NZ_JBSHBP010000147.1:0-2025 GCF_053612065.1 Streptomyces sp. NPDC054765 | reverse complement strand
TCCCACGCCCGGCCGGCCGCCGTATGAAGGCAATGGCGCAGTAAAGCGACAGGGACGTAAGGCCTCTTGATGGTGACGCGGGCGGGCCATCCGTACCAGGATGGCCACATGTCCCACACCACTACTTCCGGGGGCGGTCCGCTGCCCCGCCAGGTCGCCGATGCCTATGTCGACGCCCTCGTCGGCCTGGACCCGATCACCGGCACCTTCCTCGGCATCGCCGAGAGCTCCGGCAAGCTCCCCGACTTCTCACCGACGGGCCAGGAGGTGGTGGCCCAGCTCGCCCGTACGACGCTGGACAAACTCACCGAGGCCGAGTCCCGGCCGGGCGCCGACAGCGCCGCCGAGCAGATCTGCGCGCGGCTGCTGCGCGAGCGCCTGACCGCCGAGCTGGCGGTCCACGGGGCGGGCGAGGGCCTGCGCACCGTCAGCAACCTCAGCTCGCCGCTGCACCACGTCCGTGAGGTCCTCACGGTCACCCCGGCCGAGACCGACGAGGACTGGGCGGCGATCGCCCAGCGACTGCGGGCCGTACCTGCCGCGCTGGAGGGTTACCGCGCCGCTCTCGACGCCGGGCTGAAGCGGGACCTGCCCGCCGGACCGCTCCAGGTCCGCACGGTCATCGGCCAGTTGGACGAGTGGATCGGTACGGACCGCAGCTGGTTCGCCGAGTTCACCGACCCGGGCCCGGACACGCTGCGCGCCGAGCTGGCCGAGGCCGCGGAGGTGGCGACCGGCGCCCTGGTGGAGCTGCGTGACTGGTTCCGCGACAGCTATGCCCCCGCCATCGCCGGCGCACCGGACGTGGTGGGCCGGGAGCGCTATGCCCGCCTCGCCCGCTACTACAACGGCGCCGACATCGACGTGGACGAGGCGTATGCGTACGGCTGGTCCGAATTCCACCGGCTGCTGGCCGAGATGGAGACCGAGGCCGAGAAGGTGCTGCCCGGCGCGAAGACGCCGTGGGAGGCGCTGGCCTGGTGCGATGAGCACGGCGAGGCGGTCGAGGGCGTCGAGGAGACCCGGCAGTGGCTCCAGTCGCTCATGGACGAGGCCATCGACGGGCTCGACGGCACCCACTTCGACCTGGCGGAGCGGGTGCGCCGGGTGGAGTCGCGGATCGCCCCGCCCGGTGGCGCCGCCGCCCCGTACTACACCCAGCCGTCGCTGGACTTCTCCCGTCCCGGCCGGACCTGGCTGCCGACGATGGGCGAGACCCGCTTCGCGGCGTACGACCTGGTCTCCACCTGGTACCACGAGGGGGTGCCCGGCCATCACCTCCAGCTGGCGCAGTGGGTCCATGTCGCCGACCGGCTCTCGCGGTACCAGACGACCGTGGGCATCGTCTCCGCCAACGCCGAGGGCTGGGCGCTGTACGCCGAGCGCCTCATGGACGAGCTCGGGTTCCTGACCACCGCCGAACGGCGTCTGGGCTATCTGGACGCCCAGATGATGCGGGCCGTCCGGGTCATCATCGACATCGGGATGCATCTGGAGATGGAGATCCCGGCGGACTCCCCCTTCCACCCGGGTGAGCGCTGGACGCCGCAGCTGGCGCACGAGTTCTTCGCCCGGCACAGCAGCCTCCCGGCCGACTCCGTCGAGAGCGAGATCGTCCGCTACCAGGGCATGGCCGGGCAGGCGATCGGCTACAAGCTCGGCGAGCGGGTGTGGCTGCAGGGCCGGGAGGCGGCCCGCGCCCGGCGCGGCGCGGACTTCGACCTCAAGGCCTGGCACATGGCGGCGCTGTCACAGGGCTCGCTGGGCCTGGACGATCTGCTGAGCGAGCTGTCGGCACTCTGACCACGGCCCGGCCGGGCAGCGGCCGGTCCCTCGCCACGGTGTTGTGGCCGGCCGCCGCCGTCCGCAAGGTCCGCTGATATGACCGTGGACCGCGCGGCGGACCGGCCGCTGCTTCTGTTCCCCGGCGACCCGCTGCGACCCGCTGCGACCCGGCGCATTGATCCGCACTTCGCGGGCGAGGCCGCCGCGGCGCAGTCGGCGGCGCGGCGCAGTCGGCGGCGC
>NZ_JBSHBP010000146.1:0-2619 GCF_053612065.1 Streptomyces sp. NPDC054765 | reverse complement strand
GCGCGGCGCATGTGGGGGGCGGTGCCGCTGGCGTCGGAGACTTCGCAGATGAGGTTATGGTCGTGGATCAGACGCAGGTGTATGGGTGGGTCGGCGTATCGGATGGCGTTGGTGACGAGTTCGCTGACGACCAGTTCGGTGACGAAGACGGCGTCGCCCAGTCCCCAGGCATCCAGTTGGGCGGTTACTTTCTTTCGGGCTTGGGCGACGGCGATCGGGTCCGCGGGGATTTCCCAGGTGGTGACATGGTTGGTGTCCAGGGCTTTGGTGCGGGCGATGAGCAGGGCGATGTCGTCGGAGGGGCGGCCGGGCGGCAGGGCGTCCAGAACGGCGTCGCACAGGTCGTCCAGGGGGGCGGACGGTCGGGCGAGGGCCCGGCAGAGCAGGGACAGGCTGACGTCGATGTCCCGCTCGCGGGATTCGATCAGCCCGTCGGTGTAGAGGGCGAGGAGGCTGCCGTCGGGCAGTTCGATGTCGGTCGCTTCGAAGGGGAGTCCGCCCAGTCCGAGTGGGGGGCCGACGGGGAGGTCGAGCTGTCTTGTGGTGCCGTCGGGGGTGACCAGGACGGGTGCCGGGTGTCCGGCGAGGGCGATGGTGCAGTGGCGGGACACCGGGTCGTACACGGCGTACAGGCAGGTCGCGCCGACATCTCCGGTGGTCTCCGCGTCGGAGCCCGGCCGCGGGGTGTCCTTCTCCTTGGTGGACAGGCGGGTGACGACGTCGTCCAGGTGGGTGAGCAGTTCGTCGGGGGGCAGGTCGATGTCGGCGAGAGTGAGCACGGCGGTGCGCAGCCGCCCCATGGTGGCGGAGGCATGGATGCCATGGCCGACGACGTCGCCGACGACGAGTGCGACCCTGGCACCGGACAGCGGGATGACGTCGAACCAGTCCCCGCCCACCCCCGCCTGGGTGCCGGCCGGCAGATAGCGGGACGCGACCTCCACCGCGGCCTGCGCCGGGAGCGCCTGTGGCAGCAGGCTGCGCTGCAAGGTGACCGCGGTGGTGCGTTGGCGGGTGTAGCGCCGGGCGTTGTCGATGCAGACCGCTGCTCTGGCGGCCAGCTCTTCGGCCAGCACCCGGTCGTCCTCGCGGAACACCTCGGGGTGCTGGTGGCGGACGAAGACGACGACGCCCAGGGTCGTGCCGCGGGCGGTCAGGGGCACGGTCATCAGCGAGTGGACGCTGAAGTCACGGACCCTGGCGGCCCGGGAGCAAGCTTTGGCCATCCATTCGGTGATCGCGGGGTCGCTCACGCGGTGCAGCAGAGCACGTCCCGACCTCAGGCTCTCGACCGGCGGGGAACCCTCCGGATAGTCGCTCACGTCGCCCGGAGCAACGACCGCCTCGGGGGTTCCCGGGTTCACGGACTGGTGGGCGACGCGCCGCAACCAGACCGGGCCGTGCGTCGTGCCCGGGGGCGGCTCCTGGGCGCCGTCGACGGAGGGGAGCAGATCGACGCTGACGAAGTCGGCGAATTCCGGCACGACCACATCCGCCAGTTCCTGAGCCGTCCGCCGCACGTTGAGAGTGCTGCCGATCCGCTTGCTGGCGTCCGCAAGCAGCATCAGACGCCTACGGGCCCAGTACGACTCGGTCATGTCCTGAATGGCCAGACCCACACCCAGAACACGACCGTCTTCGTTCTTCAGCGGAGTGGCCAAGACCGACCAGGCGTGCTCACGGCTCTCGCCGAGGACGCTCTGGTAGATTTCCACGATCTGCGGATCACCGCTCCGCAGCGCCCGCTGCATGGACCGCTCCACCCGGTACATCTCCGGATGGTCCACGAACTCCGAAGGCAGCAGCCCACGCGCGTAGTCATAGCTGAGGTTCAGGTCGCGGTACCCGACCTTGTTGTACCGGCGCAGGCGCAGTTCGGTGTCGTACACCGCCATGGAGTAGTCCGCGATCTGCTCGTGGTGCAGGCTCACGAGAGTGTCGTCGTCGGGCCGGGGCCCCGGCCGCGTCAGCGCGGAGACCAGGAACCATTCGAGTCGCCCGCCTTCCGGCGCCCTTCTGTGCGCCAGGACCCTGGCCTCCAGGCAGTGGCCGTCGCGGTGCCGCAGGGCGATCCGCCCGGTCCACCTGGGCAGCTGTGTGAGAGAGCGCAACTCCCGCTCGTCGATCTCCTCGGCCAGCAGACCAGCCGCGGGCCGCCCCACCATCTGCGTGGGCGAGTACCCGAGCGCCCTTTCGGCCCCCGCATTCCACGCTGTCACGATGCCGTGGCCGTCGATGACGACCTGTGCACTGAGCGCCGCGTCGAAGTCACACTCGGGTGACCCCGGCATCCGGCTGATGGCCCTGCGTTGCGCCATCACTGCTCATCTCCCACAGAGACCTTCACCGCCTCCAGAGTGTGGCGCCCCCACTCACACACCCAGCCGACCGCGGCGGCTGTAAATTCGCACCATGACGTCGTGATCGGCCAGACTCACCCGCTACCCCCACGGTACGCCGTCCGTTCCCACCAGGCCGCTCACGTACTACAACGCTCGCCGACGTCACAGCGCGCTGGCCTACCTGTCCCCGATGGAGTTCGAACAGCAGCACCACACAACGGCTAAACTCTCACTCGTGGCGTAAACCCCTGTGTCCACGTTCCGGGGGTCACCTCAC
>NZ_JBSHBP010000145.1:0-2739 GCF_053612065.1 Streptomyces sp. NPDC054765 | reverse complement strand
TGCTGGCGCTGCCCGGCTCCGCCTACCTCTACCAGGGCGAGGAACTGGGCCTGCCCGAGGTCACCGACCTGCCCGACGAGGTCCGCCAGGACCCGGCGTTCTTCCGCGGCGGCCGGACCACCGGCGCGGCCGGCCCCGGCACCGACACCGAGTCCGCCCCGGACGGCGTCGCCGCCGCCGCCGGCCAGGACGGCTTCCGCGACGGCTGCCGGGTGCCGCTGCCCTGGTCCGGCGAGCTGCCCCCGTACGGCTTCGGCCCCGGCGGGAGCTGGCTGCCGCAGCCCGGCGACTGGGCGCCGCTCAGCGTCCAGGCCCAGACCGGCGATGCCGCCTCCACCCTGGAGCTGTACCGTGCCGCGCTGGCGCTGCGGCACCGGCTGCCGGGGCTGGGCGACGGCGCGATGAGCTGGGCACCGGCGCCCGACGGGGTGCTCGCCTTCACCCGCCCCGGCGTGCTGTGCACCGTCAACACCCTGGGGCACGACATCGAACTCCCCACGCCCGGAACGCCGCTGTTGTCCAGCGCCCCGGTGACCGTCAACGAGACCACCGCCCAGCTCCCCGGTGACAGCTGCACCTGGTGGGCAATCTGACAGCAGACCGGTACAGTCCCACCCATGACCGCCCGGCTCGCCGATATCGCAGCACAGGCGGGTGTCAGCGAGGCCACCGTCAGCCGGGTTCTCAACGGGAAGCCGGGTGTCTCCGCCACCACCCGCCAGTCGGTGCTTGCCGCCCTCGATGTGCTGGGCTACGAACGCCCGGTGCGGCTGCGGCAGCGCAGCGCGGGGCTGGTCGGGCTGATCACTCCCGAGCTGGAGAACCCGATCTTCCCGGCCTTCGCGCAGGTCATCGGACAGGCACTGACCCGCCAGGGCTATACGCCGGTCCTCGCGACCCAGACCCCGGGCGGCTCCACGGAGGACGAGCTGACCGAGATGCTGGTGGACCGCGGGGTGGCCGGCATCATCTTCGTCTCCGGGCTGCACGCCGACACCTCCGCCGATATGCAGCGCTATGAGCAACTGCGCGGCCAGGGCGTCCCGTTCGTCCTCATCAACGGCTTCTCCGACAAGGTGCAGGCACCCTTCGTCTCCCCCGACGACCGGGCCGCGGTGGATCTGGCGGTCACCCACCTGAGCGCGCTCGGCCACCGGCGGATCGGGCTGGCGCTCGGCCCCAAGCGCTTCGTGCCCGTGCAGCGCAAGATCGAGGGCTTTGTGCACGCCATGCAGGTGCGGCTGCAGACCGGCCCGGCCGAGACGGAGCCGTTCATCCAGCACTCCCTCTACACCCTGGAGGGCGGCCAGGCCGCGGCGGGCGCACTGATCGAGCGGGGCGCCACGGCCCTCGTCTGTGCCAGCGACATGATGGCGCTCGGCGCGATCCGGGCGGCCCGGCAGCGCGGGCTCGACGTCCCGCACGAGATCTCCGTGGTCGGCTTCGACGACTCCCCGCTGATCGCCTTCACCGACCCGCCACTGACCACGATCCGGCAGCCGGTCACGGCGATGGGGCAGGCGGCGGTGCGCGCGCTGCTGGAGGAGATCGGCGGGACCCCGGCCCCGCACAGCGAATTCGTCTTCCTGCCCGAGCTGGTGGTGCGCGGATCGACCGCCTCGGCCCCTGAATCCGCCAGGATCCCGAAGCCGCTGCGGGCTCCCTGAGCGCCGGTATCCCCCAGAAGTACGAGGGTCGGGCATCCCCCGCAAGACCGACGGACGGTGTCGAATACCCGACCGAAGGATGATCGACGGCACACCCCTTTCTGGCAGACTGTCTGCCTATGGGTGATGCGAATACGAGGACTTTGGACGGCCTGCCGACCACCCCGCCACCCAAGGGGCAGCGTGCGGACCCCCCGTCGGCCGAGAGGCGATTGGCCCGTCTGCGTGCTCCTCGCACCCCCCGGCTCTGGTTCGAGATCCTGCTGATCGCGGTCAGCTACGGGACGTACTCGATGATCCGCAACGCGGTGCCCGAGCAGAAGGCCGAGGCCCTGCGGAACGCCGACTGGATCTGGCAGGCCGAGCATTCGCTCGGCATCGCCTTCGAGCACACCGTCAACCACGCGGTGAACTCCGTGACGTGGCTGATCGTGTCGATGAACTACTACTACGCGACACTGCACTTCATCGTGACGGCCGGTGTCCTGGTCTGGCTCTACCGCTGGCACCCGGGCCGCTATGCCGCCGCCCGGACGGCCCTCTTCGCCACCACCGGCATCGCCCTGATCGGCTATTACCTCTACCCGCTGGCGCCGCCCCGGCTGATGCCGGACGGCGGTTTCATCGACACCCTGATCGACCACCGGACCTGGGGCTCGTTGGCGTCCGGCAACCTCGCCTCGATGTCCAACCAGTACGCCGCGATGCCGTCGATGCACATCGGCTGGTCGCTGTGGTGCGGCATCACCATCGCGCTGCTGGCCAAGCCACTGTGGGCCAAGGCCCTCGGGCTGCTCTACCCCGCCGTCACCCTGCTGGTCATCGTCTCCACCGCCAACCACTTCTGGCTGGACGCGATGGGCGGAGTCCTGTGCCTCGCCTTCGGCTTCGCACTGACATGCCTCTGGTACGGGAGGCGGGCGTAGCCCCCTCCCACGTTTTTGGCTTTCCCGCCGTGGTGGTTTCTCGCCGTTGCGCCTGGCGGCGGGCGGGTCCGCTGCGCGGGGCTGTTGGGGTGCGGTGACGGGTCGGAGTGGGTGGGTGTCCGGACTGCTTCGCTTTACGTCCGGAC
>NZ_JBSHBP010000144.1:0-3112 GCF_053612065.1 Streptomyces sp. NPDC054765 | reverse complement strand
CCTCCGCATACTGATCCGCCGAGCAACGAGCCGCTACCGCTGGGACGGCCGACCCACCACCCGACGCCTCAAGTGATCCATTTGCCGGTCGGCCTAAGGCTTCTGCCGTTCCAGCAGGAAGGCACTTTCTGCGTGCACACCACCGCCTCGCGTCCCCAGCTCGTCGTCTCGACCGACGGTCATGGAGTGGTCAGCCACGCAGGATCGCGGCTGCTGGCCGATCTCGCGGATGCCACCGGCCTGACCGCCGGCTTCAACGACGTGCTCCGACATGGTGTTCGGCCTGTTCAAGATCCTCGGCTACAACTTCAGCCCCCGGTTCCGGGACCTGGACGACCAGCGGTTCTGGCGCGCGACCATGCCCGGGGTGGAGACCGGAATGTACGGAGTGCTGGAGGAGCTGGCCCGTAACCGGGTCAACCTGAACAAGGTGATCACACACTGGCCGGACATGCTGAAGGTCGCCGGCTCCCTGGTCACCAACCAGGTCCGTGCCTACGACCTGCTGCGGATGTTCGGCCGCGAGGGACGCCCCACCCCGCTGGGGCAGGCGTTCGCCGAATACGGGCGCATCGCCAAGACCGAACACCTGCTGCGCGTGGTCGACCTGGTCGACGACACCTACCGCCGGCAAATGAACCGCCAGCTCACCGTGCAGGAGTCTCGCCACAAGCTCGCCCGCGATGTGTGCCACGGCAAGCGCGGCACCATCCACCAGGCGTACCGCGACGGCGTTGAGGACCAGCTCGGCGCGCTCGGTCTGGTCCTCAACGCCATCGTGCTCTGGACGACGCGCTACATCGACGCCGCCGTCGCCCAGCTCCAGGCTGAGGGCCACGAACTCCGCGAGGAGGACATCGCCCGGCTCTCCCCGCTCAAGCACCGCAACCTGAACCTGCCCGGCCGCTACAGCTTCACCGCCTCGACCCCCGCCGCCGGCGTCCTGCGCCCACTTCGGGACCCCGATGCGCCGGAGCTGGACGAGGACGAGACCGGCTGGGAGTGAGTCGGGGCCGTCGCTGCCTGCGTCTCTATAGGCCGTCGCCCGGTCGCTCAGAGGAGGGCGCCGCCGGAGACCTCGATGCGCTGGGCGGTGACCCAGCGCAGGCCCTCGGAGGCCAGCGTGGCGATGGCGTCGCCGATCTCCTCAGGTTCGCCGACGCGGCCGAGCGCGGTCTGCCCGGCCAGAACCTGGCGCATCTCGGCGTCGTCCCGCATCGCTCCACCGTTGAAATCGGTGGCGGTCGGTCCCGGGGCGATGGAGTTGACCCGGATTCCGCGCGGGCCGAGTTCTGCGGCGAGGGTACGGCTCAGGGCTTCGACGGCGGCCTTCGAGGCGGAGTAGACCGAGGTGGCGGGGCTGGTGTGGCGGGTCAGTGACGTCGAGACGTTGATGACGCGGCCGCCCTGGGTCAGCAGCGGCACAAGTGACTGGATGAGGAAGAACGTGCCCCGGACGTTGGTGCCCATCACCGTGTCGAAGTCGTCGATCGTGACGTCCTCCAGCGGTCCGAAGATCCCCACTCCCGCGTTGTTGACCAAGATGTCGAGCCGCGAAGTACCCCAGCGCTCCAGCTGCTCGCTCAGTTCGGAGGTGAAGGACGCGAAAGAGGAGACGTCGCTGATGTCGAGCCGGAGAACAGCGGCAGTCCCACCCACCGCCTGCACCTGTTCCACCGTCTTCTCAGCCCCGGCCGCATCACCGCGGTGGGTGACCAAGACCCGCACCCCGCGTGTGGCCAGAGCGATGGCCGCGCCACGTCCGAGGCCGCGATTCGCACCGGTCACCAAAGCGATCTTGTCGATCGTCATGAACTGTTCCTCCACCGCGCGGCTACCGGAATTCACTCGGCGCCACAGATAGGAGGCGAGTCACTCGACTCGCCTTGTTCTCGTACCGTAAGCAGGACTGCCGAGGCGAGTCAAGTGACTCGCCTCGGGTCTGCGGCATACTGTCCGCATGGCAGCAGAACTCTCCGCACACCACCGCAGACTCGCTCAGCAGAAACGCGAGGCGATCACCACCGCAGCCACAGAACTGTTCCTGGATCGTGGCTACGACGGCACCTCACTAGCCCGGATCGCCGAAGCGGCCGGGGTCTCGAAGTCCACCCTGTTCAAGCGGTTCCCCACTAAGGCGGCCCTCTTCGAGGCCATCGTCACCGAGTCCTGGCAGCGTGACGCCGGCGACGCTGCCGCGCGGCCACAGACCGGAGATCTGCGCTCCGGACTGACAACCGTCGGCCACCGCTATGCCGACCTGGTTGGCCAGCCCGGCATGACAGCCCTCTTCCGGATCGTCATCGCCGAACTGCCTCGTTTCCCCGAACTGGGACGGATGCAGTTCCAGCTCGGCAAACTGCCCTACTTCACCTCCGTTCAGGACTACTTGGAATCCGAGCACGAGGCGGGCAACGCTGATGTCCCGGACGCGGCGAGCGCCGCGAACCAGTTCCTCGGCATGATCGCCAACTACGTCCTGTGGCCCCGCATGCTGCTGACCGACTGGAACCCCGCAGCCTCCGACATCCACGACGCCGTCGAACAGGCCGTCCAGACCATGCTCGCCAGATACACCCCGACCCGCCGGCCTGACCCGAAGCCGGAACGTTGACACTGGCGCGCAATGCTCAACATCCGCGACGCCTCCACTCAGCGGCGCATGTCGGTAAACGATCGTTATCTTGAGCCGCCCGAAGGGCGTCCTTGATGTTGAGCAAGCCCAAGTGAGGCCCCGGGGACTGCCTGATGGATGTGGTTATCTGCCGCTGTCCATCACGCAGATTCCCCGGAGGTCCGATGCTCGTACAGCGCGTGGTGATGTCGTCCTCGCCGCTTGAGTCATGGACAGTGCTCGGCGAGGACGCCGCGCCGGTCGAACCGATCGAGCGCTACCTGGCCTATCTCACCGATATTGAGCGGTCCCCGAACACGGTCAAGGCGTATGCGCATGATCTGAAGGACTGGTTCTCCTTCCTCGGCGTCCGGGGCTTGGACTGGCGGGATGTGCGACTAGAGGTGAGCTTGTTCCGCTTTGACGGACACCATTGGTGTGGTGGTCAGGCTGCGAGTGCGGTCTCATATTCGGCGGGACTGCGGTAGCCGAGGCTGC
>NZ_JBSHBP010000143.1:1416-3274 GCF_053612065.1 Streptomyces sp. NPDC054765 | reverse complement strand
ACACAGTGGACGCGAGCAACTGAGGACAAGCCCTCGGCCTATTAGTACCAGTCAACTCCACCCGTTACCAGGCTTCCATATCTGGCCTATCAACCCAGTCGTCTACTGGGAGCCTTAACCTCTCAAAGGAGGTGGGAGTACTCATCTCGAAGCAGGCTTCCCGCTTAGATGCTTTCAGCGGTTATCCTTTCCGAACGTAGCCAACCAGCCATGCCCTTGGCAGGACAACTGGCACACCAGAGGTTCGTCCGTCCCGGTCCTCTCGTACTAGGGACAGCCCTTCTCAATACTCCTACGCGCACAGCGGATAGGGACCGAACTGTCTCACGACGTTCTAAACCCAGCTCGCGTACCGCTTTAATGGGCGAACAGCCCAACCCTTGGGACCGACTCCAGCCCCAGGATGCGACGAGCCGACATCGAGGTGCCAAACCATCCCGTCGATATGGACTCTTGGGGAAGATCAGCCTGTTATCCCCGGGGTACCTTTTATCCGTTGAGCGACGGCGCTTCCACAAGCCACCGCCGGATCACTAGTCCCTACTTTCGTACCTGCTCGACCCGTCAGTCTCACAGTCAAGCTCCCTTGTGCACTTACACTCAACACCTGATTGCCAACCAGGCTGAGGGAACCTTTGGGCGCCTCCGTTACTCTTTAGGAGGCAACCGCCCCAGTTAAACTACCCACCAGACACTGTCCCTGATCCGGATCACGGACCCAGGTTAGACATCCAGCACGACCAGAGTGGTATTTCAACAATGACTCCACAACCACTGGCGTGGCCGCTTCACAGTCTCCCACCTATCCTACACAAGCCGAACCGAACACCAATATCAAGCTATAGTAAAGGTCCCGGGGTCTTTCCGTCCTGCTGCGCGAAACGAGCATCTTTACTCGTAATGCAATTTCACCGGGCCTATGGTTGAGACAGTCGAGAAGTCGTTACGCCATTCGTGCAGGTCGGAACTTACCCGACAAGGAATTTCGCTACCTTAGGATGGTTATAGTTACCACCGCCGTTTACTGGCGCTTAAGTTCTCAGCTTCGCCACACCGAAATGTGACTAACCGGTCCCCTTAACGTTCCAGCACCGGGCAGGCGTCAGTCCGTATACATCGCCTTACGGCTTCGCACGGACCTGTGTTTTTAGTAAACAGTCGCTTCTCGCTGGTCTCTGCGGCCACCACCAGCTCAGGAAGTAAATCCCATCACCAGCAATGGCCCCCCTTCTCCCGAAGTTACGGGGGCATTTTGCCGAGTTCCTTAACCATAGTTCACCCGAACGCCTCGGTATTCTCTACCTGACCACCTGAGTCGGTTTAGGGTACGGGCCGCCATGAAACTCGCTAGAGGCTTTTCTCGACAGCATAGGATCATCCACTTCACCACAATCGGCTCGGCATCAGGTCTCAGGCTTCATGCCGTCCGGATTTACCTGGACAGCGCCCTACACCCTTACCCCGGGACAACCACCGCCCGGGCTGGACTACCTTCCTGCGTCACCCCATCGCTTACCTACTACCACCTTGGACCGGCGGCTCCACCACGTCCCTTTGTCCGAAGACTCCAGGCCGGCTTCACGGCCTTAGCATTAATGGATTCGATACTGGGCGTTTCAAAGCGGGTACCGGAATATCAACCGGTTGTCCATCGACTACGCCTGTCGGCCTCGCCTTAGGTCCCGACTTACCCTGGGCAGATCAGCTTGACCCAGGAACCCTTAGTCAATCGGCGCACACGTTTCCCACGTGTGTATCGCTACTCATGCCTGCATTCTCACTCGTGAACCGTCCACAACTCGTTTCCACGGCTGCTTCACCCGGCACACGACGCTCCCCTACCCATCACAACAGACGT
>NZ_JBSHBP010000143.1:0-1326 GCF_053612065.1 Streptomyces sp. NPDC054765 | reverse complement strand
ATTGCTGCAATGACACGACTTCGGCGGTGTGCTTGAGCCCCGCTACATTGTCGGCGCGGAATCACTTGACCAGTGAGCTATTACGCACTCTTTCAAGGGTGGCTGCTTCTAAGCCAACCTCCTGGTTGTCTCTGCGACTCCACATCCTTTCCCACTTAGCACACGCTTAGGGGCCTTAGTCGATGCTCTGGGCTGTTTCCCTCTCGACCATGGAGCTTATCCCCCACAGTCTCACTGCCGCGCTCTCACTTACCGGCATTCGGAGTTTGGCTAAGGTCAGTAACCCGGTAGGGCCCATCGCCTATCCAGTGCTCTACCTCCGGCAAGAAACACACGACGCTGCACCTAAATGCATTTCGGGGAGAACCAGCTATCACGGAGTTTGATTGGCCTTTCACCCCTAACCACAGGTCATCCCCCAGGTTTTCAACCCTGGTGGGTTCGGTCCTCCACGAAGTCTTACCTCCGCTTCAACCTGCCCATGGCTAGATCACTCCGCTTCGGGTCTTGGGCACGCTACTCAACGCCCTATTCGGACTCGCTTTCGCTACGGCTTCCCCACACGGGTTAACCTCGCAACATACCGCAAACTCGCAGGCTCATTCTTCAAAAGGCACGCAGTCACGACGCAGAGACAAGTCTCTGCGCGACGCTCCCACGGCTTGTAGGCACACGGTTTCAGGTACTATTTCACTCCGCTCCCGCGGTACTTTTCACCATTCCCTCACGGTACTATCCGCTATCGGTCACCAGGGAATATTTAGGCTTAACGGGTGGTCCCGCCAGATTCACACGGGATTTCTCGGGCCCCGTGCTACTTGGGTGGTTCTCAAGCAAGCCGTTAATGTTTCAGCTACGGGGGTCTTACCCTCTACGCCGGACCTTTCGCATGTCCTTCGCCTACACCAACGGTTTCTGACTTGCCTCATCGCCGGCAGACGACAAAAGAGAACTCCCACAACCCCAACCACGCAACCCCTGCCGGGTATCACACGTGACTGGTTTGGCCTCATCCGGTTTCGCTCGCCACTACTCCCGGAATCACTGTTGTTTTCTCTTCCTGCGGGTACTGAGATGTTTCACTTCCCCGCGTTCCCTCCACACTGCCTATGTGTTCAGCAGCGGGTGACAGCCCATGACGACTGCCGGGTTTCCCCATTCGGACACCCCCGGATCAAAGCTCGGTTGACAGCTCCCCGGGGCCTATCGCGGCCTCCCACGTCCTTCATCGGTTCCTGGTACCAAGGCATCCACCGTGCGCCCTTAAAAACTTGGCCACAGATGCTCGCGTCCACTGTGCAGTTCTCAAGCAACGACCAGCCACCC
>NZ_JBSHBP010000142.1:0-3345 GCF_053612065.1 Streptomyces sp. NPDC054765 | reverse complement strand
CGTCGACCACCGGCACATCGAAACGCTGCGGATGCGGCTGAAGCGGATGGTGCGCCACGGGTGGCTGGACGAGCCCGAGCGCGGCCTGTTCGCGCTGGCCGACAGCGTTCGCGCACCTGTGCAGCCGTAGACAAAAGCGGGCTCTTCCCGCGTCGTGCCTGGTGACAAGCCTCGCAGCAACGAAGGAAGAGCCCGATGCCAGCCTATGACTCCCGCGAGATCACCGAGGGCTTTCCCGCCACCCGCACCGCATTCGAGGCGCTCCTCGCGGACCTCGTCGACCCGGCGCGCTCCGCGGCCTGCGCCGCCACCGAGGAGTTCATCGCCACCCGCGCCCGCGAGGTGCAGCGGCTGATGCTGCAGGAATGGCTCGAGAAGCGGGCGGCCGGAGAACAGCGGGCACAAGAGGTCGCCGGGAGCGACGGCGTGGTGCGCCGATGCGCAGAGAAGAGCCATGCACGGCTTTTGTCCACGCGGTTCGGCACGGTGCAGGTGGAGCGGATCGCCTACCGCGCCAAGGGGGCATCGAACCTGTATCCGGCCGACGCGGAACTGGACCTGCCGACCGGCCGCCACTCCCACACGCTCAAGAAACTAGCCGCGGTCGAGGCGGCGCGCGGCTCGTTCGCCGACGCGCAGACCGCGGTCGAGCGCGCCACCGGAACCCACATCGGCAAACGGCAGACGATCCAACTGGTCCAGCGCACCGCGGCGGACATCGACGCCTTCTACACCTTCGCACGCAGCGCCTCCGGCTCCGGCTCCGGCTCCGGGGAGATGCTGCTGGTGTTGTCTGCGGACGGCAAGGGGGTCGTGATGCGTCCCGACGCGCTGCGCGAGGAGACCAGGCGGGCTGCCGCGAGGAAGGCCGCCTCAGGTGGCGGCCCGTACCAGACCCGCCTGGCCGGCGGGGAGAAGAGTGGGCGCAAGCGGATGGCGACCGTCGGCGCCGTCTACGCCCTGGCGGCCCAGCCGCGAGGTCCGCAGGAGGTGATCCGACCGAACGGCGCCGACCGTGAGAAGCGGCCCGACCGGCCACGCGCGACGGACAAGTGGCTGACCGCCTCCGTCGCCGCCGATGCCCGCACCGTCATCGCGGCGGTGTTCGACCACGCCGAGCGGCGCGACCCCGCCCGGACGCGCGAGTGGGTGATGCTGGTCGACGGAGCACGCCACCAGCTGGATCTGATCCACGAACAGTGCGATGCCCGCGAACTGGAAGTCCACGTCCTCATCGACTTCGTCCATGTACTCGAATATCTGTGGGGCGCGGCCTGGTGCTTCTTCGCCCCGGCCGACCCCGGGGCCGAACCCTGGGTCGGCGGGCACGCACTCGCCATCCTCCAGGGCACGGCCCAGCACGTCGCCGACGCCCTCGAACAGCAGGCGGATGCCGCGCAGTTGAGCGAGCACAAGCGGGCCGGTGTGGACAAGGCAGTCGGATACCTGCGGGCCAAGCTGCCCTATCTGGGCTACGACATCGCGCTCGCCGAGGGCTGGCCGATCGCCACCGGAGTGATCGAAGGAGCATGCCGGCACCTGATCAAGGACCGCATGGACATCACCGGCGCCCGCTGGGGCCTGCCAGGCGCCGAGGCTGTCCTCAAGCTCCGTGCAGTCATCAGCAACGGCGACTTCGAAGCGTACTGGGAGTACCACGTGCAGCGCGAACACCTGCGGGTTCACACAGTCCGCTACCGCGACACCCTCGAACTCGCGGCGTGATCACGGTCTCTCAAACCGAACCACACCCTTCTGACATCCGCCCCGGTCATTCCGCCGGCAGGGTCGAGGCCCACTCGGTCAGCAGCTTCACGTATAGCGCCGGGTCGAATTGGTGCATCATGTGGTGCGCTTCCGGATGCGACTCATAGTCGACCTTGACGCCTGCGGACGACATGATGTCGTGAGCCTTCTGTGCCTGCTTGTCGGACAACGACCCGACGAAATCGCCCGTCTGCGGGTTGACCGCCCGGTTGTGGTGGGTGATCAGGACGGGTGTCCTGACCTGCGCCAGCATCCGGTCGTGGGGGGTGTTCAATCCGGCGGTTCCCTCGAAGAACGCCCGCGCCCACTCAGGGTCGTATTCCTTGAGGTTCTGGGGCGGCTCCGCGCTTGCCGGGAAGAATTGCGCAAGCTTCGACGACGAAGCTTCGGCAGCGGCACCGAAGGCGGCCCAGTCGCCGATGGACCACTGATCGCCGAGGTGTTTGCTGAGCAGCTCGAAGAACGGGCCCGCCCCCTGGCGTATGTTGTGCCCGAACGCGGGGACGAGTTCGGAGGCGAAGAATGGTGCGTCCTCGCAGAACGCGCCGCGGATCTGGCCGGGGAGCGAATACGCCGACAGCCAGGCGGCCAAGACCCCACCCGACGAGTTCCCTGACACGATGACCGGACGCCGGATCACCAGCGAGATGAAGCGCACCAGGTCGTTTCCGAAGTTGTCGAGGCTGTACCGCTTCGGCGTCCAGGTGCTCCGTCCCTGCCCACGCAAGTCGACGGCGAACACGTGGAAGTCCTCGGCCAAAAGCTCGATCGCCGGCTCATAGCTCCACCAGGAGCCCGTCTGCTCGGGAATGAGCAGGAGTACCGGCTTGTCCGGTGACCCCGCCTCCGCGTAGTTCATCATGATCTCGCCGAGGTTCACCTGCTTCTCGGGGTAAGCATGAGAAACGAAGCTGTCGCGATCAGCCGGCTTCGGAGTGGTGCCCACCTTGTCAGTCATATGTGCCTCCTTGTGTCGAGTAATGGCTTTTTCTCGTCTCAGTCGGGCCCAGCGCTCGGTGATGCCTCGGGTCGGCCGACCACTCGCGCGCTCAACCCGTCCGCGGCCGACGCGAAAGCCATGGTCCCTGCCTTGGCGGCCGGGACTGATTGATATCCCTTGTATACCTAGTAGTCGAAGTAGACTGCAACGAAATCAGGTATCACCGAGGAGACTTACGTGAATCCAGCAGAACTCGATGACGACGGCCGTCGTCTGCTCAACCAATTGTTCGGCAAGTGGTCTTTGCTCGTGTTGGACGCATTGTGCAAGCGTCCCCAGCGCTTCAGCGAGCTTCGGCAACACCTGCCGGCCGTCACACCGAAGTCCCTGACCGCATGCCTGCGCCGGCTGGAGCGCGACGGCATGGTCGAGCGCGTGGTCGTGTCCACGGAGCCCGTGGCGATCGAGTACGGCGTCACCCGCCTGGGCCGGACCCTGAGGTCCCCCCTGCAAGCCATGATGGAATGGTTCGTCGACCACCTCGACGAAGTCGAAGCCGCCCGCTCTGACTACGACGAGCAGCGTCAGCCCAGCTGACACTTCCGGCGCGCCGCCTCGTGCAGCAGCACCACCACCGT
>NZ_JBSHBP010000141.1:0-3421 GCF_053612065.1 Streptomyces sp. NPDC054765 | reverse complement strand
GGACCTGCACGGGCCGCGGCCGGGCCGGCGTCCCGCTGCGGGCGACCCTGGCGCTCGTTGTTCTCACCGTGGTCGTGGGCAGCACGGCACTGGCCCTGGAGTCCCCCTCCCGTGACCCGTTCCTGGCCGCCGGGGACACCGCCGCGGGCTCCTACCTCGCCACCCGGGCCGACGGCGACCTGGCCGCCGCCGCGGTGCTCGCCGGACCCTACGTGGAGCGGCCGGGGCAGCCGGTGACGGCACGGTACGGCGGCGGGACGGCGGCCCCGCTGCCGGCGTCCCGGCCGTTGCTGGCGGCCCCGGCCGCTCCCGTGCCGGCGATCGGCGCGCTCTTCTCCCCCGACGACGACGGTCACCCGGTCCACCACTGCACGGCCAGCGTGGTGCACGCCCCGGCGGGCGATCTCGTCGTCACCGCGGCGCACTGTGTGCACGACGACGGCTTCCGGACCCGCCTGGTGTTCGCGCCCGGTCTGCGCAACGGGGTCGCGCCCTACGGTCTGTGGGTGCCCACCCGGATCCACGTCGATCCCCGCTGGATCAGCGACCGGGACCCCGACCACGACGTGGCGTTCCTGCGGGTGCGCCGGGCGGGACAGGCCGGGGGCCGCGTGGAGGACGTCACCGGGGCCGAACGGATCAGGTTCGACGCGCCGGCCGGGCGCCCGGCGCAGCTGACCGGCTATCCCGAGGACCAGGACGCCCCGGTCAGCTGCCGGCACACGGCGGACGCCCAGAGCCCGACCCAACTCCGCTTCCCCTGCACCGGGTTCCCGAACGGGACGAGCGGCGGTCCGATGCTCACCGACCTCGACCCGGCCACCGGCACCGGGTCGCTGATCGGCGTGATAGGCGGTCTGGACGAGGGGGGTGACGACCTCGTCTCGTACAGCAGCCGGTTCGGCGGGGACGTGGCCGCGCTCTACCGGCGGGCGGCCGCGGAGCCGGGACCGCGGGCCGCACAGCCCGGCTCCCGGGCCGCCGCGTCCGGTGTCATGCCCCGCGCGGCACCACGGTCTTGAGGACGGACGGCAGCGGATACCAGTCGGCGGTGGCGAAGCTCGCATGTGCCGCCGCGAGTTGGCCGACCCGGGCCAGCGCCTCCGCCTCGGTCGGGTGGGTGCCGTCGATGACCGGCGGCACATTGTGGGCGTCGGTCATGATGAGCAGGTAGTGGCGGGTGTCGTACCAGGAGGTGTCGATACTGCCGTTCAGATAGGTCGCGGCGTCACCGTCGAAGACCACGAACCAGGGGCGCAGCGCCGGGTCGGCATAGCGCTCCCGCGGGTCGCCGGGAGCGGCACCGTGCACCGCGGGGAAGGCCGTCGACTGCGCCAGTTTCCCTTGTGCCGCAAGGTCCTTGAGGTGGCCGGCGTACTCCACGTCCGTCCACAGCTTGTCGAACGGGTTCTTCTCCTCGACCGTGCCGGGTATCAGCTCGAACAGGAACGTGCCGGCCAGCGCGGCGCGTGAGGGCCAGCCACCGGCCCGCACCGCGTCATCGGCGGTGGCGTGTCCTGCGGTGAGGTCCCCGGGACCGTAGACCGCATCGCCCAGTTTCTGCCGCACCAGCGCATCGAACTCGGCGGGGCCGCGGCCGCCCTTGGCGTTGAAGCCGTCCTTCATCTCGACCTTGACCAGGATCGGGCGGTGGCCGGGGTGCGCGTCGTGCCAGGCCTTCATGTCGGAAAGGCAGCCCGCGAAGTCCTGGTCACGGCTCTTGGTGCGCAGCTCCGAGGCGTTCGCGGCGCCCGCGCAGTTGCTGTTGTTCCCGAGCGGGTTGCTGTGCGAGACCCGCCAGGACCGGCCCAGCCCGTTGGTCCAGAGGTCGAGTTCGAGCAGTGCGGCGCCGGAGTCCAGGGCGTCCGCGAAGTAGCGGTACTTCTCCTTGTCATAGGCGTTGTGGACGCCCACGGACGTGCTGGTGCCGTATGTCATGGCGGCCGGCTCGGCGCCCGCCGTCCCGCTCACCGCGATCACCGCAGCCGCCGCGACGGCGGCCGTTCCCACACACCGCTTTCCGTTCATGTGCCCCGCTTCCCCTAGGTCTTCGGCCGTCCGGCAACCGGCCCGGACGCCGCTTCGACCGGTCGGTCACCCGGTCGACCGGGCAGCAGCGTACGGGAGTTCGGCACCGGAGGGACCCCAAGGGCGGCGGCGGGTGAGGAAAGCGCGGATGACATGATCCAATCGGGGAGGAACACATGACAGACAATCAACGCACCGACAGAGCACCGCGCACCGGGCTGTCCCTGGCGGGGGCCGTCCTCACCGGGACGGTCGCCCTCTATCTCTCGCTCGTCGCCTTCGGCAATATCACCGACTTCGACACCAACCGGGAGTTCGTCCGCCATGTCCTGGCCATGGACACCACGTTCAAGGACCCGGATCTGATGTGGCGGGCCGTGACCTCACACGCGGTGCAGGACGCCGCGTATCTGGCAATCATCGCCTGGGAGACGGCAGCCTCGCTGGTGCTGCTCACGGCCACCGCGCTGTGGGCCGCCGGCGCACGGCACGGCAGCTTCGCGCGGGCCCGGTGGGTGAGCACCCTCGGGCTGCTGATGATGCTGCTGCTGTTCGGTGCGGGCTTCCTCGCGCTCGGCGGCGAGTGGTTCGCGATGTGGCAGTCCAAGCAGTGGAACGGGCTGGAGGCGGCGGCCCGCAACATCACGCTGGCCGGGATCGCGCTGGTGGTCGTCCAGCTGCCCGGGGCGGCGGGCAGGCGCGAGGGCGGACAGGGCGGCGAGTAGCGGCCCGGCCTCCGCTCCCGCCCCGGGCCTCACCACTCGGTGCGGCGGCCCGGCAGCGAGTCGTCGGCGCCCGCGCTGCCGCGCTGCACACCGTCCTGGCGGGCCGGGCGGCCGGGCGTCCCCGAGGCGGTGCGCTCGGCCGTGCCCGCCCCGGCGGGCCGGAAGATCCGGCCCGCCGGGGAAGGGGGCGCCGGGCCTCAGCCTGCCGCGTAGACATCCTCGATGTAGCGGCCGGAGGCGGTCAGTTCGCGCAGCCAGGCCTCGGACTCCTGCGGCGAGGCGCCGGTGCGCGCACCGTGCAGCTCGCGGAAGGCGGCCCGTACACCGGGCGCCATCCGGCTGCCGTCACCGCAGACATACACCCGCGCACCGGCCTGCAGCAGTTCCCACACCTCGGCGGCCTCGGCGGCGATCCGGTGCTGGACGAAGCGGTGGCCGTTCTCGGGGCGGGCGCTGAAGACGGGGCGTACGGAGATGACTCCGGCGGCTTCGGCTGCGGCGAACTCCTCGGCGTGCAGGAAGTCGGCGGTGGGATCGTCGCAGCCGAAGTACAGCCGGGCGGGCGCCTGCTGGCCCGCGGCGAGGCGGTCGGCGACGGCGCCGCGGAAAGGCGCGAGCCCGGTGCCCGCCGCGATCAGGATGACGGGGGTGTCATCGGCCGCATCGAG
>NZ_JBSHBP010000140.1:0-3461 GCF_053612065.1 Streptomyces sp. NPDC054765 | reverse complement strand
TACCTCGCCGGCCTCCACCTCCGCGCCTCGATGATCTGGGTCAATGACCTCCTGCAGGCAACTGATTGATCACAACCACACACAGGCCCTAGCAGTCACGAGGCTGGGGCCGAGTGTCTTTCAGTCAGGTCCTTGGCAAGCTGGCTGATGCGTTTGCGGGCTGTCTCTGGGGTGAGTATCTCGATGTGGTTGCCGAACTGGAGGAGCTGACGCACTGACTCGATGTCGGGGTAGCGGACGACGATGGTGCACCAGCCGTTTTCCGTGTCGGAGACATCGTGGATGCGGGTGCCGAGGATGCGCCGTGCCAGGTCGAGGCCATTTTCTCGCAGACGGACGGTCACGCTCACGCGGCCTGGCCTCTCGGTGCGTTCCTTCAACGCAGCCCACCTTGTGCGGAGGGTCTCATCTGGTCGGAGAACAGCTGGCGCGTCGAGTTGTTCGTAGGCCGAGAGTCGTTCCAGAGCGAACAGCCGACCGGTCCCATGGTCGTCGGCGATGAGATACCAGCGGCCTGATTTCGCCACGATCCCGTACGGGTCGACCACCCGCGCCGAGGCCTGTTTCTCGGCGCTGCGCCGGTACTGGATTCGCAGCCGGCGTCGGTGTCGCAGGGCCGAGGCTAGATCCGATACGTCTACCGCTGGCTTTGAGTCAGCAAGCCACGCGTTGCTGTCCACCAGTACCAGGTCCGCCAGTCGCAGCAGGCTCGGCGACTCAGGTGCTGCGGCCTGGCGGGCGGCGATCTTGCGCGCGGCCGACTCCTGCACCGCAGACAGGCCCATGCGCTCAAGTTGCGCGCTGTCCAAACCAGCCACGGAGAGGGCCTCCAGCTCTGGTGGTTCCAGATGGGATGCGTTGAGCCGTGCACCGGGGAGCAGAACGATCCCACCGTTCCGCCCGCGTTCGGCATAAACAGGCACACCTGCTGTCGAGAGTGCCTCGACATCCCGCAGCACAGTCCGCCGGGACACCTCCAGGCGCTTGGCGAGCTCGGTGGTGGTGATGCGCTGACGGGTCTGTAGGAGCAGCAAGAGGTGCAACAGCCTCGAAGCCTTCATGCTGACCAATGTTCGCAGAAAAAGGTGACAGGTTCTGTCGCGGTTAAGCGATCAACTGGAGCGGTACCGAGAATTCAACGATCTGAGGAGCGCTCTATGCCCGCACCCAACCTGTTCCTGATCTACGTCCGCGACGCCGAGGCCGCTACGGCCTTCTACAGCGACCTGTTCGAGATCGAACCGACCTTCACCAGTCCCCACTACGTGGCTTTCGAGGTAGCCCCCGGCGTCCTGTTCGCGTTGTGGACGGGGGGCAGCGAACACGCGGTCCCGAGCACCCCTCGCACGAGCGAAGTCGGGCTGATGGTGCCGGGAGCAGCGTCCGCAGTTGACGAGATCTTCACGAGTTGGGTCTCGAAGGGAGTCCAAGTCGTGGAGGAGCCGTACGACGCTGTCTTCGGCCGCACGTTCGTGATCACGGACCCCGACGGCAACCTCATCCGGGTCTCCCCGGTGGACTGAGCTGCACGACCCTTACCCACTATGTTCGTTCTCGAAGGGCCGGCCACACACGATGGCCGGCCCTTCAGCTTGTCCAGGAGCTCAGACATGTCACATCCGAACGCTGCCCTCACCCCGCGCCACCGTCTGAAAGTCGCGCGACTCGTCGTTGACGACGGCTGGCCAATCAGCGAAGTGGACGTTGGCCGGGTACAGCAGGGGTTACACCGTCGAACTGGGGGGCGGGGGCGCGTGACGGACTTCAATGACTTCGAGTGGGTGGTGTGGCGCCTCGAGGTCCAAGACCCTCAGCAGCTCGCGGGCGAGGATCCGGACCTGGACGAGCGCACCGAGGAGGCGATGACGGAGCTCGCGGGCTCGCTGGGCTGCGTGTACGAACACTGCGTCGACTACGACTCCTACAGCGACGGAACGCCGTACTACGCCTGGTGGGTCCGCCTGCCCGCCGCCGAGCATGCCCGACACGACAAGGACGGCATCCCGCGGGCGCTCGGCCCGCTGTGCCAGTACCTGACCACCCAGCTTCCTGACGGCCTGAAGTGGGAGGTCATCCCAGACCGCGAGTACACGGTCGACCACGCCGGCAGCACGGCCATGCGGGCCGCCTACGACGATCTGATCGCCCCGTTCGAGCGCGCCCTGATCCCGCTGCGCCGGGACGGGGCCGACGCACTCGATCCGCGGGCGAAGGTCTGGAAGTGGGAGGCGAACCTCCTGGTCGGCACCTTCGACCTGTGGCTGTGCAACGACCCTGACCGCCCGCACACCTGGCTCGTCGTCACCGTCGGACTGTGGACTGAGCCGCAGCTCTTCGACGAAGAGCCTGCCGCCCACCTGGGCCACTTCGACTTCACCTCGCACCACCCCTTGCTGTTCCTGCCCCGCCCGCCCGGCCCGGTGACCTTCACCGCCCGCGCGGAATCCGGCCCATTCCCCAGCAAGAGCAGCTCCAGGACGAAGGCCTCCGACGCCATCGGGACAGCTCACCAATGGACGGCCAACGACCCCGCCGTCCTGGCCGAGCGGGTCACCCACGACCTCAAGCTGCTGTGGCCGCACCTCACCGGCACGGAAAGGAGCTGACGATGGCCTCGTACGCGAAGGACCCGCGCTGCACCGCCATGGCCGAAGCCCTCGTGCCCCTGCTGCGCCGCAACTGCTCGGAAGGCGCCGGCGGATACGGCGGCTCGTATCAGGTGAACCTGGATGACGAGGAGGCCGTCGGACTGGGCGGGGTGGAACTGATCCGGGCCGCGATGCGCAAAGCGGCCCGGCAGCTCGGCTGGAAGGTCACCACGATCGGGATGATCGGCACCCGCCACGGCACCATGGTCGTCGTCCAGGACGTGCGCGAAGTGCCCGCGGAGCACCAGGCCGTCCTTAACGACGCCATGAACGACCGGATGCGAGCCGCGCTGCACAAGGTGTGGGGCGAGCAGGGCCCGGCCCCTGTCCAGCGCGGCTCGGTGGCCTTGATGACTCAGGAGTTCCGCGCGGCCGTTGCCACGCGATGCGCCTAACGCTGTACCGGAGCCTGGGCGGCCTGGGCGAAGTGCAGGACGACGGCCTTGGCTCCTGCGGCGACACCTTCCCACGCCGCTGGTGGGCTGTCCGTCTCGGCAGCCACCCGCAACACCGCGCCACGCCCACGCACGGATGACAAGACTGGGCAGGGAAGCTTGCGTGCATAGTCTGGGAGTCGGCATGACACGAACGCCGCCCCGCCGCCGTCGCAGCGCCCACGCCGCCAGCGACCCAGAACGGCCAGGCTCCCCCGGTACTTGCCGGCAAGGGCCCGTGACTCCGTCGTTGTTCGTGCCGCTGACCCGGGGAAGCGTGGGAAGTGAGGTGACCCCCGGAACGTGGACACAGGGGTTTACGCCACGAGTGAGAGTTTAGCCGTTGTGTGGTGCTGCTGTTCGAACTCCATCGGGGACA
>NZ_JBSHBP010000139.1:0-3513 GCF_053612065.1 Streptomyces sp. NPDC054765 | reverse complement strand
CACCTCGCGGAGGGCGGCCGCGTCCCACCCCGTGTTCAGGTAGGGGAAGTTGAAGGCCTGGTGGAGTTCGCCGGGGCGGAGGTAGCGGGCGGTGCGCTCGGCGCTGGGCGTCCAGGCCTCGGCGACCGCGATCCGCTCCCCGTCGTACTCGTCCAGGACGGTGCGCCAGGAGCGGTAGATGTCGTGCACGCCGTCCTGGTCGAAGAACGGCAGGACCTGGCTGCCGAGCAGTTTCAGCTGCCCGCCCCGGCCCATGTCGGGCAGGCCGGGGGCCTTGACCAGGCCGTGGGCCACGTCCACCCGGAAGCCGTCGACGCCCAGGTCGAGCCAGAAGCGGAGGATGGAGCGGAACTCGTCCCGGACGGCGGGGTGGTCCCAGTTGAAGTCGGGCTGCTCCGGGGCGAAGAGGTGGAGGTACCACTCGCCGTCGGGGACCCGGGTCCAGGCGGGGCCGCCGAAGAGGGACTCCCAGTCGTTGGGGGGCTCCTCGCCGTTCTCGCCGCGTCCCTTGCGGAAGTGGAAGCGTTCGCGGGCCGTGGAGCCGGGGCCCTCGGCCAGTCCGCGGCAGAACCATTCGTGCTGGTCGGAGCAGTGGTTGGGGACGAGGTCGACGATGATGCGCAGATCCAGCCGGTGGGCCTCGCGGATCACGGCCTCGGCGTCGGGCAGCGTGCCGAACATCGGGTCGGTGACTCCTCCCCCTCGTGAACGAGGGGGCTTCTCGCTATGCCGGTTGGGCTTGGCGACGGACCAGCCCGGCCCGTAGAACGTTGAGCGCGCCCACGGTGTCGGCGTGCGTGTGGTGGTCGCAGTTCTGACAGTGGAACTTGTCCTGTGTGGGCCGGTTCTCCGCTGCGGCGTACCCGCATTCGGGGCAGGTGCGGGAGGTGTTGCGGGGGTCCACGGCGATCACTTCCCGTCCGGCGCTTTCAGCCTTGGCGTGCAGGATCGTCAGGAACACCCCCCATCCGGCATCCGAGATCGAGTGGTTGAGTCCGGCCTTGGAGGCGGCCCCGTTGGGCAGGAAGCTGCCCGGCGTCGTGGGGTCCGGCTTCGGGGCGGGAGCCTTGACCATATTGCGGATCTTGAGGTCTTCGTGCGCGATGAAGTCGTGTTCGCGCACGAGGTCGAGGGCGGTCTTGTGTGCGTGGTCGAGGCGTTGGCGCCGGACCTTACGGTGCAGGTCGGCGACCTTGTGAACGGCCCGCTGGTGGTTCTTGGTGCGCTTGTCGCGGCGCACCCGGGGGAAGCGGGACAGTGCCCGCTGTGCGGCTTGGAGTTTCGCGGCGGCGCGGCGGCCGTGGCGCGGGTTGGGCGCGAACTCGCCGTTGGAGTCGGCAAGGAAGTGGGCTATGCCCATGTCGATGCCGACCACGCTGCCGGTCGCGGGCAGCGGCTGCGGCTGGGACTGCTCGGCGGTCAGGATCACATACCAGCGCTTGCCTTCGCGCTTGACCAAGACGGTCTTGACCTTGCCGGCCACAGGCCGGTGCTGGTTGACCTTGACGTGCCCGACGCCTTGGAAGCGGACACGGGTGACCGGGTCGTGCGGGGTGGAGTCCCAGCGGCAGCCGTCGCCGTCCTTGGGGAAGTCGACGGTGTCGAACCAGTTGATGCCCCGGAAACGGGGGTAGCCCGGCGTCTGGCCGGACTTGACCCGGCGGAAGAACGCGGCGAACGCCTTGTCCAGGCGGCGCAACGTCGCCTGCTGCGACGAGAACGACCAGCGACCCTGACGTTCCGGGTCGAACGCCCGGATGTCCTTGAGCTGCGCGGACTGCTGCCCGTACTTGATGCTCGTCGTCGAGGCATGCCGGTAGGCGTCGCGGCGTTCCTGCAAGGCGCCGTTGTAGAGCGAGCAGTGATCCCGCAGCATCTCGCCGAGCGCGGCCGTCTGGCGAACGGTGGGCCGTATGAGGAACTTGTACGCACGGATCACCCGGCCCACCCCCTTCCTGGTCAGCTTCAAAAAAGATTCTACGCTTGGCGTATGTCACCGCGCTGGGAACCAAACCCTGATATCCGTACTGGACGTCACGTCGCCTATCACCTGCACGCTCACTTGGTGTTCGTCACCAAATTTCCCTCCCCGGCTGAAGCCGGGAATACCCACGCAAGATCAGGGAGGGACCTTCGCGTGCTCTTTCTGGAAACCTTCGGCAAGCTTGCGGTACGTCGCCTTCTCGGCGTCGTTGGAGGTGTCCCAGAAGGTAACGGTTCCAGACAGTTCGCCCCCGCTGCCGGCACTGCCGCCGCCGTCGCCTCCGCCGCACGCCGTCGCCGCCAGTGCCAGGCCCGCTACCAGCGCGGTGGCCATTGCGCCCCGTATGCCACGCCGCATGTGAACTCCTTAGGGAAATGCCTCAGATGGCGGTCAGGAACGTAACAGCGCCGAAAACAAACCGAAAGAGCTTGCGGCAATTTTCTGCAAGACTTCGGGAACGAAGTGCAACGAGTTGGCTGGAACAGGACCCTCCGGGCGCCCCCGTCACCGTCACCCCACGCCCGTCCGAGCGTTGATTCCGTGAAGGCACCGATGCCTCTTGACCTCGACAGGGACGGCAGATGACCCAGGAGCTCACTTCCCCCAGCCCCGCCCCCCGGGCCCCCGCAACGGGCCGAGGTCCGCAGTGGTGGCGCGACGCCGTCATCTACCAGGTGTACGTACGCTCCTTCGCCGACAGCGACGGCGACGGCATCGGCGATCTGCGCGGGGCCCGCGAGCGGCTGCCGTACCTCGGGGACCTGGGGGTGGACGCCGTCTGGCTCACCCCGTTCTACGCCTCGCCGCAGGCCGACGGCGGCTATGACGTCGCCGACTACCGCGCCGTCGACCCACTCTTCGGCACCCTCCGGGACGCCGACGAACTGATCCGCGCCGCCCACGACCTGGGCCTGCGGGTGATCGTCGACATCGTCCCCAACCACACCTCCGACCGGCACCCGTGGTTCCGGGACCCGGACCTCGCCCGGCAGCGCTACGTCTTCCGCCCCGGCAAGGGCGTCAGCGGCGAACTCCCGCCCAACGACTGGGAGTCGGTGTTCGGCGGCCCGGCCTGGACCCGCACCGACCGCGGCGACTGGTACCTGCACCTCTTCGCCCCCGAGCAGCCCGATCTGAACTGGGACAACCCGCAGGTGCACACCGAGTTCGAGGCCATCATGCGCTTCTGGCTCGACCTCGGGGTGGACGGCTTCCGGGTCGATGTCGCCCACGGCATGATCAAGGCGCCCGGCCTGCCGGACATCGGCCACGGCCGGCAGGCCCAGCTGATCGGCAGCCAGGTGCTGCCGTTCTTCGACCAGGACGGGGTGCACGCCATCCACCGCGCCTGGCGCCGGCTGCTGGACGGCTACGGCGACGCCCACGGCAAGCAGGTGATCGGCGTCGCCGAGGCCTGGGCGCCCACCCCCGAGCGGCTCGCCCTCTACGTACGCCCCGATGAACTCCACCAGGCCTTCAACTTCCAGTTCCTGAACGCCCCTTGGCAGTCCGACGCGCTGCGCTCGGTC
>NZ_JBSHBP010000138.1:0-4323 GCF_053612065.1 Streptomyces sp. NPDC054765 | reverse complement strand
CCCTCCGCACCGTCTTCCCCGAAACAGCAGGCACCCCCTACCAACAGATACTCGAAGGCGACGCCGCCCAACCCGTGATCGAGATCGTCACGACCGACAACACCACGGGCCTCACCGAGCACATCGCCACCGCCGTTCGCCACACCTTCCGTCTCACCGACGAACTTCCATTCCGTGCCTGGGTGTTCACCAGCGGAGCCGACGCACACACGCTGCTGATCCTGGCCCATCACATCGCCAGTGACGGCTGGTCCATGGGCCCCCTCGCCCACGACCTCGCCACCGCCTATGCGGCCCGCTGTGACGGCACCGGTCCGCAGTGGGCTCCGCTGCCGGTGCAGTACGCCGACTACACCCTCTGGCAGCGCGAAGTCCTGGGCGAGGAGAGTGACCCCGACAGCGTCATCTCCCGCCAGATCGACCACTGGCGCACGGCCCTGACTGGGCTCCCCGAGCAGCTGGAGCTGCCCACCGACCGGCCGCGGCCGGCCGTGGCCACGCACCAGGGCGACAGCGTCCCCTTTGCCTGGGGCACCGACCTCCACGACGGCATCACCCGCCTGGCACGCACACACCAGGTCAGTGTCTTCATGGTCATCCAGGCGGCGCTGGCGACGCTGCTGACCCGGCTCGGCGCCGGCACCGACATCCCCATCGGCTCGGCCATCGCCGGACGTAATGACGACGCACTCGACGACCTCGTCGGCTTCTTCGTCAACACGCTCGTCCTGCGTACCGACACCTCCGGCGACCCCACCTTCGCCGAGGTTCTCGGCCGGGTGCGGGAAACGGACCTGGCGGCCTACGCCCACCAGGACGTGCCCTTCGAACGCCTCGTGGAGATCGTCAACCCGACCCGTTCCCTGGCGCATCACCCGCTCTTCCAGGTGATGCTCGTCCTGCAGAATGCCGCCGACGACGAATTCGCGATGCGTGGACTCGTGGCCACCGAGGACGATGACGTCCACGCGGGGATCGCGAAGGTCGATCTGACCGTCAGCCTCGGGGAGCATTTCGGTGCGGGTGGTGAGGCCGCCGGGATCCGGGGTGTGGTCGAGTTCGCCACCGACCTGTTCGACCGCCGGACCGCCGAGACCCTCGCGGCACGACTGGAACGCCTGCTCCGTACCGCCGTCGAAGACGCCACACGCCCCATCACCGACCTCGACATCCTCTCCGGCCAGGAACGCGAGCTGCTCCTCAACGGCTGGAACAACACCGCACACGACGTACCCGACGCCACCCTCCCCGCCCTCTTCGAGACACAGGCCGCCCGCACCCCCCACGCCCCGGCCCTCGAACACCACGGCACCCAGCTCACCTACACCGAACTCAACACCCGCGCCAACCACCTCGCCCACCACCTCATCAGCAGGAACATCGGCCCCGAGCAGATCGTGGCCCTTGCCCTGCCTCGCTCCGCCGACCTGGTCGTCTGCATCCTCGCCGTCCTCAAAGCCGGCGCCGCTTACGTACCCGTCGACCCCGATTACCCCGCCGACCGCATCACGTACATGCTCGATGACGCCCGGCCCGCCCTGCTCATCACCGACAAGTACACCGCCACCGGTCTGCCCGGCACGGACCTGACCACCCTCACCCTCGACGCCGACAGCGACAGCGACAGCGACGACGGCCGCGACAGCGACACGGTCACCGGCCCACTCACCAGCAACCCGGACGACACCCACCGCACCGCACCGCTGCTCCCCACCCACCCCGCCTACCTCATCTACACCTCCGGTTCCACCGGGCACCCCAAGGGCGTCGTCATCGCCCATCGAGCGGTGAACGGTTTCGCGGCCGATGTCGTCGACCGCTGGCAGCTGGGCGGCAGCAGCCGGGTACTGCAGCTCGCCTCGCCGAGCTTCGACCCCTCGGTGTTCGAGATGTGGATGGCGTTCCGGTCGGGTGCCTGCCTGGTGGTCGCGCCGACGGGTCCGCTCGCGGGTGAGGAGCTGGTCGGTGTCCTGGACGACCTGCGCATCAGTCATGCGCAGATGTCGCCGGCGGCACTGGCGAGCATGCCGGTGCACCCGTTGCCCGAGCTGCGGACCCTGATCGTCGGTGGCGACGCCTTCACCGGCGAGGTGGCGGCGCGCTGGTCTTCGGGACGCGCGATGTTCAATGCCTACGGTCCGACCGAGGCGACGGTGTGGGTGACGGTGAGCGGCCCGCTTTCCGGGGCGGTGGCTCCGGCGATCGGTCACCCGGGCTGGAACACCCGGGTATATGTGCTGGACTCCGCGCTGCGTCCGGTACCGGCGGGCGTGCCCGGCGAACTGTATGTGGCAGGCACACGGCTGGCCCGCGGATATCTGCGCCGGCCCGGTCTGACGGCTTCCCGTTTTGTCGCCGATCCGTTCGGCGCGCCCGGTGCCCGGATGTACCGGACGGGCGATCTGGTCAAGTGGCGTACCGACGGCGAGCTCGAATTCGTCGGACGCCTCGACGACCAGGTGAAGGTGCGCGGCTTCCGTATCGAGCTCGGCGAGATCGAGAACGTTCTCGCGGCGCACCCGGGCGTCGGCCGGATCGCCGTGGTCGTCCGGGAGGACCGGCCCACCGACAAGCGCATCGTGGCGTATGTCGTGCCCGCGGAGGGGGCCGACGGCAGTGTGGATCTGGCCGGTCTGCGGGACCGGGCGGCGCGGGCGCTGCCGGAGTACATGGTTCCGTCGGCGTTCGTACAGCTCGATGCGCTTCCTCTGACGCCGAACGAGAAGCTCGACCACAAGGCGCTTCCCGCGCCGGAGTACACCGGTGCGGAAGGCGGCCGGGGCCCGCGTACCGCGCAGGAGGAGATCCTGTGCGGTGTCTTCGCCGAGGTTCTGGGCGTGCCCCGGGCCGGCATCGATGACAACTTCTTCGCCCTCGGCGGCCACTCCCTGCTGGCGATGCGGCTGGTCAGCCGGGTCCGCACCGCCTTCGGCGTGGAGCTTGCCGTACGTGATCTCTTCGAGGCACCGACGGTCGCCGGTATCGCCGGGCGCATCGGCACCGCTGCCGGGGGCCGCACGGCTCTTGTGCCGATGGCGCGGCCCGAGCGGGTGCCGCTGTCCTTCGCCCAGCGCCGCCTGTGGTTCCTGCACCAGCTGGAGGGGCCCAGCCCGACCTATAACGTGCCGATGCGGCTGCGGCTGTCCGGCGAGCTGGACGCCGCCGCCCTGCGCGAGGCGGTGTCCGACCTGGCCGAGCGGCACGAGTCGCTGCGTACGGTCTTCCCGGAGACCGACGGCACGCCGTACCAGCAGGTGCTGGCGGGCGCCGCCGCCCGGCCGCCGGTCGAGTGCGTCAGGACGGACCCCGGTCGGCTGGACGAGGCGATCCGGCAGGCCGCCGGACACACCTTTGATCTGACCACCGAACTGCCGCTGCGAGCCTGGCTGTTCCGGACCGGACCGGACGAGCACGTCCTGTTGCTGCTGGCGCACCACATCGCGAGCGACGGCTGGTCGATCGCTCCGCTCACGCACGATCTGGCGCTGGCCTATGCCGCACGGAGCAAGGGCTCGGCGCCGCAGTGGGCTCCGCTGCCGGTGCAGTACGCCGACTACACGCTGTGGCAGCGCGAAGTCCTCGGCGACGAAGCCGACCCCGACAGCCTCATCTCCGGTCAGGCCGGCTACTGGCAGGAGCAGCTGGCGGGACTTCCCGACCTGCTGGAGCTGCCCACCGACCGTCCGCGGCCGGCCGAGGCGAGTTACCGGGGCGAGAGCCTCGACTTCTTCTGGGACGTCGAGTTGCACGAAGGCGTCACCCGCCTGGCGCGCGAGCACCAGTCGAGTGTGTTCATGGTCGTCCAGGCGGCGCTGGCCACGCTGCTGACCCGCCTCGGTGCGGGCACCGACATCCCCATCGGCTCGCCGAGCGCAGGACGTGCGGACGAAGCGCTCGACGACCTGATCGGCTTCTTCATCAACACCCTCGTGCTGCGTACCGACACCTCCGGCAATCCGTCGTTCGCCGAACTCCTCGGACGTGTAAGGGAGACCGACCTCGCCGCCTACGCCCACCAGGACGTGCCCTTCGAGCGGCTCGTGGAGATCGTCAACCCTGCCCGGTCGCTCGCGTACCACCCGCTGTTCCAGGTGATGCTGAGCTTCGAGGCCGCGTCGGCCGATGTGCCGCTGGACGGACTCGACAGCAGGCTGGAGTCCTCGGGTTCGCAGGCCTCGAAGTTCGACCTCGAATTCGGGCTGGAGGAGACGGTCACTGCCGGTGGCCGGCCCGCCGGTATGGCGGGAACGGTGGACTTCGCCACGGATCTGTTCGACCGGCAGACCGCTGAAGCCATGGCCGTCCGGCTGGAGCGTCTGCTCC
>NZ_JBSHBP010000137.1:0-5865 GCF_053612065.1 Streptomyces sp. NPDC054765 | reverse complement strand
GCTACCTCGCCGGCCTCCACCTCCGCGCCTCGATGATCTGGGTCAATGACCTCCTGCAGGCAACTGATTGATCACAACCACACACAGGCCCTAGCAGCCGCTACCGGGCGCACATCGACCGGGTGCACGCCACCGGCCACGTGCACCCGGAGCACCGTCCCTTCGCGTGGCACCGTACCGCCGTCCACCAGCCACGCGTGCAGCGCCGAGGCGTACGCCGCCGGATCGGCATCTGCCCCCGGGCACGCCGACAGCCGGAGCACGCCAAGGGCCCGGGTGCGCACAGTGCACCGGTCCGGCCCGCTCACATATGCGGCGAGGGAGCAGTGCGGATGACGACGAAGAACCTCCGCGGTCCACACCTCTGGGCCACCCAAGCGAGGGTCGTCCACCGGTCCGTCCCGCCAGATCACGTCAGCCGTCGCCAGGTCCCCAGGGTCGAGGGTGTCCTCGTGCACGGACCGGTGCGTCACGCCGACAGCGTCATACGGATGCCCCGCGGAACGTTCGAGGACGACACCCGCACCACGGGCACGCGTACGGACATCCAGCGGAGTGGTGCGCCGCGGGGGATCGTAAGGCGGCAAGGGCAGCGGCTCCAGGAGCGCGGGCGTGGTGGGCTCGGGGAGATCCATCAGCGGGTAGAAGTGCCGCCGCAGCAGTTCTGCCGAGGCTCCCGGGGCCGAGGTGGTGAACTCCGCAGGCCCGGCGAGCGGATGGTGTCGTGCCAAGAGATCCACCAGCTGGTCACGCAACGGGCCATGCGGGTCGAGCCGCGGAGCCTCCCTCACGAACTCCGCGAGCGGCGCCTCGGGGTCCAGCCTGTCCTCCCCGGTGGCCGACAGCAGCACTGGTACGCCCAGCGCCGCGGCATAGTAGGAGACGGCCCCGAAGTCGCCCAGAACAACATCCGCCGCAAGGATGGCCTGCCGCCACCCTTGCACCGGGTCGATCAGACTCAACCCGCTGCGACGAGCCCGGTCCAGCCACACACGGATCTGCCCCGGACCGTGCCCGTACCAGATGTTCGGATGCAGGACCGCCACCGGCCGGTAGTCGTCGGCAGGCAACTCGGCGGCGAAGCGGCGAAGCAAATTCGGCAGAACATCCTGGTCACCGCCGTTCCCGAAGAAACCTTCCGGGTTCCAGGTCGAGTTCAGAACGACGAGCCGCTGACCACGGCGCACGCCCAAGGCCCGCCGAAACCGTTCCCGGTACGTGCGGCCGGCCAGCATGCGGTCGAAGCAGGGGTCGCCGGCGAGCACAGCTGTCTTCTCGGCCTCGGGGCATACACGGCGCAACCGCTCCAGCTGCTCCGGATGCGACAGTACGAGGCCGTCCACAAACGGCTTGCCGTCCGCCAGCAGCCACTCCGGCGACAGCCCGAACGTCGGCTCCCGGCTCCCGGCTCCCGGCTCCCGGCTCCCGGCTCCCGGCTCCCGGCTCCCGGCTCCCGGCTCCCGGCTCCCGGCTCCCGGCTTGGACAGCTTCTTAGTGTATCCAACCCCATGCGACAGAATGCTCAATTTCCCATGAAGTAGCTGGAGTTGACCGCCGAAGCTCGCAGAAACAGCCAGGTCCACGGGCGTCGCCAGCGCCTGTTCCCAGGGCAGGACGGGCAGACCCCACTCGGAGAACAGCTCGCGTATGCCGCCTTGGAAGGCGGATGACCCTGTTGAAGTGACCAGTAGCTGCACCCGGAAGTCGTCACGGAACAGTGGCACTACGTCAAGCAGACGCCCGGCCGAGGTGACGTTGTGTACGACGAGCAGTACCCGGCGAGAGGTCGCCCGACTGACCCAACGATCGGAGCCCTCCCCGACCGGCACACGTATGACCTGGGGATCGGATGGCCCCACCTGTCACCTCCTACCGGCTGCACAGCTTCCGTGGCACTTCTCGGTCAGCCTAGCCAGCCCCTTGCCGCCGAAAGCCGTCGCCCCGGCCGGCGGCGTAACTCCTGATCCGGGTGAGTCAGAAGAGTCGTCGGGTGTGCTCTGCTCCGGATGCCGCTACATGGCGTCGCCGCGGAGACCGGGGATGCGTCCGGCCGGCACCGCCGGCGCGAGGGCGGTCGACCACAGGCGCCCGGCGAGTTCCTGGTAGACGAGGGGTGTGGCGACCCGCGGCTCCGCTGTGCCGAGCCGCGTGGTCCACCGTCTCCAGGCGGTGGTGCAGTGCCGGTGCGGGACCCTCCCGGTACAGCTCCGCCCGGGGGAGAAGGCCCTGCCCGCGTCGTCAGGCCCGTCGACGTCATCGCTCACCAGCGCCAACAGGGTTGCGACGTCTTGGTTGTGGTGCGCCGCGTACGCCCGGAGCAGGGGCGCGCTCGACGCTCCGCCGGCCCGCGGCCGGTCGCCGTCACGGCCCGCGGCTGGTCGCTCTCATAGCCCGAGGATCAATTCGGTTACAGCGGCTGGCCGGGAGAGGAACGGGTGATGGCCGGTGTCGAGTTCCACGACGCTGCCCGCCCGGCCGGCGTACTCGCGTTGCAGCCGGGCGGGGGTGCCTCTGTCCTGGGCGCAGACGAGGTACGTCGAGGGCACGTGCTGCCACGCCGCTGCCTCCACCGGCTGCTGGAGGACCGCCAGGCTCTGCGGGGCCGTCTTGTCCGCGGCCTGTCGCTGGATCTCCGGATCGCAGTCTTGGAGGAACGTCTCGGCCAGCGCGTCGGGCCGGACGGTGAAGGTGCAGACCTCGGGATCGATGACGAGAAACGGGGCGGGCTCCTCGCCGCCGAACGAGGAGAGGCTCTGCCCGACCTCGGGCAGGTAGCTCGACACGAGCAGCAGGTGATGCACGGCGTCGATGCCCGCAGCTGCCTCTGCGGTGACGATCCCGCCATAGCTATGGGCGACCACGACGGTCGGCTCGTCGTTCGCCGTCAATACTTGCCGGACCGCGGCGACATCCTCGGCCAGCCCGGGTCCTCCCGCGCCCGCCGGCTCACCCGTCTCGCCGCAACTCGGCAGGGCAGGCGCCTCGCTGGCGACACCCTGCTCGGCCAGCAGGTCTCCGGTTCGGTGCCACCACCATGATCCGTCCTTGACGCATGCCCCGTGTACGAAAACGACCCTCATCATGACCTCCTCGTCTTCTTTCCTCTGCCTTCGCCCGCCGCCCGCCCTTGGTACCCGTTCGGGGCGGCGGCAGCAACTCCTCGATCCACGCCCACTGTTCATCGGCCAGACCGGACGGGTAGCCGCTTTCTCGCAGCGCTCACACACCACTCAACGAGCCACCCGAACGGCCGGCACCACAGAGCTCAGACAGGCTCGGAGGTCCGCGAGGCGGGCACCGGCGTTCGGGCGAGGGCCTGTGCGGTATCTCCGGTGCGATCTCCGCTCGTCGCTCTTTCCGGGCCGGGTCGCTGGACACGCTTGGTGCCGTGCCGCATCCGACACCTGATGCGGCACCAGCCTCCCCTACGGGCTTGGGGGTGAGGTCCTGGACGCCGACGACTCGCAGTAGTTCGAGCCGCTCGTAGGTCTGTGTGCCCGGCCGCGCCGAGTGCACGACGAGCCGCTGGCCGTGGTCGTCGCTGAGCAGTCCTTCGCAGTCGAGGTCGAGGACGCCGACCACGGGGTGCAGGATGCGCTTCGGCGACGGGCGGTGCACCACGACGTCGTGCAACTGCCACAGCTTCTCAAACTCCCGTGACGCAGTGCGGAGTTCGGCCACGAGGGCGGCCGGGCCCGGGTCGTCGGGGCGGGCCGCGGCGACCGCCCGCAGGCTCGCGACGAAGGCGCGGCCGTGCGCCTCGTGGTTCTCGGGCGGGACCAGGGCCCGCGTGCCGGGGGCCGTGAACCAGCCGTGGATCACGTTCGTTCCCACGCAGTCACCGCTCAGGGCCACCGACATCGTGTTCTGCGCGAGCACCTCGCCCCAGTCGCTCAGCACCGCCGCCGGGAGGTCGTGCAGCCGGTCCAGGATCAGCAGCAGCCCCGGGCGGACGTGGCCTGAGGAGCCGCCGGGCCGCGGCGGCTCCTCGCCCGCCAGGTGGCGGCGGCCGCCCTCGCAATCCGTACCGGACTGGCCACCGCGATGGCGGCCGCCGCCCTCGCTGTGGCAGTCCCCTCCGCTGGTGCCGCCAGTGCCGACAGCGGCCCGGTGACCCGCGGAACCTGCCCGTTGCGCAGTGCTCCACAGGACGCCGTCGGCGGCCAGGCGACGGACGCCCGCGTGACCACGAACCCGAACAGGATCAGCGCCGGCGACTACAACCGGGCCCGCAGCATCCTGATCGGCGCGGGCAGCGTGATCGCGTCCAAGACGCATCCCGCCCACGGCGTGAGCGACGTGCCGGTCAGGTACGGCACCGCCATGCTGGCCTGCTCGCGCGACGAATTCCGGTACACGGACCGCAACGAGCACCTTCAGAGGTCGGGCATGACGCCCTACCACTGGGTGGCCATCCACGACGCGGCACTGGCCATGGGCATCAACCGCTGGTGACACGACCGGCAGCGCACCAGCCAGGGCACGCCCCGGGCTGGTGCGCACAGGCCGATGCGAGCAGGCCGGAGACCCCATCGGCGGCGCCCGCTCCTCAGATGTCCCGGAAGAGACCGGCGAACGCCGTGACCTGCTGCGATGGACGGCTGCAGGTCGCTGACCTGCGGAAATGGTCTTTCGGCTGTTTCACGCGCTTACTCGTTGATGCGGCCGGAAGTCCCAGAAAAGTCCCAGGGAACCCACTGCCCGCGGCCACTCTTTCGGCTCTATGCAGCGTGTGCGGGGGGCCTCTATGTCCTTCGTCAAGCCTGAGCTGGTCATGCGACGGCTGCTTCGGGGAGGCGGGGTTCGTAGAAAGTGCCGTCTCGGAGCATCGCGAACAGGAGCACACCTCGGCTGATCTGCGTCGCCGGCGACTTCAACCGCTACGACGCGCACGCAGTACGGGAGTGGTCCGTGCATCATCGCGCTGCGCGGCACGGCTCGTCCGGGCTAATGTCGAGACCTCGACAACGCCGTCTGGAAGGTGATCCGTTGAGTGATGGTCGACTCGGTGTGGTGATGATTCACGGGATCAGGTCCGGTCCCGAGGTGTGGGATCCGCTACGCCGACTGATTGCGCAGGACGAGAAGCTAGCCTTCGCAGAACCGCTCCAGTTTCGGTATGCCACCGGGGTGCGGCGCCTGCATCCGCTGCGGGTGTTCCCCACCATCAACACGGTCGCCGACAGCTTCAAAGAATACCTGGCGACCGAGGCTGGCGAGTTCACGCGGCTCGTGCTGGTCACGCACAGCCAAGGGGGTCTGGTGGCTCAGCGTTTCCTGGCCCGCGCCCTGGCCGATGGGGAGGGGCACCGCCTGGCCCGCATCCGGCGGCTGGTGATGCTGGCGTGCCCCAACAACGGCTCCGAGTTGCTGCTGTCGCTACGTCGTAATGTCCTCGGGCTCGGCCATCCCCAGGAGAGGGATCTGCGTCCGCTCAACGACCAGGTGAACGCGACACTGCGGACGGTCCTGCGGGATGTCGTCCACGCCACCGCTGTGAGCGACCGCACCTGCCCCATCCTCGTCAGCGCTTACGCGGGCGAGAGCGACCGAGTGGTGCGGGCGGTGTCCGCGCAGTCGGTGTTCCCCGACTCCGCCGCGCTTCCCGGTGACCACTCCACCATCCTCAAGGCCAAGGATGCCGGGCACCGCTCCTTCACCACACTGCGCCGCCTGCTTCTCACCGTTCCCGATGCTGCGCCTGAGCACGCGGCCGAGGCCACTAGGGCCTGTGTGTGGTTGTGATCAACCTTCGGGTTCCGTCCCCGCGTGGGGACGGAACCCGGTAGGAAGCTGGGTGTGACGCGCAGGCAACTCACCGACAGTCAGTGGAAGTTCATCGAGCCCTATCTGCCGATCGGTGGG
>NZ_JBSHBP010000136.1:0-5880 GCF_053612065.1 Streptomyces sp. NPDC054765 | reverse complement strand
CTATCCGGGCACCGGACTCGTGATGCCCCACCGCCGCCGCAAAGGCGAAGAACTGCCCGACTGGAAACAAGCCCACAACAAGTCCCACAAGCAGGTCCGCGCCCGCGTCGAGCACGCCTTCGCCCGCATGAAGACCTGGAAGATCCTCCGCGACTGCCGCCTCAAAGGCGATGGCGTCCACCACGCCATGCTCGGCATCGCCCGCCTGCACAACCTCAACCTCGCCGTATAGGCAAGCGGCCGGACTGCCCACCGGCCACATCCACACCCAGCCAGAGATCATTTGCGGGACAAGCCTTAGGACAGGGTGAGCAGGGGCGTGCGGTAGGCAAGCGACCATTTAGGGACCTCCATGGCCGGGGGCGCGATCAGCTGTCCCCACATCAGTCGGCGCCGCGGTTTGCCACTGGAGGTCCGGGCGATGGCGCCCCGCCCCCCCTGCAGCACGAGGACTTCGACGGAGGGCAGGGCGAGATCTCGCAGGCGTTGTGCCGCAGTCTCAGCCCATCCCTGTGGCAGTTCTCCCTCGACGAAGATCGCGGCGAGCTCGGTTCCGTCGGCACTGCCGAATGTCACTGCGATGCTGGCGGTGATCGACCGATCCAGAGCAATCAGTTCGGCCTCGATGTCCTCGGCATGTACAAAGCCGCCGCGCACCTTCATGGCTTCGGCGATCCGGCCGACCACGAAAAGCTCGTTATCCAGCATGAAGCCGGCATCACCGGTGCGCAGCCCCTCAGGACCGAACGGCTCGGTGCCCTCTTGCGACAGGTAGCCTCGGGCGAGTGAGTCCCCGGTTAGTCGGATCTCGCCGAAGGTGCCGGGTGGGAGTTCATTGCCCTCGCCGTCCACAACGGCCAAGTCGGTGCCGTCAACTGGCTGGCCGCAACTGGTCAGCCAGCCACCGCCTTCGACGGTATCCGTGCCGAGGACTGCATGCTCGATCACAGTCACCGGGTCACCGACTGCCAGTGCCGTGCTCTTGAGGTGCGCCAGACGAGATCCGCCGCCTGGTCGGGTGCCGGTGGCTACCAGAGTGTTCTCGGCCAGGCCATAGGCGGCGATCAGTGATTCTGGGGCAAAGCCGCGTGGGCCAGTCAGCTTGTGGAATCCGGCGATGATGGCCGAGTCGATGCGCTCTGCGCCGAGGATGGCCACTCGCCAGCCGGAGAAATCCATCTCGGTCAGGTCTCTGGCGGCCACCCTCCGCACCACATGGGCGTAGCCGAAGTTTGGCGCGGTGGTCAAGGTGGCACCGTGAAGCCCGAAACACTCCAGCCAGCGACGCGGCTGCCGGATGAACTGTCGCGGTGTCATCAGCCAGAGGTCCGTCCCAGTCACGATCGGCGTGATCATGCCTCCGATGAGCCCCATGTCGTGGTGAAGGGGGAGCCAGTTGGCGAATACATCGCGCTCCGACCAGCGCAGCCAACTACGGATGGCTGCGACATTGGCCATGAGGTTCGTCCATGAGACACGTACAGCCTTGGGAGATCCGGAGGAGCCGGACGTGAACTGGAGCAAGGCGATTTCGTCAAAGGCCCTTTGGGGCGCCCTTTGGTCCGCCCACGGGCCCTGGGTTGCTCCCGTCTCCATCGACGCCGGCTGGGCGATGTCGACGAACGTGACCGGTGTCCCGGCATGATCAGCAGCAGCGGCCAGCGGCGGTTGGGAGGTCCGATTGCCGCACACCAGGGTGGGTTGAGCCACGGCAATCACGGATGACAGGTGGTCTTGGTAGCGGCTGAGGTCGCGGAACGCGGATGGGGGTGCGAGCGGGGACGGCACCATGCCCGCCGCGAGTACGCCCATGAATGCGGGGATGAATTCTTCCGGGTCGCCCGTGACGATCGCCACAACATCTCCGGGGATGCCTCCCGCGGAGCGGAGTTCATACGCCATCCGGCGTATGTCGAGGGCTAACTGGGCGTAGGAACGAAAACGCCATTCGCCATTGTTCGCCAGAAACCGGACACCGCGGTCTGTGCGCGGTTCGCATAACCAGTCGAGTAACACGACTCCCCTTCAGCTGTTACGAGCAGCAGGCAGAGGAGATCGACCACCCTCAAAGGGCTCCCCCGTGCCATCCATGAGGCTAGGGCCACATCCGTCACAGGGGTCAGGGGTAGCGATCACGTTGGCTTGATCCACCCTCGCCGCCCGGAATGCCCCAGTGGAATAAGCCAAAAGCGACTACCGAGTATGCATACCGAGCGGCCGGATATCGTTTTGGCGAGATTTTACTTGCTTGGCATTGAAAATGATCACTAGGCTGCTGCGATGACCGATTCACAAGCGGCGCCGGTCCGGCGTCTATGGGGCGCTGTACTGTTCGGCTATTTAGCCTTGGGGGCTACGCTCCAAGAGCTGCCGGGATATGTCGTAGATAAATTCCATGGTGGCCCCACGGCAGCTGGTTTGGCTGTTGGAGTCGCCTTTGCCGGCACTGCGCTTACTCGCCCCTTTGCTGGTCGTGCGGGCGACGCCGGCCTGGCTCGCACGGTTTCCATGACAGGCGGGGTGATTACCGCCGTCGCCGCGGTGGGCCAGCTACTGGCCCCCAATATTCCCAGTCTCGTCGCCTGCCGCATGCTCATGGGTGTCGGTGAGGCGGCACTCTTCTCTGGCGGGCTGCCCTGGGTGATGGCCGGAACGCCAGCCAATCGGCGGGGCAGAGTGGCGGGCTGGTTCGGCCTATCGATGTGGGGCGGGCTATCTCTCGGCCCACTGATCGCCGTGGTGCTCCACCATGCAGGTGGGCCAACTGCTGTTTGGACGGTAGTCATTGTGCTGCCACTGTTGTCCACCGTGCTCGTCGCTGCCACTCGACGCCAGCCCCAGACCGCGGCCACTGGCTCATTGCGGCCCTCTACCTTGCGGGACATCGTGCCGCGCGGGGTGAGTCTGCCCGGCTTCTGCCTGGGCCTTGCCGCTTATGGATATGGCGCGCTAAGCGCGTTGCTGGTGCTGTATCTCTCGCGGGAGAACATTGGTGGCCAGGACGTCGGCTTGATTATTTTCGCAGTGGCCTTCCTGGTGACCCGCGCGAGCGGCAGCCCCCTTGCCGACCGATACGGCGGGGTCGCGGTGGCTCGGATCGTTCTCGTCATCGAAGCCGCCGGGTTGCTGCTCATCGCAACCGTGCCCACTCAGCTCGCCGCACTGTTCGGCGCCGCGATCACCGGCATCGGGCTGGGGCTGATCTACCCGGCCACCAGCGCCATCACTCTCAACCGCACTGGGGCGCTGCAGCCGGGCGTCTCCATGGGCACCATGACGTCTTTTTGGGACCTGGGCATCATGGTGGCTGGCCCGCTGAGCGGTGTGGCCGCTGCGCATTTCGGTTACCGCGCTGCCTTCGCGACCGCTGCCGCCGTCACCGCAGTCGCGATGGTGGTGACTTTGGTCGCGTTGCGCGAGACGCGTGCCAAGCAGCCCTCAACTCCGGTACCGCCGACTGCCCGCGTTCGTGCATGACTGCGCCCACTGCCGGGCCGGCCAAGGGATATCAGGCCGACCCGGCGCAGTGCTCAGTTCAGGAGCTGGGCCACCGTCTCCTGGAAGGAGAGCGGTTGGTAGACGGGGGCCAGATGTCCCCCGGGCACCTCGCGCGACTCCACGCCTAGCTGCTCGGAAAGGGAAGCCACTGCGCGTCCGTGCCAGCGGTGCCGACTGTCCGCGCCCAGGACCGGAAGCAGCCGCTCCCGCACCGCCTTGAGTGCCTCGACTTCGGGCCGATAGGCGACGATCCGTTCCAACTCCCGCCGAAAATAGAGGTCCCATTCCGGCCACTGTGAATCCGGAATAGTGATCGGTTCCTGCTCTCCCGGGCCGTTGGAGGCCAAATGGGCGAAGAAATAGTCAAACGCCGCGCGGGTTCCTACCTTGTCATTGACATCGACAAGGTCCGCATACCACTGCACCCAGCGCGCGCCGTCGTCAAGCAGCGGAGCAAGCGGCGGCTCGTGGCATACCAGTTTGTTCACCCGGTTCGGATATTGCGACAACATCTCGAGACCGATGGTCGCGCCAGCACTGCTCCCCACCACGTGGGCAGGCCCCATCTCTAGCTCATCCACCACCGTCGCGGCATCGGTGGCGTGTTGACGGATTTCGATGGGATTCTGCTCCGTGGTGGCGCTACGCCCGTGTCCACGCCGGTCGTAAACAGCGACGCTGTACTGTGCTGACAACAGTCGAATAAGAGGTGCGTATCCAATTTGCATGCCCGTCGCACCGGGGAACACCAATATCAACGGCCCGTCGCCGCGCACCGTAACCTGTAAGTTAACGTCTCCGCAGCGGACAGAGACTCGCCTGTTCCCGGATTTCACACGACCACCCCAACAAGTGATAATTGGATCTTCTACCTGAACGAGTCTAGCGAGTTGCTGCAAGCGAATGAAGTGGATTCGTTCGACAAATTAGTGAGTGCGTCCGCCACGGAGTCCGTTATCTGGCGAATGACCGGTTGTGTATTTCCCTGAAGATAAAAATGTCCGCCGTCGTATAGATGCCGCCCCTGAAATCTTCGAGTCAGCGGCGCCCAGTCCATGAGCCGCTCTGGCCTTACCAGGGCATCTGCCCGGCCGCCGAACACCGACAGTGCGCTGGAGACTGGCTGGGCACCCTCCTGCGGGCGCCAGCTCTCCACCACCCTAAGGTCGCTGCGCACAAGTCGACTGAGCGTGCCCCAAGTCAGCGGATGACGCACCACCTCTAGCGGTGTGCCACCAGCCCTGGCCAACCAGGCCTGCAGCTCTTCATCCGAGAAGTCGGCCCGAGACCCACCAGCGGCGCTCTTAGAGCTGACGTCACAGGCCGAGATACCTAGCCAAACCGGCTGCGGGCCCTTCTCCGCCTCTATCTGACGAACGAGTTCATAGGCAACTAGAGCACCCATACTGTGCCCAAATAGCGCAAACGGCCTGTCCATCAAGGGCAGCAACTCGCTGCGGAGGAATTCCACCAGCGCGCCGACGGAGTCTCGTGGGGCCACGTCATGCAGCCTCCCCCGCCCAGGGGCGTCGACCGAGAAGACCTCCCACGCGGTGGGGAACCGATCGTCCCAACCATGGAAGAGGACACGGGACCCCCCGACGTGATGGAAGAGGAACAACCGCACCTTGGGATCTACCACTGGGCGAGCGCAGTGAGCTGCGCCCCGGAGCAAACTCGACTGACCTACTAACGGATTCGTCTGCGTCATTCGTGACAGCCTGCCGCTTCCCAAACGCTGCGTCTACCGTCCCTCAGGCCAACTCCCCGGGCCGACACCGGTACGACCGCGGTGACCAAGAACCCCCTTGGCACTGGAGCTACGCAGCACCACGTTGCTGTGGCGGATCGTCCGCGGCTTGTAGCGGTCGTCCAGATATGTCTTCTTGATGATCGGAGTCGTGGTGCCCGCGGTCGACGCAGAAGGCAGCCGCTCACGCCTATGTCGTCGTACCGGTGCGGGTCGGCGGCCTTCTTGCCGTCGGGAGTCTCGGTCTGCGTGTACCCCGGTCCCAGGTCGTTCATGGTCAGAAGGTAGCGACGTAGCCGTTGGCTCTGGATGGGCTTGAGGTCGGTGAGAGAGGCCCCCGAAGAGGCCCTGGAACTGGGAGCTGCCGTCCGGGAGGCTGCCAGCTTGGTGCCATGCTTGCCGATGACGGGTGAGCTGCTGCAGCCGGCCGCCAGGGCCAGGACCCCGCAGGTGGGCGTTACCCCTTGATCGTGGACACCCTGATCATTGGATCGTGAGGATCCGAAGAACAGGAGTTCCCGTTGGGGACGTCGAAGCACTCGCTTGAGTTCCGGGCGGACGCCGTCGCGCTGTACCACGCCAGTCCGGGCGGGACGTATGCGTCGGTGGCCAAGGACCTGGGTGTCAACCAC
>NZ_JBSHBP010000135.1:0-5911 GCF_053612065.1 Streptomyces sp. NPDC054765 | reverse complement strand
GCACCAGGGTGCTTCCGGCGGCCGCCGCTCCCGTTTCGCGCACGGCCCGGGGGTTACCCCAGCGTCCGCCCCAGGACGTACACCGCGGGCGCGGCCAGTGCCAGCGGCAGCGCCACTCCGGCCGTCAGGTGCACAAAGCGGGACGGGTAGTCGTAGCTGGCCACCCGCAGACCGATCAGGGCGCAGCCGCCGGCCGCCAGACCCAGCAGCGCGCCGGACGCCCCGAGGCCGGTCAGCTGGCCGGCCGCGATACCGGCGCCCGCGGCGGCCACCAGGGAGACGCCGATCGAGGCGGGGGGCGGCAGCGGCAGTGCACGGGCCAGGGTGGCCACCGCGACCGCGGCGGCGCCGACCACCACCGCGTGCGGGCTCGCCGCGAGCTGGCCGGCCGCGAGCACCGCGAGCGCGGACGAGGTCAGCCCCGCGGTCAGCGCGTACATCCGCTCGTCGGCGCTGCTGCGGTTGCGCAGCTGGAGGACCAGGACCAGCAGACACCACACCCCGAGCGTGCCGATGCCGACCAGGGGCGCGTCGGCGCGGTCGGTGGCGAGCAGCGCGACATCGGTGGTCAGACCGCCCAGGAAGGCGAGCGCGATGCCCTGGCGGGCCGGCCACATGCCGTTGAGCCGGAACCAGCCGGCGGCTGTGACGGCCTGCAGCAGCGCCACCGGCACCGCGAGCACCGGGCGGCCCAGCGGCGCGGTCAGCGCCAGCAGCAGGGCGAGCCCGGCGGTCAGTGCGGCCGGCTGGATGCCGGGCGGGATGACCGGCGAGCGGCCCTCGGCGCGGGCGCGCTGGTTGGGCGCGAGCGGCGCGGAGGAGACCGAGGCGGCGGAGACCGGCGTCGTGGCGGCCGGTGCGGGTGCGGCGGGCGCCGGCCTGGCCTGCTGGGGGTGCCGGCGGGCGTAGGGCTCATCGGCCGGGCGGGCGGTCTGGTGCTGGGTGGGCAGCTGCGCGGTCTCCGCGGGGTGCGGGGTGCCGTAGCCGTCCTGGCCGTAGGGCGGCCGGTGCGGCTGCTGCTGCGGCTGAGGTGGTTGTGGCTGCTGTTGCGGCTGCCGGGGCTGGGGCTGGGGCTGCTGGGGTTGTTGCGGCTGCTGGCCGTACGCGTCGTACCCGTACTGGCCGCGTCCGTACGGGTCGTGTCCGTACGGGTCGTGTCCGTACGGGTCGTGTCCGTGCGGGGCGTGTCCGTGCGGGGCGTGTCCGTGCTGTCCGTGCCCGTACTGATCGGGCCGCGGCTGCTGCTGCCGATAAGGGTCGTAGGCCTGCTGCCCGTGCGATGCCTGCTGCCCGTGCGACGGCTGCTGTCCGTGCGACGGCTGCTGTCCGTACGGCGTCTGTGCCTGTGCCTGCTGCCCGTGCGGCGTTTGCGGCTCGTACGGCGCCGGCTGTCCGTGTGGCGCCTGCGCGGACTGCGGCGGCTGCGCGGACTGAGGCGCCGGCCGGCCGTACGGGTCCGGCCGGCCGTATGGGTCCGGGCGGCCGTACGGGTCGTGCGGCTCGTAGGGAGGGTGGTGCTGCGGCTGGTTGTCGCTCATGGTCGTGTGCTCACCCTCCCGCGAACGGCGGCAGGACCTCGACGGTGCCGCCGTCGGCCAGCGGCACCGTCCCGTGGTCGCGGGTGCCCACCGGATCGCCGTTCACCAGGAAGGAGCAGCGCAGCAGGACGCGCGCGAACTCGGGGTTCGCGGCATGCGCCGCGCGCGCCGCGTCGAGCGCCTCGGCGAGCGTCGCCGCCGCATACGGCTCCTCTGCCGTGCCGGCGGCGGCCTTGGCCGCGGCCCAGTAGCGCACGGTGCCAGTTGTTGTCACGGCGGCCTCTTCGTCGTGTCGGTCGGGGGACGCCCCGTGGTGGCGGTGCCCCGTCGTTGCCGCCTCCATGATGGCGTACGCGGCGGGTGCTCCGGCTCCGGGCACGTTCCGGCAAAGGCTCCGCCCCCGCGGGCGCTCTCCGGAAAATTCGATTGCCGAGGGCAAGTGTTCGCCTAGTCTCATGGGGTGTTGGTCCGACTCGCGCGGGGGCATTTGCGGCCCCACAGGCGCTCGATATCCCTGATCGTGCTGCTCCAGCTGATCCAGACCCTGGCAACCCTCTATCTGCCCACCCTCAACGCCGACATCATCGACAACGGTGTCGTGAAGGGGGACACGGGCTACATCCTGCGCATCGGCGGCTTCATGGTCGCCGTCACCCTCCTGCAGATCATCTGCGCGATCGGTGCCGTCTACTTCGGTGCCCGTACGGCCATGGCGCTCGGCCGGGACGTCCGTGCCGCGGTCTTCGACCGGGTGCAGTCCTTCTCCGCCCGCGAGCTGGGCACGTTCGGCGCACCGTCGCTGATCACCCGCACGACCAATGACGTCCAGCAGGTCCAGATGCTGGTGCTGATGACGTTCACCATGATGGTCTCGGCGCCGATCATGTGCGTCGGCGGCGTGATCATGGCGCTGAACCAGGATGTGCCGCTGTCCGGCCTGCTTCTGGTCATCGTCCCGGTCCTCGGGATTCTCGTCTCACTGATCGTGCGCCGGATGCGCCCGCTGTTCCGCGGGGTGCAGGAGCGCATCGACACCGTCAACCGCGTACTGCGCGAGCAGATCACCGGCATCCGCGTCATCCGCGCCTTCGTCCGCGACCGGCACGAGCGCGAGCGGTTCGCCGGGGCCAACACCGATCTCTACGACGTGTCGCTGCGCGCCGGCCGGCTGATGTCGATGATGTTCCCGCTGGTCATGCTGATCGTGAACCTCTCCAGCGTGGCCGTCGTCTGGTTCGGCGGGCTGCGGATCGACAGCGGTGACATGCAGATCGGCGCGCTGACGGCGTTCCTCAGCTACCTCATGTACATCCTGATGTCGATCATGATGGCGACGTTCATGGTGATGATGCTGCCGCGCGCCGAGGTCTGCGCCGAGCGCATCCAGGAGGTGCTGGCGACCGAATCCGGTGTCACCCCGCCCGAGCACCCCGTCACCGAGCTGCGCCGGCACGGCGAACTGGAGCTGCGCGGCGTCGAGTTCCGCTTCCCCGGCGCCGAGCAGCCGGTCCTCAAGGACATCTCGCTGACCGCCCGCCCCGGTGAGACCACCGCCGTCATCGGCTCGACCGGCTCCGGCAAGTCCACCCTCCTGGGGCTCGTACCGCGGCTGTTCGACGCGACCGGCGGCACGGTCCTGGTGGACGGCGAGGACGTCCGCACCCTCGACCAGGAGACGCTGGCCAAGGCCATCGGCCTGGTCCCGCAGAAGCCCTACCTCTTCTCCGGCACCGTCGCCACCAACCTGCGCTACGGCAATCCGGACGCCACCGACGACGAGCTGTGGCACGCCCTGGAGACCGCCCAGGCGCGGGACTTCGTCGAGCGGATGGAAGGCGGCCTGGACGCCCCCGTCGCGCAGGGCGGCGGCAATGTCTCCGGCGGCCAGCGGCAGCGGCTGGCCATCGCGCGGGCGCTGGTGCGCCGGCCCGAGATCTACCTCTTCGACGACTCCTTCTCCGCGCTGGACTACGCGACGGACGCGGCGCTGCGGGCCGCGCTGTCCCGGGAGACCGACCGTGCGACGGTGGTGATCGTCGCCCAGCGGGTCTCCACGATCCGCGGCGCCGACCGCATCGTCGTCCTGGACGAGGGCCGGGTCGTCGGCACCGGCACCCACGCCGAGCTGATGGCCGGCAACGAGACCTACCGGGAGATCGTGCTCTCCCAGCTCACCGAGCAGGAGGCGGCGTGACCACCGCGGACAAGGGGGCGACGGCCCGGACCGAGGCTCCGGCGGCCACCGAGGAGATACCCGGGACGGCCCCCCGAAGAGGCCCGGCCCCGGCGGCCGGGCCCGGCCGGATGATGGGCGGCCAGCCCACCGAGAAGTCGATGGACTTCAAGGGCTCCGGCAAACGGCTGCTGTCCCAGATGCGGCCCGAGCGCGGCATCATCGCCGTCGCGCTGGTGCTGGGCGTGGTGAGCGTGGCGCTCACGGTCGTGGGCCCCAAGGTCCTCGGCCATGCCACCGACCTGATCATGTCCGGCATCATCGGCCGCCGGCTGCCCGACGGCCTCACCAAGGCCCAGGCCGCCGCGCAGCTGCGCGCCCACGGACAGGGCGGGCTCGCCGACATGATCGGCGCGATGCCGGTGACCCCCGGCCAGGGCATCGACTTCGGCGCCGTCGGCATGGTCCTGCTCTGGGTCACCTTGATCTACGTGGCGTCCTCGCTGTTCGGATTCGTCCAGGCCAGGATCGCCACCCGGGTCGTCCAGCGGACCGTCTTCCGGATGCGGGAGCAGGTCGAGGAGAAGCTGGCGCGGCTGCCGCTGAGCTACTTCGACAAGCAGCAGCGCGGTGAGGTGCTCTCCCGCGCGACCAACGACATCGACAACGTCCAGCAGACGCTGCAGCAGACCCTCAGCCAGATTGTGGCCTCGCTGCTGACCATCGTCGGCGTGCTGGTCATGATGTTCTGGATCTCGTGGCTGCTGGCGCTGGTCGCCCTGATCACGGTCCCGGTCTCGGTCGTCGTCGCCACCAAGGTCGGCAAGCGCGCCCAGCCGCAGTTCGTCCAGCAGTGGAAGACCACCGGCAAGCTCAATGCGCACATCGAGGAGATGTACACCGGCCACAGCCTGGTGAAGGTCTTCGGCCGCCAGCGGGAGTCCGCCGAGCTGTTCCGCGAACAGAACGAGGCCCTGTACGCCGCCGGTTTCAAGGCCCAGTTCATCTCCGGGATCATCCAGCCCGCGATGATGTTCATCGGCAACCTCAACTATGTGCTGGTGGCCGTCGTCGGCGGTCTGCGGGTCGCCTCCGGGGCGCTGTCCATCGGCGACGTCCAGGCCTTCATCCAGTACTCCCGGCAGTTCAGCCAGCCGCTCACCCAGGTCGCCTCGATGGCCAACCTCGTCCAGTCCGGTGTCGCCTCCGCCGAGCGGGTCTTCGAACTCCTCGACGCCGGGGAGCAGGACCCGGACGCCGAGCGGCCGGCCCGGCCCGGCCGGGTCGAGGGCCGGGTCGAGTTCGAGGACGTCTCCTTCCGCTACGCGCCGGACAAGCCGCTCATCGACGATCTGTCGCTGGCCGTCCACCCCGGCCAGACGGTGGCGATCGTCGGCCCGACGGGCGCCGGCAAGACCACGCTGGTCAACCTCCTGATGCGGTTCTACGAGGTGCGCGGCGGCCGGATCATGCTCGACGGCACCGACATCGCCGAGATGCGGCGCGAGGAGCTGCGCTCCCACATCGGCATGGTCCTCCAGGACACCTGGCTCTTCGGCGGCACGATCGCGGAGAACATCGCCTACGGAGCCCCCGCCGGCACCCCGATGGACAAGATCGTGGCGGCTGCCAGGGCCACCCACGTCGACCGCTTCGTGCGCACCCTGCCGGACGGCTACGAGACGGTGCTCGACGACGAGGGCAGCAATGTCTCGGTCGGCGAGAAGCAGCTGATCACCATCGCCCGTGCCTTCCTCGCCGAGCCCGCGATCATGGTCCTGGACGAGGCCACCAGCTCGGTCGACACCCGTACCGAGGTCCTCATCCAGCAGGCGATGGCGCAGCTCCGCAGCGGCCGCACCAGCTTCGTCATCGCCCACCGGCTCTCCACCATCCGCGACGCCGACGTCATCCTGGTGATGGAGAACGGCGCGATCGTCGAACAGGGCTCCCACGATGCCCTGTTGGCGGCCGACGGTGCCTACGCCCGCCTGTATGCGGCCCAGTTCGCGGAGGCGGTGGCGGAGACCGGCTGATCCCATGTTTTTGCGCCTCCGCTGCGCTTTGCCTTGGACCCACGTTTTCGGCTTTCCCGCCGTGGGGGCTTCTCGCCGTTGCGCCTGCGGCGGGCCGGGTCCGCTGCGCGGGGCTGTGGGTGCGGTGACGGGCCGGAGGGGCCGGTGTGTGGGACTGCTTCGCT
>NZ_JBSHBP010000134.1:0-6782 GCF_053612065.1 Streptomyces sp. NPDC054765 | reverse complement strand
TCAAACGCACCGAACACAACAACCCACCTCGCCCGGCCACCCCCGCCGTCACCCTCGTCGAACCCACCAAAACATCCCCAACCCCACGAATTAAGTACTAAAGCACCGGTATTGGGCCTAGAGCAGGTGGTCGGCCTTGCCGGCCTTTATCTCGCGGATGAGCGTGCGGAGAGCTTCGCGGGTATCGGTGACGTAGGCGTCCTCGGCACCCGCCACCGCGATATAAGCGTTTCCCTGACCGTCGGTACCTATGCGGAAGCAGTTGTTGCCTTCCGCGCAGAAGGGGTCTTCCCAAGAGATCTCAGCCATGTGGCCCTCCTCAGAGCTGACGGACGATGTGGTGAATGAAGTCCCGAGATTCGCGCGCCCCGAGCGTACGGGCGTGCATCCAGCCCATGTGCTCCCGGTACTTGGCGAGCTGCGCATCGGCATGAGTGAATTCGGGACCGTGAGCCGAGTCCAACTGGACCGTGTCCAATCGCGGCACATCACCTTCGGCGTACAGGACGGCATGCCCGGCGCCTGGGAATGCGCCTGCCTCAACAGGAAGCACGCGCACCTCAACGTTCACCAGCTCGGACATCTCGCAGAGATACTGGAGTTGCTCCCTGGCCACGGCACGCCCACCGAACTGCATGCGCAGGGCGGACTCATGAACGTATGCGACATAGTTGACGGGGTTGTCGCGTTCCAGAATCTGCTGGCGGTGCAGCCGGAAAATCACGCGTAGCTCCACCTCCGATCTGGGCAAAGGGGGCAGCGCGGCGTCGAAGATGGCGCGTGCGTACGCACCCACTTGAAGCGGTCCGGGCAGGTGAACGGCCTGTTCGGACCGCAGCCGCGTAGCGTGCCATTCCAACTCGGCGACATCCAGCAGCCCTTGAGGGAGACTCCCCCTGAACTGCTCCCACCATCCGCGCTTGCGGGAGTTGGCAAGTTCGGCCAGAGCCCCGACGTAGTGCTGGTCCGAGCAGTCGTAGTTGCTGGCAAGTATCCGTACGCGTTCAGGCGAAGTGGAGCGAATACCCGACTCCATGTTGGAGACCTTGGTCCGGTCCAAACCAAGCAGACCTGCAGCGTATTCGGTGGTTCGACCTGCCGCGACACGCATCTTGCGCAGCTCGGCACCCAGACGCCTCTGGCGCTCTGTGGGCGTGGCCCTGGTGGGCATCGGCGCCCCTCCCTCCCCAATCGGTGGCGCCAGTCTGCATGACGCACGTGGCGTCGATCCAGTTCACGGGAGGCAATGCGCAAGATCAGGTGGCACACGAGCCACCCATACCCCTACGGTCGGTAACGCAACGCTTACGCTCCACGCAGCCGGAAGCGCATCGCGCGAGCCTGCCCGCATCCTCCTGCCCTGGGAGAGGCGGGCCCGCGCCAGGGAGACAGGCCACCGACTGCCGCGCCATCAACCAATTCTGATCAAAAGGGAGTTGCCATGCCCGCACCCGTGTCCGTATGCCCGCACCCCCTCGACATCCGCACACCGCGCGTGCCGGAAAACCTGGCCTACAGCCTCACTCTTCCCGCCGCGCTCGCCAGTCCGGCCGTGGCACGGTCCGCCGCCCGTACGATCCTGGAAGCGCACGGCCTGTACGACGTGACCGCGGCCGCGATCCAGGTGATCGGTGAACTCGCGGCCTGTGCCTGCCTGTTCACGCCGTCCGAAGACGTATACCTGTCGCTGCGGTATCGGGACGACACGCTGCGCGTGAACCTGTACGACGGGCATCCCCGCCATACACACCGCCGTCTCGCCGCGGCCTGCGACGCCCGGCGACGGTCCGTGCTCCTGCTGCTGGCCTGTGTGGTGCGGGCCTGTGAGGGCAAGTGGGGATTCGGGACTTCGCAGGAGCCCGGCGACGGAACACGGTCGTGGGCCGTACTACCGCGCGAAGGGGCACAGGTGTACGGGCACACGGCCTGACTCCAAGGGGGCGCCCGGTGCCGAGCGCCCCCTCTACGTACGTACGGCGACGGGATGTCGCCACCGGCGCCTACACCACCAAGCTCACCAGCGCCGCCACCCCGAACCCCGCCGCCGACAGCACCGACTCCAGCACCGTCCAGGACTTGAGGGTGTCGCGCTCCGTGATGCCGAAGTACTTGCTGACCATCCAGAATCCCCCGTCATTGACATGCGAAGCGAAGATCGACCCTGCCGAGATCGCCATGATGATCAGCGCCAGATGGGCCTGGGACATGCCCTGGCCCTCGACGAGGGGGACGACGATGCCGGCCGTGGTGACGAGGGCGACCGTGGCCGAGCCCTGGGCGACGCGCAGGACGAGGGAGGCGAGGTAGGCGAGGTAGGCGAGGTAGGCGAGGTGGGCGAGGTGGGCGAGACGAGAATCCGGGAATGTCCCCTGGAAGGCATCTCCAGGCAGGGGGTACCGCGGCACGGCGCCCCGTCGGTACGGGGCGCCGTGCCGTGCGGCGAACGGTGCGCGTGCGGTGGCGCCAACGGCAGGCGGGGCAAGGGATTCGGTGCCTCAGCCCAGCACCGCGAGGGCGTCGATCTCGATGAGCAGGCCCTTGGGCAGACCGACATAGACGGTCGTACGGGCCGAGGCTGCCTCCTTGAGGCCCTGCTCCTCGAAGTAGGCGTTGTAGATCTCGTTCATCTCGGCGAAGTGGTCCACGTCGGTGAGGTAGACGCGCATCATCATGACGTCGTCCCAGCTCGCGCCGCCCTCTTCGAGGATGGCCCGGACGTTGGCGAGGGTCTGCAGGGTCTGCTCGCGCAGGGTCGGGCCGGCCGGGGTGGGGGCCTGGCCCTCGACGGCGGGGAGGAAGCCGACCTGGCCTGCGACCTGAAGGATATTGCCCTTCTTGACGCCGTGGGAGAACTTCGCGGGCGGGGTGGTGTGGGTGGCCGGGGTGAGCGCGATCTTCTCGGTCATGGTGTTCAGACTTCCTGTACGGGACCAGCGGTACGAGACCAGTGGTACGGGACCAGCGGTTACCGGGGAATTGCGGTTCCGGAGTACTCCCGGCTGACGGTGTCGGCGGTGCGGCGTACCAGCGGGAGCAGAGTGAGGAGTTCCTCGGCGGTGACGACGACATTCGGCGCGGAGACCGACATGGCGGCGGCCAGGCGCCCGTCCGCGCCGCGGATGGGGGCCGCGACACAGTTGATGGACTCCTCGTGGCCACCGAGGTCGGTGGCCCAGCCCTGTTCGCGGACCTTGGCCAGTTCGGCGAGGAACGCCGTGGCGTGGGGTGTCGAACGGGACGTGTAGAGGGGGTAGTCGAGCTTCTCCGCGAGGGCGCGGCGCTCGGGTTCGGGCAGGTCGGCGAGGAGCAGCTTGGCGACCGCGGCGACGGTGACCGCGACGGGCTTGCCGATCCGGGAGTACATCCGGACCGGGTAGCGGCTCTCGACCTTGTCGATGTAGAGGACCTCGTTCTCCTCGCGGACCGCGAGGTGGACGGTGTGGCCGCACTTCTCGTTGAGTTCGACGAGGTGGGGGTGGGCGATCTCGCGGACGTCGAGGTTTTCGGCGGCCTGCTGGGCGAGGGCGAAGAGCCGGGCGCCGAGGCGGTAGCGCTGGTCGGACTGGCGGTAGACGAGGCCGTGTTCGTGGAGGGTGCGCAGCAGCCGCAGAGCCGTGGACTTGTGGACGCCGAGCCGGTCGGCGACCTGTCCCAGGTCGGCGGGCCCCTCGGCGAGCAGCGGCAGGATGCTCAGCGCACGGTCGACGGTCTGGCTCATGCCGAGACCTCGCTTCGCTCGGCATCGCATTCGCTCAGCGCGCACCCCTCAACGACTCGCTCACTACGCTCACTCATACCGAGTCCTCACTTCGCTCGGCATCGCATTCGCTCAGCGCACACCCCTCAACGACTCGCTCACTACGCTCACTCATACCGAGTCCTCACTTCGCCCGGCATCACATTCGCTCAGCGCACACCCCTCAACAACCCGCTCGCTACGCTCACTCATACCGAGACCTCACTTCGCCCGCCCCTGCATTCACCAGGGGCGCGCCTCTCGCCAGGGCCGCACCTCTGGGTGGTTCTCTCGCTTCGGTCGCTCACCGCGTACGTACCTCCTCGTCGGCCCTGCGGCCGGATGCTTCGGCTGTGGTCCAGCCGGGACCGAGGTGCAGTCTCCCCCAGGCCGCGTCGTCCAGATCCGCCAGACGGTCGGCGTACGCGCGGCCCGGCGGGGTCGCGAGATCGCCGGGAACGGTGAGGGCGGCGGCGGCCCACAGGTGACCGTGGCGGATCCGGGTGCGGACCGGGAGGCCGCGGAGGGTGGCAGAGAGGAATCCGGCGGCGAAGGCGTCCCCGGCGCCGGTGGCGGCCACGAGGTCGACGTTCAGGGAAGGGGCGAAGGTGGCGGTGCCGGCGGCGTCGTCGCGGAGCCCGGCCGTCCCGGTGGCGCGCCGGAACACGGTGGCTCCGCCCTCGCCCTGCTTGACGACCAGGATCTCCGGTTCCGGCAGCGCTTCGCTGATGGCCCGTGCCCCGTGCAGGCCCCATGCGTCCCGGGCCTCGTCGTCGCCCACGAACACGATGTCCGCACCGCGTGCCAGATCGAGCAGCGCCCGTGCCTGCGTGGTGTCGCGCCACAGCCCCGGCCGGTAGTTGACGTCGAAGGAGAGGAGCGGACGCCCCGGGCGGCGGGCGGTCAGCTCCCGCATCAGGCCGAGGCAGTCCCCGGACAGCGCCGCCGTGATGCCGGACAGGTGCAGGACGCGGCCGGAGTGGATCGCGTCCAGGTCCAGGTCCGCCGCCGTCATGGCGGAGGCGGCGGAACCGGCGCGGTAGTAGGCGACCTCGTGGGTGCCGGTGGCGCGGTCGCCGGCGGTGCGGAAGTAGATGCCCGTGGGACGCAGCGGGTCGCGCCGGACATGGCTGATGTCGACGTCGCTGCCGGCGATGGCGGCCAGGAGGTGGTCGCCGAAGCCGTCGGTGCCGACCCGGGAGATCCAGCGTGCGGTGTGGCCGGTGCGGGCGAGGGAGCAGGCGACGTTGGATTCGGCGCCGCCGATGGCGCGGTCGAAGGACGGCACGTCGGCGAGCCGGCCGGGCAGACTCGGCAGGAAGGTGACCATGGACTCACCGAGACAGACGACATCGACGTCCGGGACGGGTGTGCCGTCCGGGACGGGTGTGCCGTCCGGAACGGGGGTGGCGCCGGCGTTCGAGGACCTGGTGACGATCGGTTTCGCTCCTTCGCTGTGGTGCGCGCCCGGCCGTGTGCCCCACCGGGTTCCTGCCGTGTGCCCCACCGGGTTCCTGCCGTGTGCCCCACCGGGTTCCTGCCGTGTGCCCACACGGCGTGCGGGCCCTCCGCCCACGCGGCGCTCCGGCCCTGTCCCGCGCGGCGTTCCGGCCGTTTCCGGCCGTGATTTCCACCATTGACCGGGCGATGGCTCGGATGTTAGACAGCGGTAAGCGAGATGCGCAATGAGCGTTGCAGACAGTGCAACAAGATCTTTGAGGAGGCCCCATGGCCGGCGAACGGCTCGCGCAGGGACTCAAGGGGCTGGCGGACGAGCGGGTCGACCACCGCTTCAAGTCGCTCCCCCCGGACGCCGAGGGCCTGACCGTCGGCCGGCTGGCCGCCGAGCGCCGCAATCTCTTCAGCGACGGGTTCACCACCCCTGTCCTCGCCCTCTCCGCCGAGTCGGTCGAGCACAACCTGGCCCTCATGGAGACCTACGCCGGCCGGCACGGCCTGGCCTTCGCCCCGCACGGCAAGACCTGCATGGCACCGCAGCTGTTCGCCCGCCAACTGGAGCACGGCGCCTGGGGCATCACCGCCGCCGTCCCCCACCAGGCCCGGGTCTACCGCACCTACGGCATCCAGCACATCTTCCTGGCCAACGAGGTCGTGGACGCGGCCGCGCTGCGCTGGCTCGCCGGTGAGCTCGCCGCCGACCCCGGCTTCCACTTCATGTGCTACGTCGACTCGCTGCGCGGCATCGAGCTGATGGACAGCGCACTGCGCGAGGCCGGCGCCACCCGGCCCGTGGACGTCGTCGTCGAGCTCGGCGCCGGCGAGGGCGCCCGTACCGGTGTCCGTACCGAGGCCGAATGCCTCGAACTCGCCGATGCCATCGCGGGCGTGGACACCCTGCGCCTGGTCGGCGTCGCCGGCTACGAGGGCGAGGTGCCCGACGCCACCCCCGAGCGGGTGACCGCCTGGCTGCGCCGACTGGTCGCGCTGGCCGCCGAGTTGGACAAGGCGGGCCGCTTCACCGATCTCGACCGGATCGTCATCAGCGCCGGCGGCAGCGCCTGGTTCGACGCGGTCGCCGAGGTCTTCGCCGAGATCCCCGAGCTGTCCGCCCCGGTCCTCAAGCTGCTGCGCTCGGGCGCCTATGTCTCGCACGACGACGGCCACTACCGCCGCCTCACCCCCTTCAACCGCGTCCCGGAGGAGGGCGCCCTGCAGCCCGCCTTCCGCCTCTGGGCGCAGGTCGTCTCCCGCCCGACGCCCGAGCAGGCGTTCCTCAACGCGGGCAAGCGTGACGCGGCGTACGACCTGCATCTGCCGCAGGCCCAGGTCGTACGGTCCGGCCGGGACGGCACCGTGCGTCCGGCGGACGGGGTCACCGTCACCGGCCTGTCCGACCAGCACGCCTGGGTCACCACCGAGCGCGCCGGCGACCTGGAGGTCGGTGACTGGGTCGGTCTGGGCCTGTCGCACCCCTGCACGTCCTTCGACAAGTGGCAGCTGATCCCGCTGGTCGAGCAGGACGGCACGGTCACCGATTTCATCCGCACCTTCTTCTAGGCCCGGGGCGCTCGTCCTCCCCCGGCCC
>NZ_JBSHBP010000133.1:0-7817 GCF_053612065.1 Streptomyces sp. NPDC054765 | reverse complement strand
CTACCTCGCCGGCCTCCACCTCCGCGCCTCGATGATCTGGGTCAATGACCTCCTGCAGGCAACTGATTGATCACAACCACACACAGGCCCTAGCCGCACTACCCAGAAGGCCCCGGCTCCACCGGCATCCCGCACTGCAAGTCGCACCCGCTGAACCGCCCCCCGCCCGAACCATTGCCCTGAGCAGCAGGCCCCCGGAACTAAGCTCCGGGGGCCTGCTGAGTACGGTCGGGCCGGCGCGACGCGACTGGTGCGCAAACGCAGCGTCAGCCGCTCTTACGGCCGGGATCAGGTGGTTTCCTCGCCTTCGAGCTGCGCGTGCCCTGTGCAGCCCGAACGCTCTCCTCAAGCATGGCCATCAGGTCCACCACTGGGCCGACTGGCGTTGCAGGGCTATGCGGTGGCTCCTGCCCCGCGAGCTTCGCCGTCACCACGTCGTCCAAGGCCGTCCGGTAGTGGTCAGGCTGCTCGTCGAGCCGAAAATCCTCCGAAAGCGAGGTCATCAGGGTCCGGGCCATCTGCAACTCTTGGCGTCGCGGCTCCGGGGCAGGGGCCACCAGGGCTTCAGCGGAGCGAACCTCGTCTGGCCACAGCAGCCTTGCGCTGGGCCGGGACCGCCGGGGTGCCCTGGCCGCCGTCGAGGGGGTGGCAGCGGTCGAGGAGCTGACGGTGGATGGCCGGCGTGGTGCTGACGCGCAGGGTATTGCCCTGGCCGCGCCGTACGGTCACGCCGTGGTCGAGGGCGGTCCGCTCGGCGGGCTCCAGCTCGGTGATACGAAGGAAGTCGGCGACCTTGCCCGGCATGTCGAGGGTGACCGGCAGCTCCGGGGCCGGGACGTCCTCCGCGATGGCGGTGTGGTCGGGCATGAGGTCGGCGACGGCCGCGCGGATGGCGCCGCGGCTGACGCCGTGTTCGCGGGCGAGGGCGGCGATCGAGCAGCCCTCCAGGTAGGCGGTGCGGACGGTGTCGGTCTTCGCGGCCGCCACGGCGGGGCGGCGCCCGCCCTTGCTGCCCTTGGCCTCGGCGGCGCGCAGTCCGTCGTAGGTCAGCTCGCGCTGGAGGTCGCGCTGGAGTTCGCCGGCGGCGGCGAGGGTCTGCACCACGAACTTCACGGTGGACAGCAACTCGCCGGTGCGCGGGTGGCGGGCGGTGAGGTCCATCGCGGAGAACGCGCCGTCGTGGATGCGCAGCGCCACCTGGTCGCGGTGGAGGACGTCGAGCACGTCGAGGATGTGCCCGGTTCCGCGTACGAGGCGGAACATCTCGGAGATGTGGACGGTGCCGCCCGGCCGCGCGTAGTCGAGGAGCGCGCGGAACTTCGGGCGCTGGAGGGGGTGGAGGCGGCTGGAGGTGCCCGGGTCCTCCTCGAAGACGACCGGGTCCTCGATCCCGGCCTCGTCCAGGACGAGGTTCTGCCGGGCGGTGGACTGCTGGTCGGTCGAGACCCGCTTGTAGACCAGGTTCGCCACCGGGGCCCCTTTCCGTATGGAGGATCGGCCCCTATCTGTCGTCAAACGCTGTCAGCAATCACCATCGGATCTGATTGGATACGGCCGCCGCGAACCACCGGATTGCACGGGTTCATTGGACGTGTCGGGCGCCTGTCGGCAAACGATCGTTTGCCGACAGGCGGGGCGGCAGCGGCCTGCGCCTCTTTGGCTGTCCGTGCGATTTTCGCGCTCACCCTGCCTGCGATGCCCCGATCCTGTCCAGCACGAGTGCTGTGGCAGCTTGGACGGCGTACTCGTACTCCGCATCGCGGTCGAACCGTGCGAGGTGCGGGGCGGCTTCGATCACGTGGGGAAGGCCGGAGTCTTCCAGTGTCTTCTGCCGCGCGGCGATGCCGCCCTTGTCCGAGATGCCGAGGGTGGGGCCCGCCTGAACTTCCCGGAGCAGGGTGCCGATCAGCGAGGCCACGAGGATGCGCATCAGCTGTACCGATTCCTCGATCGGGCATCCCGCTGATCTGAGTGCGCCCAGGAGTGCTTCGACCGGTGCGAGTCCTTCGAAGGATGCGAGCTGGCGGGTCAGCACGAGGGGTGCGGCTTCGGGGTGGAGGAGCGCACGGTCGCGGAAGGCGTCGGCGATCGCGGGCAAATCGATGCGCAGGTCGCCGGTCGCCGGCGGGATGGACACCCCGCCGAGCAGGTGCTCGGCGACGGTGTCGAGAAGCCCGTCCTTGCCGTCGACGTGGTTGTAGAGGCTCTTGGCGTCGACTCCGAGGACTCGCGCGACGGAACGCATGCTGACCGCGGTGACCCCGTCGGTGTCGATGACCTTGAGGGTGGCGTCGACGATCGCGTCCCTGGAGAGCTGCGAGGTGCCCTTGGGGGGCCGGCCGCGTCGGGCTCCGGCGTTGGCGTCCGCTGATCGAGTCATGCGGTTCATTGTGCCGGAGCCGATTGATTAAATCCACGCCGTGGATATAGTGGCCCAGCAGATACCCACGATGTGGGTAAACCTGTGTGAGGAGTGACGATGGGCTTGCCCTGGACCAGTACCGAAGTGAAGGATCTGCCCACGGTCGGCACGGTGGTCGATGCGGTGACCGACCTCTCCCGCTCCGAGGAGCCGCCCGGGGCACGGTTGCGGATCGCCCGACGGCAGGCTGCGGCGTTCCGCGGCGAGTTCACGTCGACCGGAACACCGGACAGCGTCGTGACGTGTGACCTGGTGACGTTGCCCTATCCGACGCGGTTCGGGTTGTTCCGGGCCTCGAAAGCGCTGGCGCCGTTCCTGTCGATCACGAACCGGATGCAGGTGATCCGCTGGACCGAGTCCGGCGGCCGCAAGCGGGTGTTGCTGTTCGAGCCGAGCGACCATGAGCTGGGGCGGTACACGCCGTACTTCGACACGCTCGCCCAGCACACGCCGAGCTTTCTGGAGCGGCAGTTCGTGACTGAGCACGGCACGGTGCTCAGTCATCTGGCCGGGCTGGGGATCGGCCCGGCGGAGGTGGACTACCTGTTGTTCGACCACCTCCACACCCAGGACCTGCGGCGCTGGGTGGGGACCACCGCCTTCCAGGACGATCTCGGGCAGGCACCCGAGGCAGCGTTCCCCAACGCGAAGGTGATCGTGCAGCGCGACGAGCTGGCTGCGCTGGCAGACCTTCACCCGCTGCAAAAGCCCTGGTACCAGCCTGGTACCTACTCCGATGTCCCGGCTGAGGCGTTCCTGCCGGTGAACGGCTCGGTGGTGCTGGGTCCCGGCGTGGCGGTGCTGAAGACCCCCGGCCATGCGTTCGGAAACCAGTCCCTGGTCGTCAACACCGACACCGGTATCTGGGTTTCCAGCGAGAACGTGATCGCCGCTGAGGCGCTGGTCCCGGAGTACTCCAAGCTCCCGGGCCTGGCGAGGTGGGCCCGCGCATGGCAGCAGGAGGTCGTGCTGAACGCGAACACGATCGAGACGACGGCTGATCAGTACAACTCGATCGTCATGGAGAAGGCCCTGGCCGACCGCAGCCAGGCCGATCCGCGGTTCTTGCAGTTCTTCCCCTCCAGTGAGCTGACCGGTGCCTGGACCAATCCCGGCACGAAGCCGACGTTCACGCACGGCGCGATTCGCCACGGCGCCCAGCCCGCCTGAGACAGGAGACACAAATGTCCGCCATACCCGCCGACCCGTCACCTCCCTCTCGGTTCACGCTGCCTGCCGAGGCCGTCCTGCGCGCCCGGGAGCGGCTCGTGCTCGACCACTTCCGTGACGAGGTTCTCCAGGACTGGGACGCCACGCTCTCGACGTTCCTCCACCCGCACTACGAGCTGATCGCGCAGATGCTGGTGCACGACGGCGACTCCGAGGTCCGCGGTTACTACCACGACACCCGGGTCGCGTTCCCCGACCAGGATCACGAGCTGATCGCCTTCAGGCACAGTGCCGATGCGGTGATCGTGGAGTTCTGGCTGCAGGGCACCCACCACGGCATGCTCGGCAAGATCCCGCCGACCGGGTCGAAACACCGCACCCGGATGACGGCGTACTTCATCTTCGACGAGAACGAGCACCTGGTCACCGAGCGCATCTACTTCGACCAGCTCACCATCCTCAAGCAGTTGGTAGCGGGCCTCGACAAACGCAGGCCCGCCGGACTGCTCAAGCTCGCCCGCGTCCTTCGCGGCGCGCTCTCCGCAGCCAGGTCGAAGCCCGATCCGCGGCTGCTGAACAGCACCGAGCCGAACCTCGGCCCCCAGGACACAGGAGCACGATCGTGACCACGCGAACCAACGAGACCGCCTCGACCATGCGCGCCCTGATCGGCGGTGAGGGAGGACAATGGCGGCTGGAGGAGATCGCCCTGCCCGAGCAGCTTGGCGCCGTCCGCATCCAGGTCCACGCCGCCGGCCTCAACCGAGCCGACCTGTACGCGCTGGAGGGCTCCTACACCGCCAACTCTCAGAGCGAGGGCGCGTTCACCGCGGGAATGGAGGTGGCCGGGGTCGTTGAGACCGGAAGCCCGCTCGCTCCGCACCTGCCGGCAGGGACCCGCGTCATGGGCATCACGATCGGTGCGTTCGCCGACTACGCGCTGTGCCACCCGCGGCTGATCGTCCCCATCCCCGAGGGCCTGTCCTTCGAGGAGGCCGCCACCCTGCCGATCGGCCTCATCACCGAACACGACGCCCTGGTCACCCAAGCCCGATTCACGCAGGGTGAGACAGTGCTGATCACCGGCGGCACCAGCGCGATCGGGCTGATAGGCATCCAGCTCGCCCAGGCCCTCGGCGCCGGCAAGATGATCGCGACCACCACCAGCGAGGACAAGCGGACAGCCCTGACCAAAGCCGACGCCGATATCACGGTCAACACCAAGACCGAAAGTCTGGCCACGGCCGTGCTGGCCGCCACGGACGGGCAAGGAGCCGACATCACCCTCGACCACGTCGGTGGCGAACTGTTCACCTCCGTACCCGAGGCGACCGCGATCGGGGGACGGATCGTGAGCATCGGCCGACTCGCCGGTCCCGCCACCCAGGTCAACCTCGATACGATCGCCTTCCGCCGCCAGAAGCTGATCGACACCACCTTCAGCATACGCACGCGCAGCGAACTCGCGGACGTCGTGGAGGCCCTGGCCGACCGCGTGCTCCCCGCCGTCGCCGACGGCCACATCGCGCCGCGCCTGGACAGCGTCTATCCCGCCGACAGGGCGGACGACGCCGCCCAACGGCTCCGGACCAACGCCGCGGTCGGCAAGCTCGTACTGACCTTCGCCGACGCCCACACCGACACCACCCCCAGCCCGGTGGCGCACATCTTCGGCTCCATCGCACAGATCGGGTACGTGGTGCGCGACATCGAAGCCTCCATGCAGGGCTTCATCAACTGCGGCATCGGCCCGTGGTTCTACCTCAAGAACGTCAAGCCCGGCGACTTCACCTATCACGGCGAACCGTCGGACATGGCCATGGACGTCGCGGTCGCCAACAGCGGCGACATCCAGATCGAGCTCATCACGCCGGTCAACGATGCCCCCTCGATGTACCGGGGCTTCCTCGCCGCCGGCCACGAGGGCGTGCAGCACGTCGCCTACTGGAGTGAGGACTACCAGACCGTGCCCTCGCGGCCGGTTTCACCGTGGGGCAAGAAGGACGGATCGACGGCGAGGATGGCCGGTTCGCTTACCTGGCCACCGAGCACCGCCCCGGCACCGTCATCGAGATCTCCGACCTGGGCGGGTCGAAGAAGTTCGTGTTTGATCTCATCAAGCTCGTCGCAGCCAACTGGGACGGCTCCCGCCCCATCCAGGAGATCGACGCCCGGCTGCCATCCGATCCCGACGCGCAGGCCGACATGCTCGCAGCACTGGGATGAGAACAACTACGGTACGTCACCACACAGCGATCCTGCAGGTCATCCACGAGGACTGAGACGCCCATGAAGGTCCACCACCTCAACTGCGGCACCATGCGCCCCTGGCGGGCACCCGACGGACTGGTCTGCCACGTCCTGCTCGTCGAGACCGACAACGGCCTCGTACTCATCGACAGCGGCCTCGGACTCAAGGACGCCGCCGACCCAGCAGGACGCTTCGGAGCAGCACGCTTCTATGTCCGCCCCGCCTTTGACACCACCGAGGCAGCGATCCGCCAAGTGACCGCACTCGGCTACGCCCCCCAGGATGTCCGCCACATCGTCCTCACCCACTTCGACGCCGACCACACCGGCGGACTCGCCGACTTCCCCTGGGCCCAGGTCCACCTCACCACCACCGAGAACCACGCTGCCCTGCAGCCCGAGGGAGCCATGGAGCGGGGCCGCTACGTCGCATCCCACCGCGCCCACGACCCTCTGATCGTCCCGCACACCCTTGAAGGCGGCGAGCCGTGGCGGGGGTTCCCCAACGCCAAAGAACTCACCGAAATCGCCGCCGGCATCGTCATGATCAGCCTGCCCGGCCACTCCCGGGGCCACGCCGCCATCGCTGTCGACGCAGGCACCCATTGGGTTCTCCACGTCGGTGACTGCTTCTACCACCACGGACAGATCGACGGCACCGGCCAGGTCCCGAAGTCCCTGACCACGATGGAGCGAGTCGTCGCCTCTGACTGGTCCAAAGTCGAAGGCAACCACCGTCGTCTGACCCAGCTCTGCGCCGAGAACCCTCTCGACCTCCTGCTCGTCAACGCCCACGACCCCACGCTGCTGCACCGAGCCCAGAACAGAACCACACTGTAAGAACATCCCCTCGCAGCCTTCGACACCGCAGGCACATGGCCGGACGCCTGGTACGGGAGGCGCTGCCCGAAGGCGTGCACCGGTCCGGTGGCATCCGCCCCCGAGCCGGTGCACCGTCGTCCCGTTCCGGCCGTGCTCATCACGCTGACCGTCGCCGGAGCTGGCTACCTGGTCTGGCCAGGAACAGGCCGGTTCCTCAAGCGAAGCGACTGCCGGCTGGCCGGTCTCAGTCCTCACGGCCGTCGTCGTCCTCGTCCAGCCCGGGCGCGCCTGGGTCATGAAGGGGACGCAAGGCGCCAGTGGCCGGAACGCTGGCGGTGAAGCTGTAGCGCCCGCGCACGTTAAGGTTCTTGTGCTTGAGCGGGGAAAGCCGGGCGACGTCCTCGCCCGCAATCTCGTGGCCTTCGGCGCGGAGCTGGTCGACGGCGGCGTCGATGTACCGCGTCGTCCACAGCACCACGGCGTTGAGGACGAAGCCGAGCGCGCCGAGCTGGTCCTCCATGCCGTCGCGGTACGCCTGGTGGATGGTGCCGCGCTTGCCGTGGCACACGTCCCGGGCCAGCTTGTGGCGTGACTCCTGCACGGTGAGCTGCCGGTTCATCTGCCGCCGGTAGGTGTCGTCGACCGAGTCGACCACCCGCAGCAGGTGTTCGGTCTTGGCGATCCGCCTGTACTCGGCGAACGCCTGCCCCAGCGGGATCGGCCGGTTCTCCCGTCCGAGCATCCGCAGCAGGTCATACGCCCGGACCTGGTTGGTGACCAGGGAGCTGGCGACCTTCAGCATGTCCGGCCAGTGGGTGATCACCTTATTCAGGTTGACCCGGTTGCGGGCCAGGTCCTCCACCGCGCCGTACGTGCCCGTATCCACCCCGGGCATCGTGGCTCGCCAGAACCGTTGGTCGTCCAGGTCGCGGAATCGGGGTGAGAAGTTGTAGACCAGGATCTTGAACAGGCCGAACACCATGTCGGAGTACGAGGCGTTGTCGGTGGCCACCATCTCTGGCTTGACCCCGCCGTCCAGGTTCAGCAGCGCGTCCGGATGAAGCTTCCCCTTGTGACTGGACACCTGGAGACTGGGACATGAGGTTCCAGAGGAAGTAGTGCCAGGTGGGTAGTCAGTACTCCAAGCGGTATT
>NZ_JBSHBP010000132.1:0-7925 GCF_053612065.1 Streptomyces sp. NPDC054765 | reverse complement strand
TCTCCGGGCGCTTCCCTTCGGTCTTGCGTTTCCGACTCTATCAGATCCTTGCGGGCCCGATTTTCGCCGGTGCGTTTCCGCCTTTCGGCTTCTTCACGTTTCCAACCTTACCAGATCCGTTTCCGTCTCCGGCCCCCTGTTGGAGCGGGGTTGGCCGTTCTGCTTTCGCTTTCTGACCTTTCCGACTCTAGCAGACCCGATTTCGTTCCGTTACCGGTCCGAATTCGATTCCGATTTCCCGTCGGAGGGGGTTTGCCTTTCGGCTGATCCGACTTTATCAGATTGCTCTGAGCCGGAATTCCGCCTGGCTTCGCGGGGTGCTCCGTACGCACAGGCGTGCGGTGCTTCCCGCTCAGGCGGAGCCGTAAACCTACTGGAGCGGGGCGCCCGGATGCAAATCCGGTTGCCCCGCTCCGACTTGAGTGCTTCGTGCAGCTGTGTGCGTCAGACCTCGACGACCACGGGGAGGATCATCGGGCGGCGGCGGTAGTTGTCTGACACCCACTTGCCGACCGAGCGGCGGATCAGCTGCTGGAGCTGGCGCGCGTCCGCGACACCGTCCTGGGCCGCCTTGGCCAAGGCCTCATCGATCTTGGGGGCCACGCCCGCCAGGGCGGCGTCCTCGATGCCGGAGCCGCGTGCATGCAGGTCCGGGCCCCCGACGATCTTGCCCGTGCTGCTGTCCACGACCACGAAGACCGAGATGATGCCTTCGTCGCCCAGGATGCGGCGGTCCTTCAGATGGGTTTCCGTCACATCGCCGACCGAGAGGCCGTCGACGTAGACATAGCCCGCCTGGACCTTGCCGACGATCTTTGCGACACCGTCGACCAGGTCGACCACGACGCCGTCCTCGGCGATGACGATCCGGTCCTTCGGTACCCCGGTCAGTGCGCCGAGTTCGGCGTTGGCGCGCAGATGGCGCCATTCACCGTGGACCGGCATGAGGTTCTTCGGCTTGCAGATGTTGTAGAAGTACAGCAGCTCGCCGGCCGAGGCGTGGCCCGAGACATGGACCTTGGCATTGCCCTTGTGGACGACGTCCGCGCCCCACCGGGTGAGGCCGTTGATCACGCGGTAGACCGCGTTCTCGTTGCCCGGGATGAGGGAGGACGCCAGGATCACGGTGTCGCCCTGGACGATCCGGATCTGATGGTCGCGGTTGGCCATCCGGGAGAGGGCAGCCATCGGCTCGCCCTGGGAACCCGTGCAGACCAGCACGACCTCGTCGTCGGGGAGGTCGTCGAGGGTCTTGACGTCGACGACCAGGCCGGCGGGGACCTTCAGGTAGCCCAGTTCGCGGGCGATGCCCATGTTGCGGACCATGGAGCGGCCGACGAAGGCGACCCTGCGGCCGTACTCATGGGCCGCATCGAGGATCTGCTGGATGCGGTGCACATGGCTGGCGAAGCTGGCGACGATGATGCGCTTCTGGGCGTTCGCGAACACCGTACGCAGGACGTTGGAGATGTCCCGCTCGGGCGGGACGAAGCCCGGGACCTCGGCGTTCGTGGAGTCGGAGAGAAGAAGGTCGATGCCTTCCTCGCCGAGCCGCGCGAAGGCGGGGAGGTCGGTGAGACGGCGGTCCAGCGGGAGCTGGTCCATCTTGAAGTCGCCGGTGTGCACGACCATGCCCGCGGGGGTGCGGATGGCGACGGCCAGGGCGTCGGGGATGGAGTGGTTGACCGCGACGAATTCGCAGTCGAAGGAGCCGATCCGCTCCGTGTGCCCTTCCTTCACCTCAAGGGTGTAGGGGCGGATGCGGTGCTCCTGAAGCTTCGCCTCGATGAGGGCGAGGGTCAGCTTCGAACCGATGAGGGGGATGTCCGGCTTCTCGCGCAGGAGGTAGGGGACACCGCCGATGTGGTCCTCGTGGCCGTGGGTGAGCACGATGCCGTCGATGTCGTCGAGGCGATCCCTGATGGACGTGAAGTCCGGCAGGATCAGGTCGATTCCGGGCTGCTCCTCCTCGGGGAAGAGCACTCCGCAGTCGACGATCAGCAGCCGGCCTCCGTATTCGAAGACCGTCATGTTGCGGCCGATTTCTCCCAGGCCGCCGAGGGGGGTGACCCGCAGGCCGCCCTTGGGAAGCTTCGGCGGGGCGCCGAGCTCAGGATGCGGATGACTCAAAAGACTCTCCTCACCACACACGCCACGCTGCCGTCGAGGGCACGTGGCGCGCATGACATTCGTGCACTTGCTATGTGGCGGTTGTTGGTCCGTATTCAGTTGTGAAGTCTGTGATCAGAGCTGTACCCCACCGGCGGCAAGATCGCGCGTGAGCTGCTCGGTCTCCTCGGGGGAGAGCTCCACGAGCGGTAGCCGCAGCGGACCGGCGGGCAGGCCCTGGAGGCCCAGCGCCGCCTTGGTCGTGATCACGCCCTGGGTGCGGAACATGCCGGTGAACACCGGCAGCAGCTTCTGATGGATCTCGGTGGCCTTGGTGACATCACCATTGAGGTGGGCGTCCAGGAGGGCGCGCAGCTCGGGGGTGACGATATGGCCGACCACCGACACGAAGCCGACGGCGCCGACCGAGAGCAGCGGGAGGTTGAGCATGTCGTCACCGCTGTACCAGGCGAGGCTGGAGCGGGCGATGGCCCAGCTGGCGCGGCCGAGGTCGCCCTTGGCGTCCTTGTTGGCGACGATCCGGGGGTGCTCGGCGAGCCGGACGATCGTCTCGGTGTTGATCGGGACACCGCTGCGGCCGGGGATGTCGTAGAGCATGACCGGCAGGTCGGTGGCGTCCGCGATGGCCGTGAAGTGCCGGAGCAGGCCCTCCTGCGGGGGCTTGCTGTAGTACGGCGTCACCGCGAGCAGGCCGTGGGCGCCGGCGTCCTGGGCGGCGCGGGCCAGCTCCAGGCTGTGGTGGGTGTCGTTGGTACCGGCTCCGGCGACGACAAAGGCGCGATCGCCCACCGCATCGACCACGGCGCGGACCAGCTGGGCTTTCTCCGCGTCGCTGGTGGTCGGGGACTCTCCGGTGGTGCCGTTGACGACGAGACCGTCGTTACCGGCGTCCACCAGGTGGGCAGCCAGTCGCTGCGCGCCGTCGAGATCGAGAGCGCCATCCGCCGTGAATGGCGTGACCATGGCGGTCAGCACCCGCCCGAACGGGGTCTGCGGTGTGGAAGTCGGAGCCATGGGTCCCACGCTACTCGTAGCTCACCACGAGATGCGCCTCTGGGGAGCAGGGATGTGGACTCCGGCACTGCCTGCTCGGGGGTTCAAGCAGTGCCGGGTCCGTCTGTTCAGCGTAGATGAACTTCTCAAAATGCCGCAATCCGGACACTTCGCACTTCAGTCCTGCGCGCTCCGGAATCCGGCCCGCAACCTGGGCCTTACGGAGCGATCCGGCCGTTCGCATTGAATGCGCCGTACGTGAGCGGCATGAGCGTGGCCCAGTGGGCCTCCATCTGCTCGCCGACCATTTCGATCTCGCGCTGCGGGAACGAGGGCACCTTCGCCTGCTCGTGCTGCGTGCGCAGGCCGAGGAAGTGCATCAGGGAGCGGGCGTTGCAGGTCGCGTACATGGAGGAGAACAGGCCGACGGGGAGCACCGCACGGGCGACCTCGCGGGCGACGCCGGCGGCGAGCATCTCCTGATATGCCTCGTAGGACCGGCGGTAGGAATCCTCCATGACGCGGCCGGTGAGCTCCTGCTGCGCCGGGGTGCCCTCGACGAATTCGTACTTGCCGGGGCGGCCCTGCTGGACCAGCTTGCGGGACTCGCCGGGGACGTAGAAGACCGGGTCCAGCTGACGGTAGCGGCCGGACTCCTCGTTGTACGACCAGCCGACGCGGTGCCGCATGAACTCGCGGAAGACGAAGATCGGCGCGCTGATGAAGAACGTCATGGAGTTGTGCTCGAAGGGACTGCCGTGCCGGTCCCGCATGAGGTAGTTGATCAGGCCCTTGGAGCGCTCCGGGTCCTTCTGCAGCTCCTCCAGGGACTGCTCGCCGGCCGTGGAGACCCGGGCCGCCCACAGCACGTCGCTGTCCGCGGCGCTGTGCTTGACCAGCTCGACCGTCACCTCGCTCCGGAAGCTGACGGCTGCGCCGTCGGGACTCTCAGTGCTCTCGGCGGGGGTGTGGGACACCGGCGGTTCCTTCCGTTTCGATCCTCGTGCGCGACCAGCCTACGGCCCGCCACTGACAGCCCGGGGAACACCGCATGATGCCGCGTTAGCCGCAAAACGGACGTCCTGGAGCGGCGCACGGAGCGACCGTTGATATTTTTCACAGAAGTCCCTGAAAACGGGCACCAACTGGACGCCACATACGTCTAACCCTGTGACAGTGCCCACTTCGAGGTTCCTAGGAGAGCCCGCTCATGTTCCGCCGGCGAGAGCCCGTCCCGTTCGCCTTCGTTGCCGAGGCAGACCGGTTCCGCAGCAATGTCACTCCCCCGCCGCGGCAGCGCGCCTCACGTGCGCAGCTCCTCGGCCAGTCTCTCATCACGCTGACAGTCGTGGGCGGCCTGGCCGGCGCCCTGCTGTTCGGCGTTCCTGCACTGCAGCAGGACAGCTCCGGGTCGAGCCGGGTGCATCAGTCCGAGGCCGCGCATCGCTGAACGGGCGGGCGGGGCGTGCCGTGAAGTGGTTCCGCTCCGCCGGTCCCGATAGCCTCACCGGTCACAGCTTCAGTCAGCGTGCCCATGAGTGAGGATCAGCCGTGCCCCTGCCCTTCCTGACGGCCGACCGCGACCTCGATCTCGACAACCCTGCCGCGGATTCGGCCGCACTTCCGCATGACGAGCCCGACCACTGGCGCCGTCCCTACCGCCCCGGACCGTGGCGGGTGGGGGCGGCGGCAGTGTTTTTGCTGCTCGCCTCGTTCGTACTGATCTGCGCAATGATCATTGCGATGGCCGGCTCGCCGGCCGGCGCCGCGGTCTGTGCACTGGTCGGGGCCGTGCTGATCGCCCTCGCCCTGCGGCTGCTGCGGGTCGGGGTGTGGGTCAGTGCGCACGGTCTGCGGCAGGTGAATCTGCTGCGTACGGCGACCGAGCCGTGGAGCGCCATCGCCTCGGTGGGCACGCGCCAGCAGCCGGTGCGCTGGCTGGGCCTGCCGCGGACGGTGCAGGGGCAGGCGCTGATCGTGGAGCGGACGCAGGGCGAGCCGCTGCGGGCCCTGATCACGGACCACAACGGCGACTTTCTGTCCCGCCCGGAGGCGTTCGAGCGGGCCGCGGATGTGCTGGAGGCCTGGGCCGCGGAGTACCGCGCCTGAGGCCGGGGGCGCCGAGCCCTCGGGCGACCGTCCGGCGCCGCCCCGATGCCCCTACGGACCGGGCCGGGTCCGGCCGTGATCGGCCGGCCCGGTCTCAGGCGGTCGGTACGGGCTTGTGGTCGTGCAGGGCGATGGCACGCTGCATCGCCTTACGGGCGCGCGGGGTGTCGCGGGCGTCGTGGTAGGCGACCGCGAGCCGGAACCACGTACGCCAGTCGCCGGGCGCGTCCTCCGTCTCGGCCTGCCGCCGGGCGAACACCGCGTCGGCAGCGTCCCGGTCGATCCGGCCGCCGGGGGTCCGCGCCGGCTCGTCGGCCGGCAGCCCGCCCTCGGCCTCCAGGGCATGCGCCAGCCGGTGGGCGTCACGCGCGAAGCGGGTGTTGTGCCACAGGAACCAGGCACCGATGAACGGCAGCACGAAGGCCACCGCACCCATGCCCATGGCCGCCGGCTCACCGGTCATCAGGAGGAGTACGCCCTCCAGCGCCACCACGCCGAAGACGATGACCAGCACGGTGGCGAGGAAGAAGTACGTGATCTTTCCGCCCATGACCGTCAGCCCAGGTCGAGGAAGTTTTCCAGGCCCACGGTCAGGCCCGGAGTGGTGACCACACGGCGCACACCGAGCAGGATGCCCGGCATGAAGCTGCTGTGGTGGAGGGAGTCATGGCGGATGGTGAGGGTCTCGCCCTCGCCACCGAAAAGCACCTCCTGGTGCGCGAGCAGGCCCCGCAGCCGTACGGAGTGCACGGGGATGCCGTCCACGTCCGCACCGCGGGCGCCGTCCAGTGCGGTGGTGGTGGCGTCCGGCTGCGGGTCGCAGCCGGCGTCCTCACGGGCCTTGGCGATCAGCTGGGCGGTACGGGCGGCGGTGCCGGAGGGGGCGTCCGCCTTCTTCGGGTGGTGCAGCTCGATGACCTCGGCCGACTCGAAGAACCGGGCCGCCTGCTGGGCGAACCGCATGGTCAGCACCGCGCCGATGGAGAAGTTCGGGGCGATCAGCACGCCGGCCCCGGGCGAGGCGGCGAGCGAGGTGCGCAGCTGCGCGAGGCGCTCGTCGGTCCACCCGGTCGTCCCGACCACCGCATGGATGCCGTGACGCACACAGAAGTCGAGATTGCCCATCACCGCGCCGGGGTTGGTCAGCTCGACCACGACCTGGGCGCCGGCCTCGACCAGCGTCTCCAGCTTGTCGCCGCGACCGAGCCCGGCGACCAGCTCCATGTCCTCGGCGGCCTCGACGGCCCGTACGGCCTCGGAGCCGATACGCCCCTGGGCGCCCAGTACGGCCACGCGCAGCTTGCTCATCGTTTCCCGTCTCTCTTTCGGTGGTGTCGCGGCCGGCCTAGGCGACGGCGTCGTCCAGCCGGGCCGCCTGCCGGTCCTTCAGGGGGCCGATGACGGACAGCGAGGGGCGTGCGCCCAGCACATCGCGGGCCACCTCGCGTACCTCGTCCGGGGTGACGGCCGCGATCTGCGTGAGCATCTCGTCGACCGACATCTGCTCGCCCCAGCACAGCTCGCTCTTGCCGAGGCGGTGCATCAGCGCGCCGGAGTCCTCCAGGCCGAGGACGGTGGATCCGCGCAGTTGTCCGATCGCGCGGTGGATCTCGTCATCGGTGAGGCCCTGGGACGCCACCTGGTCGAGTTCGTCACGGCAGATCTTGAGGACGTCGTGCACCTGGTTCGGGCGGCAGCCGGCGTAGACGCCGAACAGCCCGCAGTCGGCGAAGCCGGAGGTGTACGAGTACACGCTGTAGGCCAGGCCGCGCTTCTCGCGGACCTCCTGGAAGAGGCGGGAGCTCATCCCGCCGCCCAGGGCGGTGTTCAGCACGCCCATGGCCCAGCGCCGGTCGTCGGTGCGTGCCATCCCGGGCATCCCGAGGATGACATGGGCCTGCTCGGTCTTGCGGTTGAGCAGCCCGACGCGGCCGGCGGTCCGGATGGCGCGGGCACCGGAGCGCGGCGCGATCGGGGTGGCGTCCGTCCGGTCCAGGGCCCCGGCCTGCTCGAAGGCGCGGCGGACCAGGCGGACGACCTTGGCGTGGTCGATGTTGCCGGCGGCCGTGACGACGAGGTGCGTGGGGTCGTAGTGCTTCTTGTAGAAGCGGCGGATGCGCTCGGGGGTGAGGGCGTTGACGGTGTCGACGGTGCCCAGGACGGGGCGGCCGAGCGGGGTGTCACCGAGCATGGTGTGCGCGAACAGGTCGTGCACACAGTCGCCCGGGTCGTCCTCGGTCATCGCGATCTCTTCGAGGATGACGCCGCGCTCGGCGTCCACGTCCTCGGCCTCCACCAGCGAGCCGGTGAGCATGTCACAGACCACGTCAATGGCGAGCGGCAGATCGGTGTCCAGCACCCGGGCGTAGTAGCAGGTGTACTCCTTCGCGGTGAAGGCGTTCATCTCGCCGCCGACCGCGTCGATGGCGGCGGAGATGTCCAGGGCGCTGCGCCGCTCGGTGCCCTTGAAGAGCAGATGCTCCAGGTAGTGCGTGGCGCCGTTGAGCGACGGGGTCTCGTCGCGGGAGCCGACGTGCGCCCAGATCCCGAAGGTGACGGAGCGGACCGTCGGCAGCGTCTCGGTGACGACCCGCAGGCCGCCGGGGAGGGTGGTGCGGCGGACCGTGCCCGCGCCGGCCGTGCCCTTGAGAAGCGTTTGGGTACGGGCGACGGCCCGCCCCTCCGAAGAGGGG
>NZ_JBSHBP010000131.1:0-8320 GCF_053612065.1 Streptomyces sp. NPDC054765 | reverse complement strand
GGCCGGGCCCGGGTCTACGCCCCCGGCCCGGCCTCCTGCGCCGGCCGCTCCCCGCCCGCCCCGCCCCCGGTCAGCCGCAGCTCGTAATGCAGCGTCCGTTCCTTCTTCAGCCGGTGCACCAGTGGCACGAACAGGCCCTGGATCAGGGGGTATTTCCGGGTCAGTGACCGCTCGGCGCGCCGGTACTCCCGGGTCTGCGGGTCCAGCAGCCGCACCCGTGCCTGCACGGCGGGCCCGGTGGGGCGGCCCCGCCGGGTGGACGCGCAGATCTCCACGTCCGGGAAGTTCCGCATCCGCTTGGCCTTCCAGGCGCTGCCGTACGTACGGATATAGGCGTGGTCGCCGTCGACGGCGATATTGACCGGTGTGCCGACGCCGGTGCCGTCCCGCTTGTACGTGGTCAGCACGATCGTCCCTTGCCGCTCGAAGGGGGCGAGGCCGGGGCTCGGGGGATTCGTCATGGCTCCCATACAGGCACATCCGGCCTGTTTCGTCATCCCGTGGTGCGTCCGTTCGGGCGACAACCCGGGGTTCGCTCCCTCCGTACGAGGCGCTAGCTGCCGTCCCCGCTCGCCGTACGCCGCGACTCCTCGACGATCCGCTGCAAAGCCGCCGCGTGGGCCTCCAGCGCGGCCCGCCCGCCGTCGCTGAGGTTCACCCAGGTGCGGGGGCGCTTGCCGACGTACCCCTTGCGCACTTCGACGTACCCGTGTGACTGCAGCGTACTGATCTGTTTGGACAGGGCGGAGGGGGAGAGCCCCGCCGACTCCTTCACCCAGCCGAACTCGGCCCACTGTGCGCCCGCGAGCAGGGACACGATCGTCAGCCGGGTGGGGTCGAGGAGTACGGGGTCGAAGTCAGCTTCGGTCATCGACGGCGGTCTTTCCGCTGTGACCGCCACTGCGGAGGGTGGCCGAGAGCAGCACCTGCCGGCAGCGCGGCCCGAACAGGGCCAGACCGACGCCGGCCACCGCGCCCACCGCGGTCCGCCAGTACGGCACGCTGAGGTGCCAGTGCGGCGGGAACAGCTGGAGGGCCAAGGCCGCCACGAGTACGGCGAGCAGCGCGTAACGGAGGAAGCGCCCGGAGATCTCATGCCTGCGCGGGCGGACGGGCTGACCCAGCAGAGCCCCGCCCTTGCGGGTGTTGAGCAGTGCGACATAACCGAGGGAGAGTGCCCCGAAAGCCGCCGAAGCCCAGCCGGTCGCCGCCGGCCCGAGGAAGTCGGGGGAGGCGAAGAACACGAAGAACAGGACGCCGAACAGTACGTACACCCACCGGGAGCTGTCGGCCGAGGTGTGCGCTTCGTCCTGGTGCCGGTGGATGTCCCTCAGTGCGCGCGCTGCTTCGTCTGCCGAAGGGCGGGGGGCCTTGGATCCGGATGGCGATGACGTTGACGACATGCATAGCTCCTTGAGGTCGTTGCTCCAGCGGAATCAATTTCCTGAGAGGAAACTACTTTCCCGTGGCCGGGTTCGTCAACAGGGCGTCAGCTCTTGGGGCCTCGTGGTGGTGCCGCCAGTGATCCGGACGGGGAGGTGACGACAGGCCCCGGGCCGCTGTGCGGTTTGCCGGGGCGTCGGGCGGTGTGCCGGGCCGCTGTGCGGTGTGCCGGGGCGTCGGGCGGTCCCTCACCTGCCCCGGCGGTCCGGGCAGCGCCACAGGCCCCGGCGGTCCGGGCAGCGCCACAGGCCCCGGCGGTCCGGGCAGCGTCACCTGCCCCGGCGGTCCGGGAAACGCCACAGGCCCCGGCGGTTGCCCGCCGGGGCCTGTGAGGGTGCGCGGAGCCGTCGGGCGGCTACAGCTTGCCGATCACATGGTCGATGCAGGCCGTCAGGGCCTCGACATCCGACGGGTCGATCGCCGGGAACATCGCGATCCGGAGCTGGTTGCGGCCGAGCTTGCGGTACGGCTCGGTGTCGACGATGCCGTTGGCGCGCAGGGCCTTGGCGACGGCCGCGGCGTCGATCTCGTCGTCGAAGTCGATGGTGCCGATGACCTGCGAGCGCTTGGCCGGGTCGGTGACGAACGGGGTGGCGTACTTGGAGTCCTCGGCCCAGCCGTAGAGGGTGCGCGAGGAGGTGGCGGTACGGCGGACCGCCCAGTCCAGGCCGCCCTGGCCGTTGATCCACTCCAGCTGCTCGTTGAGCAGGAAGAGGGTGGACAGCGCGGGGGTGTTGTACGTCTGGTTCTTGAGGGAGTTGTCGATCGCCGTGGGCAGCGAGAAGAACTCCGGGATGTGGCGGCCGGACGCGTGGATGGCGCGGGCGCGCTCCAGGGCGGCGGGGGAGAAGGCCGCCAGCCACAGCCCGCCGTCCGAGGCGAACGACTTCTGCGGGGCGAAGTAGTAGACATCGGTCTCGGTGATGTCCACGGGCAGACCGCCGGCGCCGGAGGTGGCGTCGACCAGGACCAGGGAGCCGGCGTCGGCGCCCGCGACGCGCTTGAGGGGCGCGGCGACACCGGTCGAGGTCTCGTTGTGGGTGAAGCCGTAGACGTCCACGCCCTGCTCCGCCTCCGGGTCCGGGTGGCTGCCCGGGTCGGCGGAGATGACGGTGGGCTCGTCCAGCCACGGCGCCAGCTTGGCGGCCTTGGCGAACTTCGAGGAGAACTCACCGAAGCTGAGGTGCTGGGACTTGCGCTCGATCAGGCCGTGCGTCGCGATGTCCCAGAACGCGGTGGATCCGCCGTTGCCGAGCACGACCTCGTAGCCCTCGGGGAGCTGGAAGAGGTCGCGTACGCCGTCGCGCACCTTGCCGACCAGGTTCTTGACCGGGGCCTGGCGGTGGGACGTGCCGAGAAGGGAGCTACCGGTGGCGGCCAGGGCGCCGAGCGCCTCCGTACGCACCTTGGAGGGGCCCGCGCCGAAGCGTCCGTCGGCGGGCTTGATGTCAGCGGGAATCTGGATATCAGCCACGGAGGAAGCCTAATCCGTCGCGCTGTGGGCTCCGGCGGCGCGTCCAGCCGGTGAGACATCGACCGCTCGTACGGTGGACGGTGCCGGGGGCGTCACGCGTGCGGGGTGTCCGCCGCATAGACGGCGGTGACGGCGGCCGCGGCCTCGGCCATCACCCGGCGGGCCTCGGGCGGGCCGAGCACTTCGAGGGAGTCGCCGAACTGGAGCAGCTGACGGACGGCGCCGAGGACGGGGTAGGCCAGCTCGATGACTGCCCAGCCGTTTCCGGAATCCGCTTCCGGGCCCTGGCCGTTCCCTGCCTCCGCGTCCGCGTCCCCGCGGTTCCCCGCCTCCGCGTGCTCGCCGTGCCCGGCATCCCCGTGCTCGCCGTCACCCGTACGGGGTGGTCCGGTCAGTGCCCCGCCCAGGATCCGTACGGCCAGGTCGAGCCGGTCGCGGCGGATCCGGGCGGTCACCCTGACGTCCGCGGGCCGGTCCTCCACCTGGCGCCGCTGAGCGGAGGCGGTACAGGGGACGGGCCGGGCCCCGCCGACGAACCGACCCCCCGGCCGGCCGGCCTCCCCGCCCCGTTCCCCACGTCCTCGACCGGCCTCCCCGCCCGTTCCCCCAACTGACCAACCGGCCCTGCCGAGGCGCCATGAACCCGTCCCAGTGGGCAGGCTGGGGACATGGCTGATCGTACGGAGACGGAGAAGCGGAATCTGGCGGAGGAGTTGGCGGCCGCGGTGCGGGGGGAGGTCTCGTTCGCCGCGGCCGACCGGGCGCTGATGACGATGGACGCCTCGAACTACCGGCGGGTGCCCATGGCCGTGGTCGCGCCCCGGGACGCCGAGGACGTCGCGGCGGCGCTGCGGGTGTGCCGGGAGCATGCCGTACCGGTGGTGCCGCGCGGCGGCGGGACCAGCATCGCCGGGCAGGCGACCGGCGTCGGCGTGGTGCTGGACTTCACCCGGCACATGCGGCGCATCGTGTCGCTGGACCCCGCCGCCCGCACCGCCGTCGTCCAGCCCGGCGTCATCCTGGACGACCTGCGGGCCGCGGCCGGCAAACACGGACTGACCTTCGGCCCCGACCCCTCCACCCACAGCCGCTGCACCCTCGGCGGCATGATCGGCAACAACTCCTGCGGCTCGCACTCGGTGGCCTGGGGGACCACCGCCGACAGTGTCCGCGAACTGGAGCTGCTGACGTACGGCGGCGAGCAGGTGCGGGCCGGCCGCGGCACCGGCCCCACCGGCGCCCCCACCGGACTGCCCCCGCGGCTGCGGGACGGCGTAAAGGCCCTGGTGGACGGGGAGTTGGCGTTGCTGCGCACCGGCTACCCCGACCTCCCCCGGCGGATCTCCGGCTACGCCCTGGACGCGCTGCTCCCGGAGGCCGGCACCGACCTCGCCCGCGCCCTCACCGGCAGCGAGGGCACCCTCGGCGTGCTGACCGAGGCGACCGTACGCCTGGTGGAGACCCCGGCCGCGCAGGCCCTCGCCGTCCTCGGCTACCCCGACGAGAGCGCCGCCGCCGAGGCCGCCCACACCCTCCTTCCGCACCGGCCGATGACCGTCGAGGGGATGGCCGCCGACCTGGTGGGCAGCGCCGCCGGACTGCCCAAGGGCGGCGCCTGGCTGTTCGTCGAGATGGGCGGCGCGAGCCCCGGCGAGGCGACGGCGCGGGCCGAGGCGCTCTGCCGGGCGGCCGCCGCGGACGGCGCCACCGACCACACCCTCGTCACCGACCCGGCCGGCCAGCGCGGGCTCTGGCGGATCCGCGAGGACGCCTCCGGCACCGCGACCCGGCTGCCCGATGGCTCCGAGGCCTGGCCCGGCTGGGAGGACTGCGCCGTGCCCCCGGCCCGACTCGGCCCGTATCTGCGGGACTTCCGTGCCCTGCTGACCCAGCACGGCCTGCGCGGTACCCCCTACGGCCACTTCGGCGACGGCTGCATCCATGTCCGCATCGACTTCGATCTGCTGACCGAGCCCGGCATCCGCCGCTTCCGGGAGTTCTCCTACGACCTGGGCGAGCTGGTCGTCGCGCACGGCGGCTCGCTCTCCGGCGAACACGGCGACGGCCAGGCCCGCGCCGAACTCCTCCCGAAGATGTACGGACCCGAACTCGTCGGCCTCTTCGAGCGGTTCAAGTCGCTCTGGGACCCGGCCGCCGGGCTCAACCCCGGCATGCTGGTCCGCCCCGCCCGGCTCGACGAGAACCTCCGCTTCGCGCTGCTGCCCCAGCGCCCGGTCCCGGTCGAGTTCGGCTACCCGCACGACCACGGCGACTTCTCCGCGGCCGTCCGCCGCTGCGTGGGCGTCGCCAAATGCCGTAACACCACCACCGGTCCGGGCTCGGCGGACGTCATGTGCCCGTCCTTCCGCGCCACCGGGCAGGAGCAGCACTCCACCCGCGGCCGGGCCCGGCTGCTGCACGAGATGCTGGCCGGTGAGGTGATCACGGACGGCTGGCGGTCGCCGGAGGTACGCGATGCCCTCGACCTCTGCCTGTCCTGCAAGGGCTGCCGCAGCGACTGCCCCGTAGGGGTCGACATGGCCACCTATAAGGCAGAGTTCCTGCACCACCACTACGAGGGCCGGCTGCGCCCCGCCGCGCACTACTCCATGGGCCGCCTCCCGCAGTGGCTGCACGCCGCAGCCCCCGCCGCACCCGTCCTCAACGCCCTCGCCCGTACGCCCCTGTCCGCCGTCGGCAAACGCCTCGGCGGAATCGCGCCCGAGCGCCCGATCCCCGAACTGGCCACCGAGACCTTCACCCGCTGGTGGTGGCGCCGCCGCCGGACCACCGGCGCCCCTCATGGCGCCTCCGGCCGCACCGTCGTCCTCTGGCCCGACACCTTCACCAACCACCTCTCCCCCCAGGTCGGCCGCGCCGCCGTCCGCGTCCTGGAGGCCGCCGGCCTGCGCCCCCTCCTCCCCCCGACCGCACCCCCGCGCACGGGCATGTCGGGCCTCCTCCCGCGCCGCCACCGCCCCCTGTGCTGCGGCCTGACCTACGTCTCCACCGGACAGCTCGACCGGGCCCGCGCCGTCATGCGCCGCACGGTCGACATCCTCGGCCCCCTCCTCCGCGACGGCCGCCCCCTGGTCGTCCTCGAACCCAGCTGCGCCGCCGCCCTCCGCACCGACCTGCCCGAACTTCTCCCCGACGACCCCCGGGCGGCCCGCCTGTCCCGCTCCGTACGGACCTTCGCCCAGGCCCTGGAGGAGCTGGCTCCCGACTGGCGGCCCCCGCGCGTCGACCGCCCCGTCGCCGGCCAGACCCACTGCCACCAGCACGCGGTCCTGGGCGACGCCGCCGATCGCCGCCTGCGCGAACGCGCCGGCCTCACCGGCCCGTTGACCGGTGGCTGCTGCGGCATGGCCGGCAATTTCGGCTTCGAACGCGGCCACTACGACGTCTCGGTCTCCTGCGCCGAGGACCAACTCCTCCCCGCCGTACGCGAGGCCCCCGCCGACACCGAAATCCTCGCCGACGGCTTCTCCTGCCGCACCCAGCTGGAGCAACTGGGCGACCGGCCGGGGCGGCACCTGGCGGAGGTACTGGCGGAGGCGTTGGGGGAGGAGGCGTGATGTCTGTGTGCGGCAACCTCCGCGACTGACCGATCACCGCGGCCCGGCGCCATACTGACCGATCACCGCGGCCCGGCGCCATGGAGAACGCGGCCGGTTCTCCATGGCGCCGGTCGCCGTGAGTTCGCCCGCCGCTTCCCCTAAGGGACGTCTTCCCCTAAATGTCCCTGTCTAGCGCATCGCGCAGCCTCGCCGCCTGATCGGAGACGTCGGCGGGTCCGTATGCCGTGGCATGTGCACACCACTCCCGGCTCACCGTCAGTTCGCCACAACGTGCGGCAAGCAAGGCCAAGCGAAGAGCCGCTCGACCAAGACCGGCGTCCGCGGCGACGGTCCACCACTTGCGGGCTTCTGTCGCACTGCCCTGACGGTAGAGGAGCAGGCCGAGGTTGAACGCGCTGGCGCGTTGCCCCTTCCCGGCGAGCAGGCGCAACACTCGCTCGGCGACGTGAGGTGCGGCGTCGAAGGCGTTCATCCCGATGCCGCGAAGATCAGTCTCGTCAGTGGCGTGGCCTAGCGACGCTTCCCAGGTCCAGGATGGGATCTCCGAATCCGTTTGGTCCACAAGGTAATCGAAGGGGGCCCACCGTTCGTCCCCGGCGGCGTCCAGGCCGGGTAGCAAAAGACTGGTGACTTTATAGCGGATGCTGGATGCCCAGGCGAATGCCTCATCCAGGGATTCAGGGCGCAACACCGAGCCACCCGCCTCGGCGAGGTAGTGCTCGTGAAGTTTGGTCAGTAGGGCGGGAGACCAGGGCCCACGGAGACCCGTTCGAGCGAGATCCACAGCTGCCGACACCAAGGCCGCACCACGCGCGTGTCCATATGTGGAGATTGCTCGGCGCCATCTTTGGAGCAGCGCCGGCCCGGCTGCAAGGTACTCGGCTATACCAAAGAGCCTGTGGTGGGCGAAAGCGTCAAGAATGCGGGAGTCACCGCACTCCTGTGCACGAGACAGTTCGGCGCCACTCCAGCGGCGGTGCAGGTCGAGGACCTCAGCCCCCCGCAGTACCTGCGAACCAATAGAGCCGCCGTGCTCGTCGGTGAACGTCTCGTACGCCTTCAGGCGCATCGTGGCTACGACGGATGTCCCCAACGCTACAAATTCGGCAAGAACTTCGGGCTCCAGACCCTCCGGAACTAGGTACCTTTCCAAGTCATCCAGCCACACCACAGTGGCTGATTCAGAGCGTTCCACTGCCTCTGGAGCTTGGCGCAAGCTGCTGCCGACCGGTGGCGCCAGGACTCTGTGACTCGGGAACACAGCCCGGACCGCCTCGAATGCCGCACGCGTCTTGCCCGCCGTGGAATCACCGACCAGGATGATCAGGCCACCCTGTGTGATGCGTTCGCGTAAGGCGACATCGGCATCCCGGGGCACGTACGGGGGGAGCCTGCTGCCATCCGCACCTGGGCGCGCTCTGTGCGCGCCTGCCAATAGTGCGTCCCACTCGCCCGCGAGCGGCCAGTAGGCCGGGTTGCGCAGGTAGCGAGGGATCAGCGGCTCAGCTGCAGCATGAACCGTGAGCTGGTGGATCTCGCGGGCCTGGACGACGTTGGCCTGGCAGCCGCCCCAAATCTCGTTCTCCCCCATGCTGGCCACGGTAGCTCCTGCCGACTACCCACACGCCATCTCTAGTCCTCGCAGCACAGTGATGGACAGATCGCCCAGACCCTCCTCGCCTTGGTCACCGCCTTCACTGACCCCTTGCGTGCCGACGACGAGCTCGCACTAGGGCCTGTGTGTGGTTGTGATCAATCAGTTGCCTGCAGGAGGTCATTGACCCAGATCATCGAGGCGCGGAGGTGGAGGCCGGCGAGGTAG
>NZ_JBSHBP010000130.1:0-8470 GCF_053612065.1 Streptomyces sp. NPDC054765 | reverse complement strand
CCTCAGGATCTGCCTGAGGTGCACCCACAGCGAGCCGCGGGGTTCCGCCGGCTCCCGGTGACCAGGTCTGCGCCCTGTACCGGGGACGCGCAGCCGGCCCCGCCCGGCCGGCCTGGCGCGGTGGCCGCGGCGGGACGGTGCCGTGCTTCCGCCGGGACTCCTCCTGGCACCGGGTGCCGATGCCTGTCCGGCGGTGAATACTGAACCCATGCGCCCGGTTTCAGCGGTTTTCCCGGTTCCCGGACAACGGTGCAGGAGCGGACGCCCATGGATCTGAACCTCGAGGGCACGGTCGCCCTCGTCACCGGCGCGAGCAAGGGCATCGGCCTGGCGGTCGCCGAGGCGTTCGGCCGGGAAGGTGCCCATGTCGTCGTCGGCAGCCGTACCGAAACGCCTCAGCTCGCCGCTCTGCGCGAGCACTACGACGTCACCTTCGTCCCGGTCGATCTGGCGGCGGCCGACGGTGCGGACCGGCTGGTCAAGGCCGCCGCGGACCGGCACGGCGGGATCGACGCGCTGGTCAACAACCTCGGGGCCACCCATCCCCGGGCCGGCTTCCTGGACATCGCGGACGCCGAGTGGCAGCAGGTCTTCGACCTGACCTTCTTCAGTGCGGTCCGGGCCAGTCGTGCCGCATTGCCGCTGCTGCTCGCCGGCGGAGGCGGAGCGGTGGTGAACGTGAGCTCCGTCAATGCCCGCCTCCCGTTCCCGATGGTGGTGGACTACTCGGCCGCCAAAGCCGCGTTGAGCAGCCTCACCAAGGCACTGTCGGAGGAGTTCGCACCGCGCGGAGTACGCGTCAATTCCGTCGCCCCCGGACCGGTCCGCACCCCCTTCTGGACCGACCCGGGCGGCTTCGCCGACGCTGTCGCCGCGGGTGCCGGCAGTACCGCCCAGGCGGCACTGGACGAGGTGGTACCCCAGCAGATGGGCATCTCCACCGGGCGGATCACCGAACCCCAGGAGGTCGCCGACCTCACGGTGTTCCTGGCCTCCCCCCGCGCCGGCAACATCACCGGCGCCGAATTCGTCATCGACGGCGGTCAGATCAAGACCACCTGACCTGGGCCGGCCTCACAGGAGGCTGCGGATGGCCCGGTCGCGAGGTCTGCCGTCGCGGCGGGCGGAAGGCCGGCGGCCGGAACACTGCGGCCGGAACGCCGGTGGCCGGAGCCGCCCCTCCCGGTTCGTGGCGCCGGCGCCGGTCAGACGGCCCGCAACAGGACGTTGAGGAACACCAGGGCCGTCAGCACGGCCAACGCGGTTGCCAGGACGCGGCGCTTGAGGAGGTCATAGCGCTGCTGGTACTCCCGCCTGACCTGGAGGGCGCGGGCAGCGATACGCGTGACGGCCATCCGCGAGACATCGAGCTGCCTGCCGGCCAACAGGGCGACCAGTTCCTCCCGTTGGGCATCCGTTGGCCAGTCGAGGGCCGCGACGACGGCTTCGGCGTCGGTGCGGGCGCGGTCGATCTCGGCCTGCCACAGGAGGTAGCCCTCCATGCTCGCGATGCCCGCCTGGACGGTGCGGCTGTCCGGCGTTCGGCTGTCGGTCATGGCGCGGCCCGCTCAGCGCGGCTCGTTCCCCGAGGGGCGCTCGCTGCGGCGTGACCCCTCGGGTTCGCCCACCTGGCGCAGCGCGGCGGCCTTCCTGGCGTCGTCCAGCGCGGCGACCTCGGGGTGATGCAGGTCGAAGGCCGGTGACTCGGAGCGGATACGGGGCAGCGTGGCGAAGTTGTGACGCGGTGGCGGGCACGAGGTGGCCCACTCGAGGGATCGTCCGTAGCCCCATGGGTCGTCGGCGAGTTGCGTCGGGGCGTACTTCGCCGTCTTCCAGACGTTGTAGAGGAACGGCAGCATCGAGAGGCCCAGCAGGAACGAACCGATGCTGGAGACGGTGTTCAGCGTGGTGAAGCCATCGGACGCCAGATAGTCCGCATAGCGGCGCGGCATGCCTTCGACGCCCAGCCAGTGCTGGACGAGAAAGGTGAGATGGAATCCAATGAACAGGGTCCAGAAGTGGATTTTGCCGAGCCGTTCGTCAAGCATTTTGCCGCTGAACTTGGGCCACCAGAAGTAGAAGCCGGCGAACATCGCGAAGACCACGGTACCGAACACCGTGTAGTGGAAGTGCGCGACGACGAAGTACGAATCGGAGACATGGAAGTCCATCGGCGGTGAGGCCAGCAGAACGCCGGTGAGCCCGCCGAAGAGAAAGGTCACCAGAAACCCGATGGACCAGAGCATGGGAGTCTCGAAGGACAGCGAACCGCGCCACATCGTGCCGACCCAGTTGAAGAACTTCACCCCGGTCGGGACGGCGATGAGGAAGGACATGAAGGAGAAGAACGGCAGAAGTACCGCACCGGTCACGAACATATGGTGTGCCCAGACCGTGACGGAAAGGCCCGCGATGGAGATCGTCGCCGCGACGAGTCCGATATAGCCGAAGATGGGCTTACGGCTGAACACGGGGAAGATCTCGGTGACGATGCCGAAGAACGGCAGCGCGATGATGTACACCTCGGGGTGGCCGAAGAACCAGAACAGGTGCTGCCACAGCAACGAGCCCCCGTTTGCCGGGTCGAAGACCTGTGCACCGAATTTGCGGTCCGCCTCCATTACCAGCAGCGCGGCGGCCAGGACAGGGAAGGCCAGCAGCACGAGCACCGCCGTCAGCAGGATGTTCCAGGTGAAGATCGGCATCCGGAACATCGTCATGCCGGGGGCGCGCAGACAGATGATCGTCGTGATGAAGTTGACCGACCCCAGGATCGTTCCGAAGCCGGAGAAGGCCAGGCCCATCACCCATAGGTCGCCGCCGATGCCGGGGGTACGGATGGGGCCGGACAGCGGGGTGTACGCGGTCCAGCCGAAGTCGGCGGCCCCGTCCGGTGTGATGAAGGCGCACAGGGCGATCAGGGAGCCGAACAGGTAGAGCCAGTAGGCGAACATGTTGAGCCGCGGGAAAGCCACATCGGGTGCGCCGATCTGCAAGGGCATGATCCAGTTGGCGAAACCGGCGAACAACGGCGTCGCGAAGATCAGCAGCATGATGGTGCCGTGCATCGTGAAGGCCTGGTTGAATTGCTCGTTCGAGAGGATCTGCAGTCCCGGGCGGGCCAGCTCCGCCCGAATGGCCAGCGCCAGAAGACCGCCGACCATGAAGAATCCGAACGACGTACCCAGGTAGAGCGTGCCGATCGTTTTGTGGTCGGTGGTCGTCAGCCAATTCACCACCACCCGTCCGGCATTCTTCCGCCGCCTGACTGGTTGCAGCGATTCCTTCTGCTGAACGGCTGTCACGGTCCGGACTCCTCATCGCATACGGTCGGCCCCCTCGCCGGGCTGACGGTACAGACCACCCGGAAGACGCCAAAGAGGCTCGCCGCCGCACACCATCAGTCACATCAAGCCCACCGCACGGGAATTGAGTGCGGCGATGTGCACCGCATCGCGGCGGTGTTCACCCCATCGGCATGCTGCAATCGTCGGCGCCGGCGAGAACGTCATGGATCAGCTGCCGAACGAGTTCCGGACCGTCCAGCTGCTGCCCGGCGATTTTGCGGCCGGCTGGTTGGCCGGCCGGCGGGTTCCGGCGAAGGGTGTGGCGGCCGTGGACAGGATCAGCGGCGGTTCCTCGGCCGGATGCCGTCAAACCGGCCGGATCAGGCCTGAGCAGCGATGGCCGGAATAGCCAGATCACACTTTTTGTTATGTTCAGTCGTGGAGCATCACACCGGAAAAAACGCCGGAGGCTCGGCAGCGCCATGGACGGCCGCGACGGAGCAGATCGATGACGCCCGAGCCAGTACCGAGCGGCTGATCGACTCGCTGAAGCGCTTGTGGGACGGCGTCGTCGAAGCGGCGGCGCTGACCGCCAACGACGACGAGCACGATCCCGAGGGAGCCACGGTCGCGTTCGAGCGAGCCCATCTGCGGGACATGCTCAAGCAAGCGCATGCCGACCTGGACGATCTCGACCGCGCTGCCCAGCGGATACGCAGCGGCGCCTACGGCCGCTGCGAACGCTGCGGCGGCCCCATCTCCGTCGCACGGCTCACCGCCCGCCCGACGGCGACGACCTGCATCGCCTGCGCGAACAAGGTCAACCGATAACGCACGGGACCTCGTGCGCCGCGGCTGCGGCAGGCCGGCGGTCCGGGCTCGTTACAGCAGTCGATCATGCGGAGCCCGGTTCCAGCGGGCCGGTCCGGGCGCCTGGCCGGGCTCGGACGCCAGGCCGGTCCGGACGCCCGAGCCGGTCCGGCGTACCCGCGGGCGTCTGGCCGGGCAGAGCCGCCCGGCCCTCTCCCTTTCCCAGAGCGTCGGCGGGGGCATCGGTGAGATGCGGGACCGGCCGTCGCGCGTTCCCGGGTGTGTGCAGTGAGCAGCCGATGGCCCTCAGGCGGACGGCCACACACCGCGGCGGGGACGGGGCATACGCGGACCGGTGTCATCCGTGCGGGCCGGCCGCCATGACGAGGGAAGTTGGCCCGGCCGGCAAGCGAACCGGCCCCCGGACACCTCAGCCCCCTCACCCCGATACGCCCCGGAGCAGCGGCAGCATCCGCCGGCGCCCTGCCACCCGCCTGCCACCCACACCCGCCACTCGCGCCCGCCCTTCTCGAAGTCGCCCCGCCGACCGCCGCAATACCCCGAAAGAGCGACCCGGGCTGTTCGAGCGCCCGCAGACGCACACAGGCCGGCGGCCGAGCGGCCTCCACCGGCGACCGGAACATGCGTTCACCCTCTGCCCCCGAAGTGCCCGTTACGGGGGCATGATCCGGGCCGTTCTTAGAGCACGTGTACTCATCAGTCCCTCCCGGAGGAACCGTGAATCTCGCAACCGTGCCCGCGCCTGGACCCAGCCGGTTCGAACATCACCGGGTTTTCCCCTGTCCGCCACAGGGCTCCCCGGGGCGTGCAGTTGACGCTCCCGTGCGTGGTGCTCGCCGCTCAACACGACCGGATACGAGGTGGGGAGCATGAGCGAGACGACCGCCTCGGCCGACACCCCCGACCCGCGGAGGAAGGTGCCCGCACCGCGCCTCGATCCCCTGGCGCTGCCGCCGGCGGATGTGCCCGCAGGCCCGGCGAGCGACGACATCACCGACGACCTCGAAGAGGCGTACTGGTCGGTCTACGACGGCGCCGCGGCCAAGGCGACGGTCGGACAGATCCTCGCCCGACTCCCCCGCATCGTGCGCCAGACCGGCCAGTTGGCGTGGCGGGCCGACCGTCCGGCGACCATGGCCGTGGTGGTGCTCCAGCTGGTGTCCGCGGCAATGTCCGCCTTCGGCCTGGCAGCGTCCGTCGCCGTCCTCCACCAGCTGTTCGCCCAGGGACCGACCCCGGACAAGGTCCGCTCCGCCGTCCCGCAGATCCTGCTCGTGGTGGCCTTCCTCTCCGCGCGGGCCCTGCTCGAAGCCGGGGTCGCCGTCGCACAGGCCCGCGTCACACCCAAGATCCGCACCGCCTTGGAGAGCGACTTTCTCCAACTGACCGCACACGTCCGCCTGGAGGTGGTCGACGACCCCGACTGGCACGACGACGCCTATCGGGCCAACGACCGCGGGCTCTTCTACGCACGGCAGATCGTCGGCCAGGTCATCTCCATGGCCTCCGCTCTCCTGGGACTGATCGGCACGGCCGGCGTGCTGACCGTCCTGCACCCCCTGCTGCTCCCCCTGCTTCCGCTGTCCGTCCTGCCCGTGGGAGCCGCCGCAGTGCGCACCGCGCGAGCACGCTTCCACAGCTTCAAGCGGTGGAACGCCCTGCAGCGCCGGGTGCGGGTCTTTTCCTGGCTCCTGCTGGACCGCGACTCGGCGGCCGAACTGCGCGCGGACACTGCCCAACGGGCCCTGCTCGACGAGCATCACCGCCTCACCACCCGCATCGCCGAGGAGGACACCCGCCTGGGCGTGAGCGCCGCCCTCCTGACACTGGCCGGGCGTGGCCTGGGCGGAATGGGAGCCGGGGTCACCTACCTCGCGCTGGGGGCCATGCTGATCGCCGGGTGGCTTCCGCTGGCGGCCGGCGCGGGCGCGGTCATCGCCATCCAGGCAGTCCAGACCTCCCTGACCCGGTTCGTCGATGTCGCCCACCTTGTCTACGAGCACGCGATGTGGGTGACCGACCTCCTTGCCTTCCAGGAGCGGTGTCGCGCCCTGCAGCCCCGCCGACGCGAACGGACAGCATCGGAATCCGTCAGAACGATCACCCTGCGGAACGTCAGCTACACCTACCCCGGCAAAGACACCCCTGCGCTCGATGACATCTCCCTGACCCTGCATGCCGGGGAGACCGTCGCCTTCGTCGGCCTCAACGGGTCCGGCAAGAGCACCTGTTCACGGCTGATCGCCGGTCTCTACGACCCCCAGGAGGGTGCGGTGCTCTGGGATGGGGTGGATGCCGCGGACCTGGATACCGAATCCCTCCAAAGGCGTGTGGCCACCGTGCTGCAGGACCCGGTGCACTTCCCCTTCAGCGCGCTGGCGAACCTCACGGTCTCGCGCGGCACGCTCACCGAGGCGGATCCTCAGCGGGCGCTGGACGCGGCGCGGGCCTCCGGCGCAGAACAGGTCATCGCCGGGCTGCCCGGCACCTGGCAGGCGCTGCTCTCCAAGCGCTTCCGCGACGGCCAGGAGCTGTCGGCCGGCCAGTGGGCGAAGGTCGCCGTAGCCCGGGGTCTGTACAAGAACGCCCCCGTGCTGCTGCTGGACGAACCGACCGCAAGCATGGACCCGCGCGCCGAACACGACGTCTACCAGGCCGTGCTACGTGGCAAGCTCCGAGACGACCAGATCACCGTGCTGATCTCCCACCGCCTGGCCAGCGTCGTCGAGTGCGACCGCATCTACGTCTTCGACGGCGGGCGCATCACCGAATCAGGATCCCACCAGGAGCTGATGGCCCTCGGAGGCGACTACGCCCAGATGTTCACCCTCCAGGCAGCCGGCTACCAGGCCGCACCCGCGACATCCGACTCCGCGTCCAGGACGGTCCACCCGTGAACCCGAAGACCTCACAGGTCGACGCCACCTCGCCGCAGGGGCAGGGGCAGGGGCAGACGAACGCTTCAGCACGGATCCATGACGGGGCCGGCGTAGTACTCGAGCCGTAGATCGTGATCTTCATGTCTGATTCGCGGCTTGTCGACAGTAATGGCCGGCCTGGTGGCGGCGTCGCCAGGCGGGCCGATCGAGCCGGTGGGCCACGTCGTGCACGGGCTGGGCGACGAGCATCGCGAACAGGCGCTGGATCTCCCTGCAGGCGAGCGGGATCAGCCCTTGAATATCCTTCCAGCTCGGATCACGGCTCGGATGTCGAGCAGCGTTTCCAGATGGTGTAAGGGATTGTCGGCTACTGCGATGAGGTCGGCGTCGTACCCGACGGCGATCCGTCCTTTGCGATCGGCCAGCCGACATGCCTGTGCGGCGAGGGTGGTGGCCGAAGCCAGTGCCTCGGTGTTGGTGAGACCGAGAGAGCCAAGGTGGATGATCCCGTGCGGGAGCACGCCGTGGGGTTTGCGGGGACCGGCACCGGCGTCGGAGCAGCAGACCAGTCGCGCTCCTTCGCGGTGCATCCGTGCGAAATTCGCACTTCGCTGCTCTACGCGCTTGGCCATGTGTGGTGCGACCATCGAGCCTGTCGGGAGCCATGCTTCGGTGGCGCCGATGAAGATGCCTGCCTCCACCACGGCCGCAACGGTCTTCCAGTCGGGTTCGACACCGTCTTCGGTAAAAAAGGAGGCATGCTCGATGCCGTCGACGCCGGCTGCAACGGCATCAGCCATTCCCTTCCGACCGTGAGCATGCGCGGTGACCGGTCTGCCGTGTGCATGGGCCGCCCGGGTTACCGCTGCAAGTTCGTCGCGTGTGTACTGTGACTGGTGCGGCCCCCATCCAGGGGTGATTACGCCACCGGTTGCCATGATCTTGACTACGTCGGCGCCGCGTGCGATCCGCTCCTCGACGGCGGCTTCCACGGCCGCCATGCCGTCGGCTTCGCCGCCCAAGAACCAGCAGTGTCCGCGAGTTCGCGTGATGGGCGGTCCGGCGGCGAGAACCTCCGGACCTGCCTCTCTCCCTGCCCTGTAGTGGTCACGGAGTGATATGGCGAGAAAATGACGATCGCCGAGGTCCCGTACGGTGGTGACACCCGCCCGCAGCTGTTGCCCGGCGTGGACGTGCATGCGTGCCAGGGTGGTGTCGGCATCTTCATCTGCCATCGCCTGCTTCGACTTGTCGTCGGGGTCGAAGGCAAGGTGTACGTGAGAGTCGATGAGACCAGGCAACAGCGTGGCGTCACCGAGATCCAGAACACGCAGGTCTGCAGAAGGCGGCGCCCCCGTCATATCGACACCGGCAATGCGTGAGCTTGTTCCGCTTTGACGGACACCATTGGTGTGGTGGTCAGGCTGCGAGTGCGGTCTCATATTCGGCGGGACTGCGGTAGCCGAGGCTGCT
>NZ_JBSHBP010000129.1:2281-8588 GCF_053612065.1 Streptomyces sp. NPDC054765 | reverse complement strand
CCAGTTCGCGAATCCGGCGAACAGCGGCGTCGCGAACATCAGCAGCATGATCGTGCCGTGCATCGTGAACGCCTGGTTGAACTGCTCGTTCGACATGATCTGCGTGCCGGGACGGGCCAGCTCGGCGCGCATGAGCAGCGCCATCAGTCCGCCGACGCAGAAGAACGCGAACGACGTGACCAGGTACATCGTGCCGATGGTCTTGTGGTCGGTGGTCGTCAGCCACTTCACCACGGCGATGCCGGGTTGCTTCTTGCGTACGGGCGGTGCTGCCGGAGCCGTATCGGCGGCGGCACCCTGAGGTTCGTTGAGGATGCTCACTGGTTCTTGGTCTCCGCATTCCTGGCGTGATCCGTCTGCTTGATGCCCGACGGCAGGTATCCGGTCTGGCCCTTCTTCGCCAGGTCCTTCAGGTGCTCCCGGTACCGCTCGGGGGAGACAACCTTGACGTTGAAGAGCATCCGGGAGTGGTCGACGCCGCAGAGCTCGGCGCACTTGCCCATGAAGGTGCCCTCCTTGTTGGGAGTCACCTCGAAGACGTTGGTGTGGCCCGGGATGACGTCCTGCTTCATCAGGAAGGGCACCACCCAGAAGGAGTGGATGACGTCACGAGAGGTCAGCACGAACTGGACCGTCTCACCCTTGGGCAGCCACAGGGTCGGACCCGGGTTGCCGGTCTGCGGGTTGCGCTCGCCCGGAGTACCGGAGTCATAGACGCCGTCGGCACCGGCCGGAGCGCCCTTCTTCCACTTGGGCGGGATCCCGTCCAGTGCATGGGAGTTGATGTTCGAGGTCGACTTGTTGCCGTCCACGTTCTCCAGGTAGTTGAACGCCCAGCTCCACTGGAAGCCCACCACGTTGACGATGTGGTCCGGCTTCTTGGAAGTCTTGAGGACTGCGCTCTCATCACGTGCGGTGAAGTAGAAAAGCACCGCAATGATGATGAACGGGACGATCGTGTACAACGCCTCGATCGGCATGTTGTACCGCGTCTGCGCGGGGACCTCCACCTTGGTCCTGCTGCGGCGGTGGAAGATCACGCTCCAGATGATCAGGCCCCAGACCAGCACGCCCGTTGCGAGGGCGGCGGCCCAGGAGCCCTGCCAAAGAGAGAGGATCCGCGGCGCCTCGTCGGTGACGGGCGTTGGCATGCCGAGGCGGGGGAAGTCCTTATATGTGCAACCAGTAGCGGTCGCCAGGACCAGGCCCGCAGCAAGCACCTGCGGCAGCTTCCGCCGCATCGGGCGCCGCGACGAGCGGTCGGAGCCGTTGGGACTCACGTAGCGCCTTCCCGAGAGTCTCGCCCGCGAGACCGGCTGCGGCCGTCTCGCTGGTCGGTCGCCGGCCCTGGCACGGGCAGGGGTTTGGATGTTTATGCGGACCAAACCCTACTGGACGCTATTTGGGGTCGCGCGGGGAGGGTGCCCAACGCGCCGCGCCGCACCCCTAAGGGGTGGCCGAGGCCTCCGGGGGACGGCCCGCAAACCCCCGAATACCCGCTTCCACCAGGCATCTGACGCCATGCTCGGCGTCGCTCCAGCGCCCTCCCCGAGGCCGTGTTCACCGGCCCCGCCCGCCGGAACCCCGGCGCCCGGGACCCCGGGCCGGCACCCGGCGGGGTGGAGACGCCTCCCGGTCCCGGCCGGGGTACTACCGTTTCGTACGTGCCCTATTTCGACGCGGCGTCCGCCGCCCCGCTGCATCCCGTCGCCCGGGAGGCCCTGCTCGCCTCGCTCGACGAAGGCTGGGCCGACCCGTCCCGCCTCCACCGTGAGGGACGGCGTGCCCGGCTGCTGCTGGACGCCGCGCGGGAGGCGGCGGCCGAGGCCGTGGGCTGCCGCCCGGACGAGCTGGTTTTCACCCCTTCGGGGACGCAGGCGGTGCACTCGGGAGTCTCCGGCGCGCTGGCGGCCCGCCGGCGGGCCGGCCGCCGGCTGCTGTACTCCGCGGTCGAGCACTCCTGCGTCCTGCATGCCGCCGAGGTCCACGAGGCGGCCGGCGGCAGCTGCCTGGAGCTGCCGGTGGACCGTACGGGCCGGGTGGCGGCCGGCGAGGTCGCCGCCGCGCTCGGCCCGGACACCGCGCTGGTCTGCCTCCAGTCGGCCAACCACGAGGTGGGAACCGAACAACCGGTCGAAGAGGTGGCCGCGCTCTGCCGGGAGGCGGCGGTCCCCCTCCTGGTGGATGCCGCGCAGTCGCTGCCGTGGGGGCCGGTGCCCGGCACCTGGTCGCTGCTGACGGCGAGCGCCCACAAGTGGGGCGGCCCGCCCGGTGTGGGGCTGCTCGCGGTCCGCAAGGGGACCCGGTTCGCTCCCCAGGGGCCGCGGGACGAGCGGGAGTCGGGCCGCAGTGCGGGGTTCGAGAACATCCCGGCGGTCGTGGCCGCCGCGGCGTCCCTGCGGGCGCTGCGGGCGGCCCCGGAGACCCGGGACGAACCGGCGCGGCTGCGGCGGCTGGTGGACCGGATCCGGGTGCGGGTGCCGGAGCTGGTCCCGGATGTGGAGGTGGTCGGCGATCCGGTGCGCCGCCTCCCTCATCTCGTCACCTTCTCCTGTCTCCATGTCGACGGGGAGGCGCTGCTGCACGAGCTGGACCGGGCCGGCTTCTCGGTGTCGTCCGGATCGTCGTGCACGTCCAGCACCCTGGCACCGAGCCATGTGCTGCGCGCGATGGGTGTGCTGTCCGAGGGGAATGTGCGGGTCTCGCTGCCGTACGGCACGCCCGAGGCGGAGGTGGAGCGCTTCTTGGAGGTGCTGCCGCAGGTGGTGCGCTCCGTGCGGGAGCGGCTGGGGGTCCCGGCGGCGGGGGGCGGGTCCGCACCGGCGACGGCCGGCGGGGCGCCGCACGCCGCCCCGGCAGCGGTTCCGCCGGAGGCCGGGGCCGCCACCGGACCCGCCGGACCGGGCGCGCCCGGTCAATCCGCCGCGGCCCCGGAATCCGCCGCGGCCGGCGGCCTGGTCGTCGACGCGCTCGGCAAGCGCTGCCCGATCCCGGTCATCGAGCTGGCGAAGGTGATCAACGAGGTGCCGGCCGGCGGGACGGTGACGGTGCTTTCCGACGACGAGGCCGCCCGGCAGGACATCCCCGCCTGGTGCGCCATGCGCGACCAGGAGTACGTGGGCGAGCGGGCGGCCGAGCGCGGCGCCGCGTATGTCGTGCGGCGCCGCGCCTGAGGGGGCCGGTCAGGCCAGGTACTGCTGGACCTCGGCCGCGGCCTCGTGGCCGTAGGCCTTGGTGAAGCGGTCCATGAAGTGGCTGCGGTGCAGCTCGTACTCCTGGGTGCCGACGGTCTCGATGACCAGCGTCGCCAGCATGCAGCCGACCTGCGCGGCACGCTCCAGGCCGACGCCCCAGGCCAGGCCGGACAGGAAGCCGGCACGGAAGGCGTCGCCGACGCCCGTGGGGTCGGCCTTGGCGTTCTCCTCCGGGACGCCGACCTCGATGGCCGGCTCGCCGACCCGCTCGATGCGGACGCCGTTGGCGCCGAGGGTGGTGACGCGGGTGCCGACCTTGGCCAGGATCTCGTCGGCGCTCCAGCCGGTCTTGGACTCGATCAGGCCCTTCTCGTACTCGTTGGAGAAGAGGTAGGCCGCGTCCTCCAGGAGGGTGCGGATGGCGTCGCCGTCCATCCGGGCGATCTGCTGGGAGAAGTCGGCGCCGAAGGGGATACCGCGGCTGCGGCACTCCTCGGTGTGGCGGATCATCGCCTCGGGGTCGTCCGCGCCGATCACGACGAGGTCCAGGCCGCCGACCCGCTCGGAGACGTGCTGCAGCTCGATCAGCCGGGCCTCGCTCATCGCGCCGGTGTAGAAGGAGCCGATCTGGTTGTGGTCGGCGTCGGTGGTGCACACGAAGCGCGCGGTGTGCAGGACCTCGGAGATGCGTACGGAGCGGGTGTCGACGCCGTGGCGGTCGAGCCAGGCGCGGTACTCCTCGAAGTCGTTGCCGGCGGCACCGACCAGGATCGGCGCGGTGCCGAGCTGGCCCATGCCGAAGCAGATGTTGGCGGCGACGCCGCCGCGGCGGACGTCGAGCTGGTCGACCAGGAACGAGAGGGAGACCGTATGCAGCTGGTCGGCGACCAGCTGATCGGCGAAGCGGCCGGGGAAGGTCATCAGGTGGTCGGTGGCGATGGAGCCGGTGACTGCGATACGCACGACGGGTCTGCTCCTGCGGAAGGCGTAGGGGCGGGCGGACGGGTAGCAACGCTACCCGCCGGGGTCGCGCGCCACCCGGTCATCCCGGACACTGAAAACTACTGAAACTACCCAATAGTAGGTCTTTCTCCTCGGCATATGGCTGCGTACGGTGCCCCTATGACCAAGCCTGTGAAAGCCGTCACATCGCGCGAGGGCGCACCGCCCGCCGCGCAGGACCCCGAATCGCTCGACGAGCTGCGCGGCGACTGCGCACGGATGGCGGGCCGCTGGCGGGCCGGGCGGCAGTCCGCGCCACCGCCGGGACGCGCCGCCGATCTGCACGGCATCAAGGTCCCCTCCGCATCGGCCGCACTCGTGGACGGAATGTCCGAGTACGGCGACTGACCGGCCGCCCGGCGGCGGCCGAAGGGCCCCTCACGGGAACCGTATACGCCCCCGCTCCGTCCCATCGGCGTCCACCTCACACAGGTGGGCACGCCAGATGTTCAGCGGAGCCGAAGGAGCGATGCGGTGAACACCGAGGACACCACCGACACACCGAGCCCCAAGGAGCGCAGGCGGCGCACCCCAGTGGTGGTCGCCTCGATGGCCGCGGCGGTACTTCTCGCCGGGGGCGGCGCGGCGTACTGGGCCTCGTCCGCGGCCGGCCACGGGGGCTCCGGCGCGGGGTCCGCGGCCGGCGACCCGCCGCCGCTGGCGCTCGACGGCTACAGCGGCGGCGGCTCGATCGCGGCCGGTGAGCCCAATCCGCAGGGGGCGAAGTACCGGGCGGTGAAGAAGCTTCCCGGCGGCCCGGCGGCCGCGCCCGTGTACCGCCCCGAGGGCGAGATCAGCCGGCAGTCGGTGGAACGGCTGGCGAAGGCACTGGATGTGTCCGGAAAGGTCCGCTCGGAGGGCACCTCCTGGAAGGTGGGCGGGCTGTCACAGGACGCCCGCAGCCCCGTCCTCCAGGTGAACAAGTCCGGCTCGGGCGCCTGGACGTTCTCGCAGTACGGCACCCCGGGCGGCACCAACTGTGCGCTGCCCGCCTCCCCCAAGGGCGGGAAGGGCCAGGACCGGGCGGACGGCGCCGCGCCCTCGGGCCGGCCCGGCTGTCCGACGTACCGCGGCGGTGGGGACATCACGACCGAGGACGACAGCAGCGGCAAGGGCGCGGTGTCGCCGCAGAAGGCCGAGCAGGCGGTGCGGCCGGTGCTCAAGGCGCTCGGCCAGGAGGACGCCCGGCTCGATGCGGGCGGACTGTCCGGCGCGGTACGGATCGTCAGTGCGAATCCGGTGCTCGGCGGGCTGCCGACGTACGGCTGGCAGAGCGATCTGCAGGTCGGCTCGGACGGTCAAGTGGTCGGCGGGAGCGGCCAGTTGGCGAACCCGGTCAAGGGCGCGGAGTATCCGGTGCTGAGCGCGGACAAGACGCTGGACCGGCTGAATTCGGGTGAGGGCCACACGCCTGCCGACTGCCCCTCGATGCCTGGCGGCAAGGGCGGCAAGGGCGGCGGGATCGCCCGGTGCGAGCCGGATCCGACGAAGCCGAAGGGGCAGCAGCCGGCCGAGGTGACCGGTGCGGTCTTCGGGCTCTCGGTGCAGTACGTGGACGGCGGCCAGGCGCTGGTGCCGTCGTGGCTCTACACGGTGCGCCAGCCGGGCGCCGGCAGCGGCCCGGACACCGGCTCGACGGTGGCGCACCCGGCGGTGAACCCGAAGTATCTGGCCCACCGGGACGGCGGCGCGACACAGAAGCCGTCCGGGAAGCCCGGGGCGATGGCCCTGGAGTCGTACGACGTGGGCGACGGCGGCAAGAAGCTGACGGTGCACTTCTGGGGCGGGGTGTGCAGCGTCTACTCGGTGAGCGCGGAGGAATCCGGCACGGCCGTGCAGACCAAGGTCGTCGGCAAGGACAAGAAGCCGGGCCAGGTCTGCGTGAAGATCGCCAAGGAGTTCACCAAGACCGTGACGCTGCACACGCCGCTGGACGGCCGGAAGGTGGTCGATGTGTCGAGCGGTGAGTCCGTGCCCAAGCGGTGACCGGGTGCGGGCCCCCCCGGCGGGCCCCCCCCAGAAGGCAAAAAGAAATGCGGCGCGCCCCCCACGGGGGCGCCCCCGGTCGGTAGTAATTCCCCGAACCCCAATCGGGAGGTGTGGCCGCCGGC
>NZ_JBSHBP010000129.1:0-2271 GCF_053612065.1 Streptomyces sp. NPDC054765 | reverse complement strand
GCGGGTGGGTGGTGGTGGTGGCGTGGGTCGCGCCGGTGCCCTCGGGGGCCCCGGGTGCGCCCCCCCGCGGGGGGCCGCACCGAGACGGCAAAACGAAAGGCGGCGCTCCCCCATCGGGGGCGCCGCCTTTCGTACGTACTGCCCGTACCCCTTAGCTGAAGGAGTCGCCGCAGGCGCAGGAGCCGGTGGCGTTGGGGTTGTCGATCGTGAAGCCCTGCTTCTCGATGGTGTCGACGAAGTCGATGGAGGCGCCGCCCAGGTAGGGCGCGCTCATCCGGTCGGTGACGACCTTGACACCGTCGAAGTCCTTGACGACATCGCCGTCGAGCGAGCGCTCGTCGAAGAAGAGCTGGTAGCGCAGGCCGGAGCAGCCGCCGGGCTGAACCGCCACCCGCAGCGCGAGGTCCTCGCGGCCCTCCTGCTCCAGAAGGCTCTTGACCTTCGACGCGGCCGCGTCGGACAGGATGATGCCGTCGCTGACGGTGGTCTCTTCCTGAACGCTCATCTAGATCTCTCCCGGGTTGTACGGACCGCTTGTCATCGGTTGCAACCAGCTGCAACCGGGGACGTCCCGGATTAATTCCGGCTGGGCGCAATGCGTCGAGAAGCCTTCCGGACACTGCCGGCGGCAGCCTCTCGCCGTGTTCTCCCCTCATGCTCGCACACCGACGGCCGGGAACAGGTGGCCGACCGCACACGGCGGGGTGCTGATGCGTCACATCGACACAATGGCCATCGTCAAAGTGACATGAAGCGGCTATGATAGATAGCGTCAAATAGACGAAAAGGCGTATGCAAAAGCCGTCCGCAGAAAAGAGAGGGTGCGTGTTGTGACCACCGCCCAGCCCCTGGACGTCCAGCCGACCCCGCTGGCGCTGCTCCTCCTCGGCCGTGAGGCCGACCCGAAGAGCGAGCGCGGCGTGGAGTGCCCCGGCGATCTGCCGGCGCCGTCGGACCCTGGCCTCGTCGAGCGCGCCCGCGCGGCCAAGGCGAAGCTCGGGGACAAGGTCTTCGTCCTCGGGCACCACTACCAGCGCGACGAGGTCATCGAGTTCGCCGATGTGACCGGCGACTCCTTCAAGCTCGCGCGGGACGCCGCCGCCCGGCCGGACGCCGAGTACATCGTCTTCTGCGGTGTGCACTTCATGGCGGAGGCCGCGGACATCCTCACCGGCGACGACCAGCAGGTGATCCTCCCCGACCTGGCCGCCGGCTGCTCGATGGCCGACATGGCCACCGCCGAGCAGGTCGCCGAGTGCTGGGACGTGCTGACCGAGGCCGGTATCGCCGAGCAGGTCGTCCCCGTCTCCTACATGAACTCCTCGGCCGACATCAAGGCGTTCACCGGTAAGCACGGCGGCACGATCTGCACGTCCTCCAACGCCAAGCGGGCGCTGGACTGGGCCTTCGAGCAGGGGGACCCCGCAACGAGCAAGGTGCTGTTCCTGCCCGACCAGCATCTGGGCCGCAACACCGCCGTCCGCGACATGGGCCTGTCCCTGGACGACTGCGTGGTCTACAACCCGCACAAGCCGAACGGCGGCCTGACCGCCGAGCAGCTGCGGGCCGCCAAGATGATCCTGTGGCGCGGCCACTGCTCGGTGCACGGCCGGTTCTCGCTGGAGTCGGTGAACGACGTGCGGGAGCGCATTCCGGGCGTGAACGTCCTCGTCCACCCCGAGTGCAGGCACGAGGTCGTGGCGGCGGCGGACCACGTCGGCTCGACGGAGTACATCATCAAGGCGCTGGAGGCCGCCCCGCGCGGCTCGAAGTGGGCCATCGGCACCGAACTCAACCTGGTCCGCCGGCTGGCCAACCGCTTCGCCGCGGAGGACAAGGAGATCGTCTTCCTCGACAAGACGGTCTGCTTCTGCTCGACGATGAACCGCATCGACCTCCCCCACCTGGTGTGGGCGCTGGAGTCCCTCGCCGCCGGCAAGGTCGTCAACCGCATCGAGGTCGACAGGGAGACCGAGAGCTTCGCGAAGCTGGCGCTGGAGCGGATGCTGGCGCTGCCGTAAGCCCTCGCGGGCGGCGGCCGCGGCGCTTTGCCTTGGGCCCACGTTTTCGGCTTTTCCGCCGTGGGGCTTCTCGCCGTTGCGCCTGCGCTGCGTTTTGCCTTGGGCCCACGTTTTCGGCTTTCCCGCCGTGGTGGTTTCTCGCCGTTGCGCCTGCGGCGGGCCGGGTCCGCTGCGCGGGGCTGTGGGTGCGGTGACGGGCCGGAGGGGCCGGTGTGTGGGACTGCTTCGCTTTACGTCCCACACACCGGCC
>NZ_JBSHBP010000128.1:0-8615 GCF_053612065.1 Streptomyces sp. NPDC054765 | reverse complement strand
GCTACCTCGCCGGCCTCCACCTCCGCGCCTCGATGATCTGGGTCAATGACCTCCTGCAGGCAACTGATTGATCACAACCACACACAGGCCCTAGAGCCGTCGAGTTCGGCGCCGATGATGGCGGTGAGGTCTTCCTTGGCACCTGCAGGCAGTCTTTCGGTGGGGATTGTTAATTGCAGGGCGGTTGTGCTGTGTGACAACTAGCATCGCGTCTCGACCCTGGATTTTGCGGAGGTCTGGATCACAGCTTGTCGCATAGCCTTAAAAGCTGGCCAATTTCGCGGCATGGCGTCGCCGATGCTGACTTTGTGCTGACTTGCTGACCCGGAAGTATGCTCTGACCTGCAACGACGCCTCGCCGTACCTCTTCGGCTTCCACTGGCACCGCCCCATCCAGGCCCGCGCCAACAGCCCTATGGTCTGCTCGGGTTGCTACTCCGTCTTCCGCCGCGACGATCTGATGGCCTTCGGCGGATTCCCCGAGCGCACCATCGTCGAGGACATGGATTACACCTGGTCGCAGCAGCTTGCCGGCAGACGCGCGGTCTACGTCTCCGATGCGGTCGCCCTGGCCGCCGACCCGGAAGACCTCACCTACCTCCGCAAACAGGTCTGGCGCTGGATGGCCGGCTTCTGCCAGAACGTCCGCCTCCATCTAGGCCGGCTGATCCTCCACAAACCCCTCCTGGCCCTCTGGGTCCTGCTCGCCCTCCTGGAAATCCTCACCGCACCCCTCTGGTGGGCGACCCCGTTCCTCGGTGCCGAAGCAACGGGCCAGCCCCTCGCCACCACCTTCATCTGGTGGGCCGGAGCCGAGCTTCTGCTGACACTGCCACCTCTCCTCTGCGCCGCCTACCGCCGCAAACTCCCGCTGTCCGGCGTGCTGTTGAACCTCCTCTGCGTCTACGCCACCAAGGCCGTCAACCTCATCCACGCCTGGAAGGCCCTCATCGTGGAACTGCTCCTGGTCCCGCTCCATGCGGCACGGGGCCTGACGGTCTACGAGAAGGGACGGGCCGACACACCGACCGCCAGACCGGCATTCCCCGGGGTGGGGTGACACGGGGGCGTGGGCCGTGGTCCACAGGGTTCGGACCTATGAGGTCGTCTCCCTTTTCCGGCCTCAGGTGGGCGGAGTCCAAGCGAGAGGGCTCCACCCCCGGATGTGGGGGTGGAGCCCTCTCACGATGGACACAACCACCTGCTCAGGTCAGCTGGTGGGCTCCTGCTTGCGGCGGCGCATCCACCAGGTGAGTGCTGCCCCGGTCGCGGCGAGCGCTGCGGCGAGGCCCGCGATCAGGCCCACGGGGGTGCTGTTTCCGGTGCGGGCGAGGTCGCCGTCGGGGTTCTTTGTCGCCGGCGGCTGGCTGTGGTCGCCGCCGGGTGTGGACGGGTCCGGCGCCGGAGTCGACGGGTTGTGCGTCGGCGTGGGCTTGCTGGTGTCCGTCGGCGTGGGCGTCGGGGTGGGTTCGCCACCGGCGCCTCCGCGCTCACCCGAGGCGCCCAGGAAGACCTGCTCGGTGCCGCGGTAGGTGGTCTCCGTCTGGGTGGAGGTCTTGGTGGTCTTGTCCAGGTCGCGGTGCTGAAGGTTGAACTGGGTGCGCGTGATGTTGCGCTTGGGGGCCTTGGAGAAGTCGACCCCTCCCATGGACAGGATCCACACCTTGCCGCCGTACGTCCGCTTGAACTTGTAGTCGCCGTTCCTGAACGAGTGGACGTACTTGTCGTAGACGGTCTTCTTGTCCCAGTTCTGGTTCGGGGCGCGCAGCTTCCACTTGGAGATGTTGTTGCTGTTGATGATCTTGTGGAAGTCGGTGAGGTGGGCGGCATCCGCGCGGCGTACGTGCTCGGCCGCGACGCGGGAGCGGTAGACGTAGCGCAGGTCGGCGTAGGCCGGGTCGTTGTTGACGCGCCGTTCCAGCTCGGGCCGGATCACCGTCTTGAGGAGGGTTTCGGCCTGCCGGGTCTGCGCTTCGTTGATCTTGCAGGTGTTCGGCGGGACGTCCGGGCCTGTCGGCACCTCCATGTTGACCTTGAGGGGTGCGTCGAGGATGTAGATGCCGCCGTCCTGCTCGCGGACCGTGGCGGGCTTGGGGGTGATCCACTGGCGGATGATGGGCAGGCAAGGCTGACCCTCCGCGGTGCGGGGAGCGGCCCGCCAGAAGCGTTCCCCGCGCTCGTACTTGTCGGGGTTCATCGCGTCGGCGTAGTCGTGCTTGAGGGTCAGGTCTGCTTCCAGCAGGATGCGGCCGGCGTCGGTCTTGGCGAACTCCTTGTCCAAGATGAGGTCCGGTCGGATCGGGTTGAGGTTGACCCAGAACTTGTCGGGGGTCAGGGCCAGCCAAGTGAAGAAGGCGTTGTTGGCCAGGTTGAGGCGGGCTTCGCCGCCGTATCCGGGCTTGGCGTCCGGATCCTTGGCGTAGTCGGCCTTCATCGAGTACTTCATCCCCTTGCCCTTGGCGGGCGTGGAGACGTAGTTGAGCTGCATCGTGGAGAAGTCGATGCCGCCGGGTCCGCGCATGAAGTAGCCGCCGCGGTTGCTGGCCTGGTACTGCTTCTGGATGCGGAAGGCTTCCTCGGGGGTCTTCCCCGAGCGCAGCGCCTGGTCCATGATCGGGGAGCGTCCGGCCTTGAGCGGGTCGGCGTTGAAGCGCGGGTCGTACTTGGTGTAGTTGTTCGGCTTCTGCGGGCGCTCGATGGCGTTGGAGCGACGTTCGACGATGCCGGCCTGGGGCTCGCGGGTGTTGCGTGCCGCCTTCAGGTCTTTGTTGAAGGCTTCGATCTTGTCCTTGCTGGGCTTGTCCGTGGCCGCGCCGGTCAGGTACTGGAACTTGTCCTTGGGGCGCTGTTTGGCGAGTTGCCGATCGGCCTTCATCTGGTCGTCTTCGACGTGGCCGTTCGACTTGATCTCGACGTTGCGGCCCTCGGCGCGGTTGCGGGCATCCACCCGCCTGTTCTGCGGTTTGCCGTCCTCGTCGGTGTACTGGAGGGTGTCCTCACACCACCAGTCCGGGCCGATCATGTTGTACTTCTTGACCATACGGGCCATGAACGCTTCGCCGCGGGGCGGGCTTCCGTGGGGGGCCAGCCAGCGGATGTCCATCCACCGGTTCCACTCCTTGTACCCGTTGGACGAGTTGTACTGGCGCTGGTAGCGGGCGTACATCTCCATGACCCGGTATTCGGGCTTGCCGGTCTTCTCGAACTTCTTCTGCCATGACTTGTAGTCGGTTCCGGCGTTGTCGAGCTGCTCCTTGGTGGGTGCAAGGACGCCGTCAAAGTCCCTGGCGGGGTTGGTGTAGGTGTAGTTCTCGTCGGTCGGGTACGGGTCGTAGTCGCCGTTGAGCGGCGGACCGGAGTTGGGCGGAGTGGTGCCGTAGCTGTGCCCGAGGTACTTCTCGTCACAGCGCTGCGGTTTGGGTGCGGCCTCGGCCTGGTTGATCTGGAGTCCGGGAAGCCCGGCGAGGCTGACGGCTGCTGCTGCGCCGATGGCGAGCGTGAGGCGCCCCCACAGGCGCGCTGGGCGGCCGTGCGGCCGTAATATCGGGATGGTCACGTGGTTTCTCCCCCTGAGAAGCCCGTGCCGGACGCGCCGCGTGGGGCTGGGGCTTCCGAGTCGTCTGGAAAGAGTGCGGCGCCGGCGACTTGCCAACCTTAGAGTCGCCGCCGTCTGAGCGGGGTCCGATTCGGGCGATCGTTTCGCCCAACTAGCTGTCGTGGTCGGATCGTTACTCTTCGAGCCAGGTTTCTTCCAGGTTCACGGCCACCTCGCGGGGGCGCCGCACACGGAAGACGGACACCGTCCGTTCGCGCCACCTGACGGGCATGAGGGTATGCAGGACGGCGTCTTCCAGCTCGCTCCAGGCCATGACGCGGGGTTCGGCGTCAGCGTTGAAGTCGACGTCTTCCAGGGCGTTGTGGGCGGCGAAGGCGTCGAGGGTGTCCTGGACGTTTCCGTTGACGGTCCAGGGGTCTTCACCGGCCCATCCATCGGCCCACAGACGGGTTCCGTCGGGGTGAAGGAAGAGGAAGCACCGGTAGCGGAGGGAGAAGTCGACGGTGGCCGATCCGATGAGGGCCGTGTTCGGATGCAGCTTGGCCAGGGCTTCGGCGTGTTCGGCCAAGGGGGTGAACTCGCCGCGGTGAGCGAAGGCCGCATCCGTGATCTCGGTAACCGGTCCCCAGCAGCCGACCTGGATCTGTTCGAGATCGGCCCGGGTCTCATGAGGGAACTCGTCGCTGGTGCGGCGGGGTTCCAGCTCGGCGGTGATCTCCTCGACGGTGGTGAGGCTTGCGGCGATATCGCGAGCTCGGGCCCGGTCGTGGGAAGGCAGAGAGCCGTGTGGGCCGGGGAAGGGCCGCTCGATCATCGTCAGGCGGAACGCGCCGATGCGGGCTACGGGGGCGTCGGGGGGATAGTCCCAGATGCTGTTGTCGGTCATAGCCGCCCACGGTAGTGGCCGCCACCGGCGGTGCGGCGAGGTTCATGTCCGCCCGCGAAACGTGCAGTTGAGAGGCCCACTCTCCAGACGGAAGGGTGGGCCCCTCGCCCTGGTATCGCCGCAGGCCGGCGACTGTCGACCCACAACGGTTGGCTTGCGGCGGCCGCGTGGGTCGGCCTCCTCGGCCCCGGCCGCTTCCCGGGCAGGCGATCGAGGGGGTGGGGTGAGGCACGGTCCGGTCGCCCTTGCCCGGGCGAGGGTGCCGGGATCGGGTCGTGGAGCGGATACTCAGGGCATTTCGAACGGCAGGTGCAGGTTGTCGAGCGCGTGGGCACAGTGGCATGTCCGCTGCTCGGGCAGCGCCTCCACCGTCTTCAGGACGATCCCGCGCAGCCGCTCGATGTTCTGCGCGAACACCGCGAAGACCTCTTCCTGGGAGACGCTCTCCTCGGCGTCGATGCCCGCGTCGAAGTCCGTCACCAGAGCGAGCGAGGTGTAGCAGACGGCCAGTTCGCGGGCGAGCACGGCCTCCGGGTGCCCCGTCATATTGACCAGCGACCAGCCCTGCGCGGCGAACCACTGGGACTCGGCCCTGGTCGAGAGGCGGGGCCCCTCCACCACGACCATGGTGCCGCCGGTCCGCACCTCGTCGCCCGCGGCAGCGGCCACGGCCGCACTGCCGGCCGTGCAGTACGGGTCCGCGAAGGGCACATGCACCGCGCCCTCGTCGATGTACGTCTGGATGCGGCCGCTGGTGCGGTCCACCAGCTGGTCCGGTACGACGATGGCGCCCGGGGGCAGGTCGCGCCGCAGGGAGCCCACGGCACACGGCGCCAGGATCTGCCGTACGCCCAACGAGCGCAGGGCCCAGATGTTCGCCCGGTAGTTGATGCGGTGCGGCGGGAAGCGGTGGTCGTGCCCGTGCCGGGCAGGAACGCCACGCGGCGGCCGGCGACGGTGCCGACCGAGACGGGGGCGGACGGCTCGCCGTACGGTGTGTCGACGTGCACCTGCTCGGCGTCCGCGAGCAGTTCGTAGAACCCGCTGCCGCCGAGAACGCCGATCTCCGCGGAGGTCTCGCTCATGGTGTGTCGTGCCTCGCTCATTCTCGTTCCAGCCGTACGTCGGTCAGAGTGCGGACTGTGGGGTAGGTGCTCGCCGCCGCCTCGGAGGCGTCTTCCGGGCGCTGCACGTGGAGGGCCTGCCAGCCGGCGGCGGTGGCGGCGTCCAGCTCCGCCGGCGAGTCGCTGAGGAAGAGGGTCCGGCCGGGCGGTACGCCGATGGCGCGGGTCAGCGTCCGGTAGGACGTCGGGTCGTGCTTGCCGCCGGCGTTCTCCAGGACGAAGTAGTCGTCGAGGAGCCCGGTGAGGTCCCCGTGGGCGGTGTGGGCGAACCAGTTCCGCTGGGCGTCGCGGGCACCGGAGGAGTAGATGTAGCGGGCGATGTACCCCCGGCCCAGCGTTCGAGCGCCGGGGGTACATCGTCGTACACGTGCCCGGTGAGGGTTCCGTCCGCGTAACCCTCGGCCCAGATCAGAGACTGGACGGCCTTGAGGAGCGCGGCTTTGATGTCGGCGTCGGTCCAGGCGAGCAGCGCCCGGACCGCTCCGGCCTCGTCGAGGTCCGGCCGGCCGTCGGCGTCCCGAATCTGCCGGAGGACCGCGGCCTGCCGCTCGGTGCCCCGGTGCCGGACGAACCATCCGGCGAACCGCTCCCGGGCATAGGGGAACAGCACGTCGTGCACATGGGAAGCCGAGCCGGTCGTCCCCTCGATGTCGAGGACCACCGCGTCGGCCCGGAGCGGCGGCGCAGCACGGTGGTTCACGCTGTCTCCGCCAGCAGTGCGTCGATGCGGGGGAAGCGCTGGGCGATGGGGTCGCCGGTGAAGTCGCCGACCCAGCCGTCCTCCTCCTCGAAGAAGCGGATGGCGCAGAACTCGGGGCGCGGCCCCATGTCCAACCAGTGCGTGGTGCCGGCCGGCACCGACAGCAGATCGCCCGCCTCGCACACGACCGCCAACACTCGGTCGGCCACGTGCAGATAGAAGCAGCCGGTGCCGTGGGCGAAGAACCGGACCTCGTTCTCGGCGTGCCGGTGCTCCTCCAGGAAGGCGTTGCGGGCCGCCGCCGCGCGCTCCCGCCACTCGGGGCTGTCCTCGGGGTGCAGCTGGACGACGTCCACGTGCCGCAGGCCCTCGCGGGCGCACAGGTCGTCCGCCTCCGGGCGGTAGCGAGCGAGGATCTCGTCCTCGCCGGTGCCGGGGGTGATGGGCCCGCGCAGCGGCCAGTGGCGCAGCTCCACGTCACACTTGCGCAGTTCCACGGCGATGGTCTCGGGATCCCGGGTGCGCAGCAGCACGGTGTCCGGTGCGTCCTGCGGCATCACATGGAGCAGTGTCACGAGAGTGTCCCCTCTTCTTCTCGGGCTTCTTCTCGGGCTTCTTCGGGGGCCTGACCCGGGCTCCGGTCGCCGCCGCGCGGCGCAGGGGTCAGGACCATCAACTGGCAGATGGTCTCCAGGCATTCCAGCCGGTTGCGCGCCTGGGCGAGATCCTTGCCCCAGACCGTCACGCCGTGGTCGGTGATGAGCAGGCCGGGCGCCGCCGGTGCGGCGTCGCGCAGGTGGTCCGCGACCTGGGAGGCGATCCGTGGCACATGCGGCCAGTTGGGAAAGACCGGCAGGGTGGTGCGGGACGGGTCGGCCAGCCCGAGTCCCTTGAGCAGCTCGAACCGCTCAAGCGGCACGGATGTGGTGCGGTCGGTGTCCCCGTACCGGGAGGCGATGGCGGTGGCATAGGGGGAGTGGACATGGATGACCGCGCGGGCGTCGGTGGTGCGGTAGACGGCGGCGTGGATCGAGGTCTCCGCGGACGGCCGCAGCTCGGAGGCCTCGGCGCTCTCGCCCGTCTCCGCGTCCACGAGCAGGATGTCGTACGGCGTGAGCTCTCCCTTGTCCCGCCCGCTGGCGGTGATCAGCGCACGCCCCTCGGGCCCTGGCAGCCGTACGGAGAGGTTGCCGGACGTGCCGGGCATCCAGCCGCGCTGGTACAGGTCCCGGCAGAAGCGGGCGAGGTCGGCGGCGAGCCGCTGCCGGGCCAGGCGGGGGCGTACGGTCTGGTTCTCGGAGACGAGCGCGGTGACCAAGTCGGCCGGTGTGACGTCGAACGCGGGGTTGTAGACCCGGGCGTCCACGGGGGCAACTCCCGTTCCTGCGACGTGCGTTACTTCCTCGGGTGCGCGCTCCTCCACCACGATGCCCGAGCCGTCGGCCAGAGCCGGGTCCCAGGTCGACTGGGGGGCGACGACGACGAAGGGGATGCCGTGCCGGGCCGCGGCCACCGCAAGACCGTACGTCCCGATCTTGTTGGCCACATCGCCGTTGGCGGCTATCCGGTCGGCGCCGACGAGCACGCAGTCCACGAGTCCCTGCGCCATGGCGGCCGCCGCTGCGGAGTCCACGCACAGCCGGTACGGCACGTCCGCTTCGCCCAACTCCCAGGCGGTGAGCCGGGCGCCCTGGAGCAGCGGCCGGGTCTCGTCCACCAGGACCTCCTCGATCCGCCCGCGCCGGGCGAGTTCGACGATGGTCCCAAGGGCCGTGCCCACGGCGGCAGTGGCCAGCCGGCCGGTGTTGCAGTGGGTGAGCACACGCAGCGGCCGGTCGGGGCCGAGCGTGCGGACGAGGTCGGCGGCCCGTGCGACGGCCGCACGGTTGACGGCGATGTCCTCGTCGAGCATGGCCCGCGCCTCGGCGAGCACCGCCGCGGGCCCCTCGCCAGAAGATCGCCGGACGCCTCATGGGCCATGTTGTCGAGGTCGACGCCGGTGCCGGCGATGTGGAGTGCGATGTTGCGAACCAGCCCCCGGGTGCCCTGGTAGAACGTGGTGAACGCGGTGTTGAAGCTGCTGTCCGTGTAGCCGGGCAGATTCGGATTGCCCTTCAACCCGTCCCCCCCCGTGGTCGGCCCGAAGGCCAGATCGATGCGACGGCTCCCGTCGGCTGAGTGACTCATGTCTATGTGACTGACGGCGAGGGGTTTCTTCGACTCACGAATTTGGAGACCCACAAGATCTCTTCCGAGTCCGTGCATGAACAGATTCAGCGCCGCAGCCTCCTCCGCCGCTCCATGACACGAACGCCGCCAGCGACACCGCGTCGAGGCGGTGTCGCTGGC
>NZ_JBSHBP010000127.1:0-8761 GCF_053612065.1 Streptomyces sp. NPDC054765 | reverse complement strand
GGTGCCCTTTGTATGGTTTTGTGTCGGGGCGCGGGCCCGCCCCTCCGAAGAGGGGCGGGCCGTCGCCCGGTGCGTACGGGACGTCACTTGGCGGCGTCGTCCTTCGTGTCCGCGGCTGCGTCCTCTTCCTCGATCACGGGGATCAGGGAGAGCTTGCCACGCTGGTCGATCTCGGCGATCTCGACCTGGACCTTGGCGCCCACCGCGAGCACGTCCTCGACGTTCTCCACGCGCTTGCCACCGGCGAGCTTGCGGATCTGCGAGATGTGCAGCAGGCCGTCCTTGCCCGGGAGCAGGGAGACGAACGCACCGAAGGTGGTGGTCTTGACGACCGTGCCCAGGTAGCGCTCGCCGACCTCCGGCATGGTCGGGTTGGCGATGCCGTTGATCGTGGCGCGGGCGGCCTCGGCGGCCGGGCCGTCGGCGGCACCGATGTAGATCGTGCCGTCGTCCTCGATCGTGATGTCGGCGCCGGTGTCCTCCTGGATCTGGTTGATCATCTTGCCCTTGGGGCCGATGACCTCACCGATCTTGTCCACCGGGATCTTGACGGTGATGATCCGCGGGGCGTTCGGGGACATCTCGTCGGGGACGTCGATGGCCTCGTTCATGACGTCCAGGATGTGCAGACGCGCGTCACGGGCCTGCTTCAGCGCGGCGGCCAGGACCGAGGCGGGGATGCCGTCGAGCTTGGTGTCGAGCTGCAGCGCGGTCACGAACTGCTTGGTACCGGCGACCTTGAAGTCCATGTCACCGAAGGCGTCCTCCGCACCGAGGATGTCGGTGAGGGCGACGTAGTGGGTCTGGCCGTCGATCTCCTGGGAGATCAGGCCCATGGCGATACCGGCGACCGGGGCCTTGAGCGGCACACCGGCGTTCAGCAGCGACATGGTCGAGGCGCAGACCGAGCCCATGGACGTCGAGCCGTTGGAGCCGAGCGCCTCGGAGACCTGACGGATCGCGTAGGGGAACTCCTCGCGGGTCGGCAGCACCGGCACGAGGGCGCGCTCGGCGAGCGCACCGTGGCCGATCTCCCGGCGCTTGGGCGCACCCACGCGGCCGGTCTCACCGACGGAGTACGGCGGGAAGTTGTAGTTGTGCATGTAGCGCTTGCGGGTCACCGGGGAAAGGGTGTCCAGCTGCTGCTCCATGCGGAGCATGTTGAGGGTGGTGACGCCCAGGATCTGGGTCTCGCCACGCTCGAAGAGCGCGGAGCCGTGCACCCGCGGGATGGCCTCGACCTCGGCGGCGAGCGTACGGATGTCCGTGACGCCGCGGCCGTCGATGCGCTTCTTCTCCTTGATCACGCGCTCGCGGACCAGGCTCTTGGTCAGCGAACGGTAAGCGGCGGAGATCTCCTTCTCGCGGCCCTCGAACTGCGGGAGCAGCTTCTCGGCGGCGACGGCCTTGACGCGGTCCAGCTCGGCCTCGCGCTCCTGCTTGCCGGCGATCGTCAGCGCCTGGGAGAGCTCGGCCTTGACCGCGGCGGTGAGCGCCTCCAGGACGTCGTCCTGGTAGTCGAGGAAGACCGGGAACTCACCGACGGGCTTGGCGGCCTTGGCGGCGAGGTCCGACTGAGCCTTGCACAGCACCTTGATGAAGGGCTTGGCGGCCTCGAGACCGGCGGCGACGACCTCTTCGGTCGGGGCCTCGGCGCCGTCCTTGACCAGCTGGATGGTCTTCTCGGTGGCCTCGGCCTCGACCATCATGATCGCGACGTCGCCGTCCGGGAGGACGCGGCCGGCCACGACCATGTCGAAGACGGCGTTCTCGAGCTCGCTGTGGGTCGGGAACGCCACCCACTGGCCGTTGATCAGAGCGACCCGGGTGCCGCCGACCGGGCCGGAGAAGGGCAGGCCGGCGAGCTGCGTGGAGCAGGAGGCGGCGTTGATGGCGACCACGTCGTAGAGGTGGTCGGGGTTGAGCGCCATGACCGTCTCGACGATCTGGATCTCGTTGCGCAGGCCCTTCTTGAAGGAGGGGCGCAGCGGCCGGTCGATCAGCCGGCAGGTGAGGATCGCGTCCTCGGAGGGACGGCCCTCACGGCGGAAGAAGGAACCGGGGATCTTCCCGGCTGCGTACATCCGCTCCTCGACGTCGACGGTCAGCGGGAAGAAGTCCAGCTGGTCCTTCGGCGTCTTGGAAGCGGAGGTGGCCGACAGCACCATGGTGTCGTCGTCCAGGTACGCCACGGCGGAGCCGGCGGCCTGCTTGGCCAGGCGGCCCGTCTCGAAGCGGATGGTGCGGGTGCCGAAGGAGCCGTTGTCGATCACGGCTTCGGCGTAGTGGGTCTCGTTCTCCACCAGGAATATCTCCTCGTCTGCGTCCGCTGCCCGTGTGGCTGCGGACCGTCTTCGGTGGAGCGCCGGTGCGGGCCGGTCTTCGATCGAAGCACCCGGAGTGATGACACATGGCGTCCATGGATCGTCCGGGGGCCACTACCGAGGACCGGCGGCCAGGAGGCGCTCCTACCGCGTTCAGTTTTGCGGTATGGCACCAGACTACAAAGCTTCCGTCCACCATGAGGTGGCGTGAGCCTTCGGTGCATACGGCAAAGGGAGCGGCTCCCGGTAGGAACCGCTCCCTTTACAGCGTCTTACTTGGCGCCCGCCGCGCCGCGGCGGATGCCCAGGCGCTCGACCAGCGCGCGGAAGCGCGTGATGTCCTTCTTCGCCAGGTACTGCAGCAGGCGGCGGCGCTGGCCGACGAGCAGCAGCAGACCACGGCGGGAGTGGTGGTCGTGCTTGTGGGTCTTGAGGTGCTCGGTCAGGTCCGAGATGCGGCGGGAGAGCATCGCGACCTGGACCTCGGGGGAGCCGGTGTCACCCTCCTTGGTGGCGAACTCGGCCATGATCTGCTTCTTGGTAGCGGCGTCGAGCGACACGCGGTACTCCTCTTGGTTTTGGTCCGTGAGCGCCCCTGGTTTGCTTCACAGGGAATCTTGGATGACTCGACCGGACCGTCACACAGCGTACCAGCTGAAAACGGCCCCCCGACCGGGTGGTCGGGGGGCCGCCGGCGGGCCGGTGAGCAGGGCTTCAGTTGCCCGTGAGGCCGCGCACCTTGCCGTACACGTCGAGGACCGCCAGGCACAGCGGCACCAGGGACAGCAGGACCAGGCCGTCGAAGAGGTCGAAGATCCGGCCCCAGAAAGGGGTGACACCCTTGCGGGGGACGATCAGGCCGACGCCGACGAGGAGGGCGGCGCCCGCCGCGATGCTGCTGGAGAACCAGACGGTGCGGATGTTCAGCGGACCGGAGTCCTGGAAGCGGGCGAGGTCGACGAAGATGTCCATCGGCGGGTGCAGCGCGATGCCCAGGATGAGCAGGACGATCGTGAGGATGCCGGCGATGGTCAGGCAGGCGACCTGCGCGGTGTAGTCGAAGAGCCGGGCCCGGAGCATGATCGTGATGCCCGCGGCCAGTGCCAGCAGCTGCGCCCAGCCGTTGTCGGAGAAGCCGAGGACGGCACCGGCCGAGCCGACGACCAGGGCGGCGCAGCCGGCGACGAGGCCGAGCAGCAGCTCGTGGCCGCGCTTGGCCTGGTTGCCGATCTTGACGAAGTCGACGGACTCGGTCTCGCCGCCGTTGTCGTAGGAACCCTTGGCGATCTGGTCGGGCGACTTGTAGCCGATGGGCAGCCGGGCGAAGCGGGCGGAGAGGCCGGGCAGCCAGGCAACCATGGCAATGGAGACGACGGCGGTGACGGCGGCGACCTCACGGGGCGCGGCGTCGGTGAGGATCGCGGCGAAGACCGCGAGAGTGCCCATGGCGGACAGGAACGCGGCGGCGACGAAGGGTGCGTCACCGCGCGGCAGCAGGACCACCAGGAGTACGGAGGCGATCAGTACCGTCACACAGCCGACGAGGAGGTGCAGCCGGCCGGGGCCGGAGCCGGCTTCGACGGGGAAGATGCCGGAACCGGCGAGCAGCAGGTGCGGAAGCGAGGCCAGGCCCAGCGCGATGGAGGAACCGTGGTCGTCGTAGACGCGGGCGCGCACGCCGGCCAGCGCGACCAGCACGATGCCGACGACACCGGCGATGATGCCGGGCAGGCGGTGCATGTCGCGGTCGACGGGGTTCGAGAACCACAGGGCGAACGCCATCATGACGAGCAGCAGCACACCGGCGGTGAGGCCGACGACATGCATGAGGTCGTCGCTCCAGCGGTTGCGGTTGCGCTTGACCGCGGAGGCGACGGCGTCGGAGACATCGTCGAAGACAGGGAGCGGCAGCGATTCGGCGAACGGCTTCAGAAGAAGGAGGTCGCCGTCGAGAATCTGCTGCTGTGCGAGCGACTGTCCGGCGTCAAGAACCGTGCCGTCGCGGCGTACTAGGTGATATCCGGTCGGTGCGCCCTCAGCCTGCGACTGACCGGAGAGCCTCAGGATCTCCGGGTAAATGTCGACGAGTGCGACGTCCTCCGGCAGAGCCACGTCAATCCGTGCATCCGGCGCGGCGACTGTGACCCGGCAAAAGCCGGTGCCAGTGCTCGTGCTCACCTGGCGGTTCCCCCTATCCGTTGGGCGTTTTGTCGCTTCGCGCGCCGTATATATAGAGCCGTCACTACGGGGCTGCGGCACGCTCGCGAGGCGTCAGCGTACCGTCCAATTCGGCGACTGCCCCACCCACCCCGAGACTTGACGGTTGACAGTAGGATCAACGCCTGGTTCGGGCCAAGCACTTGGTCCGGGGGGACCGTCGAATCCAACGGGGGCGGTCCGAGACTGCGAGATGCATGAAGGACTGATGCCTCGGTGAGCGTTGTCATCGTCAAGCGCCCGCCCCGCGCGCTGCCACCCGAAGTTCCCTCCGAGGAGGTGACACTCGAGGCACCTCCGGAGCTTCCGCGTGAGGGCGAATCAGAGAACATGCTGATGACCCTTATGCCCATGATGGGTATGGCGTCTTCGGCGGGATTCCTGTTCATGGGCAACCAGCCGTTCATGAAAATCATGGGCGGCTTTATGGTGGCGTCCACTCTGGCAATGGCGATCGTGCAGATCGTCAAAGCCCGCCAAGGGCCTTCCGGGCAAATGCTCCAAGAACGCCAGGATTACCTGAAGTACCTTACGCAGAAGCGGAAAGAGGTACGGCGTACCGCGCGCAAACAGCGGGATGCCCAGTTGTTCACCCACCCCGACCCGAGCCAGTTGTGGTCGATCGTGGCCGAGGGCAAACGGGTATGGGAACGCCGGGCGACCGATCCGGACTTCGGGCAGGTACGGCTGGGGCTCGGACCGCAGCAGCTGTCCACTCCCCTGCGGGCTCCGGAGACCGCTCCGGTCGACGAGCTGGAGCCGCTCACCGCGCATGCCATGAAGGAATTCCTCGACAAGCACGGGCAGTTGGACGATCTGCCGCTGGCGGTCTCGCTGCGCGCCTTCTACCACCTGACCGTCTCCGGCGACCCCGACACGGTCTATGGCGCCTCGCGCGCCCTCATCGCCCAGCTGTGCACCCTGCACTCGCCCGAGGACCTGGTGGTGGCGGTCGTCGCCGCGCCCGGCGCGCAGGCGGAGTGGGAGTGGACCAAGTGGCTGCCGCAGGTGCAGGACACGTCCACGGACGGGGCGGGCAGCCGCCGGCTGGTCGTCGGCGACCTCGGTGAGATCGAGGAGCTGCTGGCGGACGAGCTGGACGGCCGCGGCCGGTTCAACCCGCAGGGCACCCCGGTGACCGACACCCCGCATGTGGTGGTCGTGCTGGACGGCGGCGAGGTACCGATGGATTCGGTGATCGCCGGGACCGAGGGCCTGCAGGGTGTCACCATCCTGGAGGTCGTGCCGGGCGATCTGGACGAGATCCGCGGCGGTCTGGCCGTGCAGGTGTGGCCGGGCAAGCTGGTGCTGGAGTCGGCCGGCGGCGCGGTCTACCACGGTGTCTGCGACACCCTGTCGATCGCCGAGTCGGAGGCGCTGGCGCGTCAGCTGGCCCCGTTGCGGGCGGGCTCCGGCGCCGACGGCGAGGAACCACTGCTGTCGAACCTGGACTTCACCGATCTGCTGAATCTCGGTGACGCCGGTTCCGTCGATGTGGCGCGTACCTGGCGGCCGCGCACGCTCCACGAGCGGCTGCGGGTGCCGATCGGTGTCGACAAGGACGGCCAGCCCGTCATGCTCGACATCAAGGAGGCCTCGCAGGAGGGAATGGGCCCGCACGGTCTGTGTGTCGGTGCGACCGGTTCCGGCAAGTCCGAGGTGCTGCGCACGTTGGTGCTGGCGCTCGCGGTCACCCACTCGTCGGAGACCCTCAACTTCATCCTCGCGGACTTCAAGGGTGGCGCCACCTTCACCGGTATGTCGGAGATGCCGCACGTCGCGGCCGTCATCACCAACCTCGGTGAGGACGTCACGCTGATCGACCGGATGCGCGACTCCATCACCGGTGAGCTCCAGCGCCGTCAGGAGCTGCTGCGCTCGGCGGGCAACTACGCCAACATCACCGACTACGAGAAGGCGCGTGCCGCGGGTGCCCCGCTGGACCCGCTGCCGTCGCTGGTGATGGTGCTCGACGAGTTCTCCGAGCTGCTGACCGCCAAGCCCGACTTCATCGACATGTTCATCCAGATCGGCCGTATCGGCCGTTCCATGGGCGTGCACATGCTGCTCGCCTCGCAGCGGCTGGAGGAGGGCAAGCTGCGCGGTCTGGACACCTTCCTGTCCTACCGGCTGGGTCTGCGGACCTTCTCCGCGGCCGAGTCGCGGACCGCGATCGGTGTGCCGGACGCCTACCACCTGCCGAACGTCCCGGGTTCCGGCATCCTCAAGTACGACACCGAGACGATGGTCCAGTTCAAGGCCGCGTATGTCTCGGGCCCGTACCGCGGCCCCGGTGCCGGCGGCGGTCCCGGCGGGAGCCGGACGAACCGGCTGCCGGTGCCGTTCACGGCGGCCCCGGTCATCGAGCAGATCGTCGAGGGCCCCACCCCCGTCGAACCGGCCGAGCCGGAGCAGGACGACGCGCTCGCCGACACCGTGCTCGACGTCATTGTCCAGCGCATGCAGGGCCAGGGCCCGCCGGCGCACCAGGTGTGGCTGCCGCCGCTGGACGAGCCGCCCACGGTCAACCAGCTGCTGCCGACGCTCGCGGTCACGCCCGAACGGGGTGTGCACGCACCGGAGTACACCGCGCTCGGCAAGCTCGTGGTGCCGGTCGCGCTGGTGGACAAGCCGTTCGAACAGCGGCGTGACGTGATGTACCTGGACTTCTCCGCCGGTGCCGGTCACGGTCTGGTCGTGGGTGGTCCGCAGTCCGGCAAGTCCACGCTCATCCGGTCCGCCATCGCCGCGTTCAGCCTCACCCACACACCGTCCGAGGTGCAGTTCTACTGCCTCGACTTCGGTGGCGGCGGCATGCTCGCCATGGAGGGCCTGCCGCACGTCGGTGGTGTCGCCTCGCGTCTGGACGCCGAGAAGGTGCGCCGTACGGTCGCCGAGGTCGTCGGCATCCTCAACGAGCGCGAGGAGTTCTTCCGCTCCCACCACATCGACTCGATCGGTACCTACCGCCAGCGGCGGGCCGCGGGCGCCTTCCCCGACCAGAAGTGGGGCGACGTCTTCCTGGTCATCGACGGCTGGGCGACCTTCAAGACCGACTACGAGCAGCTCGACCCGGTGATCCTGGACATCGCCGGCCGGGGTCTCGGCTTCGGTGTCCACCTCATCATCGCGGGCTCGCGCTACACCGAGGTACGGCCCGCGCTGCGCGACCAGCTCCTCAACCGCGTCGAGCTGCGTCTGGGTGACCCGATGGAGTCGGAGTTCGACCGCAAGCGCGCGGAGAACGTCCCGATGGGCAAGCCGGGCCGCGGGATGTCCCCCGAGAAGCTCGACTTCCTGGCGGCGCTGCCCCGTCTGGACGGGATGAGCGATCCGGAGACGCTCAGCGAGGGCATGGCGAACCTCGTGGAGACGGTCAGCGAGCACTGGCAGGGCGAGCCCGCCCCCAAGGTGCGGATGCTGCCGACGATGCTGCACGTCAACGAGCTGCCCAAGGGCAGCGACTACCCGGAGCACGGCATCGCGATCGGTGTCGACGAGACCACGCTGTCCCCGGCGTTCATCGATTTCGAGACCGACCCGCTGCTGGTCATCTACGGCGGGAGCGAGTCGGGCAAGTCGTCGCTGCTGCGGCTGCTGGCCCGGCAGATCGCCGCGCGCTACCCGTCCGACAAGGCGCTCATGGTGGTCTCCGACTACCGCCGTGCCCTGCTCGGGGAGATCCCCGAGAGCCACATGTACAAGTACTGCGCCGCGGGACCGCAGCTGCAGGAGGTCATCACCGGTCTGGCCGGTTCGCTGGGCCGCCGGATGCCGGGCCCGGACGTCACGCCGGAGCAGCTGCGCAACCGCAGCTGGTACGACCTGCCGGACGCGTTCGTGATCGTGGACGACTACGACCTGGTGGCGACCAGCAGCGGCAACCCGCTGCAGCCGCTGCTGGAGTATCTGCCGTTCGCACGTGACCTGGGTCTGCGCCTGATCATCGCGCGCAGCTCCTCGGGCGCCGGGCGCTCGTCGTTCGAGCCGGTGATGCAGCGGACGAAGGAGCTGGGCGCGCAGGGCCTGATCCTGTCCGCCGACCCGGCCGAGGGTCCGCTGATGGGCAACGTCAAGGGCCAGAGCCTGACGCCCGGCCGGGCGACGTTCATCACGCGCAAGCGCGGTGCGCAGCTGGTCCAGACGGGCTGGCTGCCGGCGAACAGCCGCTGACCGGCCCGCACACGGCAACGGCGGTGGGGCGCCCCACCCAGGAGGGG
>NZ_JBSHBP010000126.1:0-9305 GCF_053612065.1 Streptomyces sp. NPDC054765 | reverse complement strand
CAGCAGCCTCGGCTACCGCAGTCCCGCCGAATATGAGACCGCACTCGCAGCCTGACCACCACACCAATGGTGTCCGTCAAAGCGGAACAAGCTCACCCTTGCCTAGCTTGCCTGCACTCGCGATCAGTGGGCCTGAGCTGCGCAATGAGTCTCCGCCCCTAGATAAAGGGGGCGGAGACGGTGGGGCAGGTGGCGCCCGCACAAGGTGCGGAGTGCGGGTTGGCTACGAACGCGGCTCGCCGGTCGGCACGATGACCGCCCGGGCGAGGACATGGCCTCGCATGACGAAATGGAGCAGGGCAAGCGTGGACTGCTCGTTGACGCCCAGAGCGCGTACGGACTCCACGTCCAGCGCATGTACGGCCGTGTAGTAGTGATGCAAGCCCGTGCCCACGGCTGGCGCCGCGCCCACGTAGCCCACGGTGCTGGCGTCGTTCTTCAGCTGGAACGCCGCGCCCGGCAGCTTCGCCTCCGGGACGCCACAGCGGGCCGGCAGTTCGGTGACGTCGCCGGATAGATCGACCAGACCCCAGTGCCAGAAACCGCTGGGTGTGGGGGCGTCCGGGTCGATGATCGTCACGGCAAAGCTCTTCGTGCCGGCCGGCGCCCCGGACCAGGACAGCTGCGGCGAGGCGTCCTCTCCTCCGGGGACGCCGAGCAGGCCACTGTAGTGCTGGTCTGCGTATGGTGCGCCGTCGCTGGTGTCTGCGCTGGTCAGCGCGAACGATGCCATGTGCGGGTCAAGCTGGGCATAGGGGTTGTCGGACACACTGTCTCCGTACGTGCTTCAGCGACCATGAGAGGTCGGGCCATCGGGTTGCCGCGCGCCGTCCACGACGCGCGCCGTGACAAGAACTCAGTCAGCCTCTGCCGGACGCGCGACGCAAGCCGGCACACGCCAGTCGGGTCCCGCCGTAGCCGCACAGGCGCCGCGGGTCACAGACGCCGTCGTCAGCAGCATCCGTCGTTCGGCCGGCAGCCACCGCCCGGCATCGGCTGCCGAGCAGCAGCAGCAGTTCCGGGACGCTGGTGTCGCTGTCGCGGTACGGACGGTTCTCCTCGATGTCGGCCAGGGTGTGCCAGGCGACGACGTCGCGGGCCCTGTCCTCCAGCACCTCGTCGGTGGCGGCGGGAACGCGGCCGAGTTCGCGGCCCTCCATGCGGTCGGGACCGACGCGGACCTGGTCGACAGCGGGCTCGCGGTCGGCGACTGGATCGCCCTGCGCACGGCCCTGGGGGACGTGGGGGGTGATGGAAGGCCGGAGGCCCGACCTGGAGCGGCAGGCCGACGTCCTGCTGAATCTCACGAGCGACCTGATTAGCGGTGCGGTGCGGTTCAGCAATCCGAAGCGGCTGGCGGCCGCGGCGGCGGTGGGCACGGCGGTGGCCGGGGCACTGTACTGGCAGCAGCGGAAGCGCCCGCGAGTCCCTCGCAGCGGCAGCCGGTGCTGCCCGTGGCTGGAAACCGCCGGGCGCAGCCCGGAGCCTCACATGGCCGCGTTGCGGGCCGCCGACGTGAAGGTCATCCACAAGTGCGTCACCGTCCGCCACGCGCTCAAGGCCGAACAACTCGGCGTCGCCGCGGTCAGCATCGACGGCTTCGAATGCGCGGGACACCCCGGGCAGGACGACATCGGAGGCCTCGTCCTCATCCCGGCGGCGACCGCCCGCCTGAGTATTCCGGTCATCGCCAGCGGCGGGATCGCCGACGCCCGCGGGCTGGTGGCAGCACTCGCCCTCGGTGCGGACGCGGTCAACATGGGCACCCGCTTCGTGGCCACCCAGGAGGCCCCGGTGCACGACAACGTCAAGCGGCAGATCGTCGCCAACGACGAGCGTTCCACCAACGTGCTCCTCCGTAAGTTCCGCAACAGCGCGCGCGTCGCCAAGAACACCGTCTCCGACGCCGTCGCCGCCATCGAAGCCCGCTCCGACAGCGCCTTCACGGATATCGCGGACCTGATGTCCGGCCAGCGGGGCCGCCGCGAGGTCCTGACCCAAGGCGACATCGACGGCGGCGTGTGGTGGGCGGGCCAGACACAGGGCCCTCCTTCCGCATGGGGATGACTCCGGCTGCGGCCAGGACGGGCTTCCACACATCTGAGTTGAACATATTTGCGCGGATGGCCTTGCCGTGTTTTGTAGTGCCGACGTCTCGAAGGAGGCGGTCCAGGCTGTCGCTGAGCCGGGTGCAGTTGGCACACCGGCGTCGGGAGGTGGCCCGGCGGGTGTCCAGGCGCCCACCGTGCCCTTTCCGGTTCCTGCGGCCGGGCGCGCGTCCGGCACCCCGCCGGGATGTGGTGCGGTGGTGAGGGCCAGCAGAGCGCGCGTGCAGCTCCCGGCCCCTGACCCCCGTTGCATAAGCCGTGTCCAGGATCCGCGGTGAAGGCCCGTTCACCTCCGTCCCGCCGGCCACGCAGACGACGTGACACGGTGATTGAGATTCCGTTGCCGGCTGCGGCGGCAGGGGTGTGGTGGGCCGCAGCCGCCCCGCTCCCGGCGCGTCAGTCGAGGACGCGGGCGAGGAAGCCGCGGATGTACTCGGTGATGGTCTGGAAGTGGCTCTCCAGGGCGAAGTGCCCGGATTCAAGCAGGCGGATCTCGGCGCGAGGCAGGTCCTGGGCGAATGCCCTGGCGCCGTCGGGGCCGAAGATCTCGTCGTTCGCGCCCCAGACCGCCAGCAGCGGGACCTGCGAGTCGCGGAAGTACTGGTGGACCTGCGGGTAGAGGTCCACGTTGGTCGGGTAGTTGCGGAAGAGCTTGAGCTGGATCTCGTCGTTGCCCGGGCGGTCCAGCAGCGCCTGGTCGTGGACCCAGTTGTCGGGGCTGACCAGGCTCGGGTCAGCGACTCCGTTCACGTACTGCCAGCGTGTGATCTCGGGTGCCAGGGCGCCACGCAGGGGGGCTTCGGTGTCCGGTCCGGGCGCCTGTGCGTAGGCGAAGACGCCGTCCCAGAACGGCTTGACGAAGCCCTCTTCGTAGGCGTTGCCGTTCTGGGTGACGATCGCGGTGACGCGTCCGGGGGCTCGGAGGGCGAGGCGCCAGCCGATGGGAGCGCCGTAGTCCTGTACGTACATCGCGAACCGGTCGATGCCCAGGTGCTGGAGCAGTCCGGAGGTGACGTCGGTGAGGGCGTCGAAGGTATACGGGAAGTCCTGCAGGGCCGGCATCGCGGACTGGCCGAACCCGATGTGATCGGGGGCAATGACGTGGTAGCGGTCGGCGAGCGCCGGGATCAGGTGGCGGAACATGTGCGAGCTGGTCGGAAAGCCGTGGAGGAGGAGCACGGCGGGCGCCTTGGGGTCGCCGGCCTCCCGGTAGAAGACCTCGAGATCGTTGACAGTGGCGGTGCGGTGGTGAACTCCGGAGACCATGCCTCTAACTCCTAAATCTTGCTTTAATGGTTACACATTCAGTCGAGCATGATCGACCTAACTTGTCAAGCAACTTTTATTGGTTAGGTGACGCGGTCGGGGTGCCGCCGGGACGACGGGACGTAGCCCGTCCCAAGCCTCCGCCGTCAACGGTCGCCAGCCAGCACAGCCCCCCTTCGGGCCCCTCCCTGCCCCGGCCGCCGACCGTCCGGCCGGCGCAGCACCTCGACCGAGGAACCTGACGAAATAGATCCGCTTCTCTCGTCAGAACGCGCCTATGTAACCTGGCAAGCGAATCAATATGGTTAGGAGTGGCGAGGTGGCCGATCGAGAACAGCAGGACACCCTGCTGGAGCTCCTCAACACCACACCGGTGGTCAATGGCGCGGCCCAGGACCAGCTCGCAGACCCGGAAGCCGCCAGGTCCTGGCAGCTGGCCCACGGCGGCAGCGGCACCACGGACGAGCTCCGAAGCCTCGCGCAGGCGCGCGACGCCCTGCAGGACGTGGTGCGCGGCAGCCGGCCCGCCACATCGCTGGCCCCGCTCCTGAAAGACGTCACCTGCCTCCCGCACCTCTCCTCTGCGGGGGTGTCCTGGGAGCTGGACGCGCCTGCGGATCGCCGGATGGCGGTAGAGGCGGTCATGGCGTGGAGCGCGCTGCAGGAGGCGATGCCCGGTCGGCTGCGGCCGTGTGCCAACCCGGAGTGCCGACTGTTCCTCCTCGACCGCAGCAAGCCCAACAAGGCCCGCTGGTGCTCGATGGCCCTCTGCGGCAACCGCATGAAGGCAAGGCGCCACTACCAGCGCACCCGCGACGCAGCAGCCGAGTGACTCCGGCGGAACGTGCCGGCCAGCGCGTCTGGGGGAACGACCGTGATGGCGAGGACGTCGCGGCGCACACGTAGTTCCAGGCTGCGCACCATGACCGAGGGCTGTCCCGCCGGCGCGACACCGGCGCAATGGTCACACATGCCGGCCCCGCCGGCTGGCCGGCGGTCCGCGGGCTGCGCGCCCGCAGGACGACCGCCAGAGCGGCCTGGCGGCGAGCGACGAACTGGTCGATCCACACACGCACCTCAGGCCAGCGTGTCCGCCAGCGCCGCAGCCCGGGGACGAGCAGCCAGGCCGTCACCGTCTCCCCGCACATCATCCGCAGACGGCCACCCAGTCTTCCACCACGCACCGCCCCGCATGGGCCGCGCCGAGGCGGCCGCCAAGGCCACGCGGGCTTCCCCGGCAACAGCCCGGCCGGCCACCGTGACCCGGATGCCCCGGAACCAGCCAGACCGCCACGCAGATCCCCCATCAAGGCGGAGTGAGGGCGAGTCCCGTCTCGGCGAGGCATCCGTCGATCAGGTGCGGTCGGTAGCGCAGGCAGCACCGGCGCAAGCGTCCGGGTGCGCTGGTCGATCTCGGCCTTGCGGTGGCGGCGGCGTTTGGTGAACGACCGGTCAATCTCAGCATGCCGAGTCTCCGGCCCGCAGGGCCGTGAGCCACTGATGTCGGCGGCCATGTAATTCCCCAGCGGACGACCGGGGCTCGTTGCACGGAGACTTCGGTGCGCGTGCCAGAGACTCAGGCCGCAGCTATCTCCAGGCGGTCCAGTAGCCCGGCCGCCGTGAAGGCGTCGACCAGGTGGGTGCGGCCCTCGGTGAAGTGGCCCCAGCTGTCGAAGTGGACGGGGACCACACGGCGGGCGGCGAGAATGGTGGCGGCCTCGGCGGACTGAGCGCTGTCGAGGGTGAGCAGGGCGCCGTCGAGCAGAGCGGTGCGGGCGGCGCCGGAGAAGAGGACAGCGGTATCCACGGGAGCGAAGCGATCGGCAACCTGCTGGACCAGGTCCAGTGAGGCGTTGTCGCCGCTGACGTAAACGGTGGGCAGGTCGGGGGCAGTCAAGACGAATCCGATCACCTCGCCGGTGACGGGTTCGCAACCCTCGGGTCCGTGCTGGGCGGGGGTAGCGGTCACCGTCAGGGTGCCGCCGTCGGGGCAGGGCAGTTCCACGGTGTCCCAGGGGGCCAGGCCCCGGGCGGTGCCGCCCAGGCGGTCCGCGCCGCCGCGTGTCGTCAGGACCAGCGGGATGCCGGCCAGTAGTGCACGGCCGGAGTGGTCGAGGTTGTCGGGGTGCTGGTCGTGGGAGAGCAGGACCACGTCGACCGGAGCGAGTTCGGCGGGGTCGACGGCGGCGGGCGCGGTCTTGGTGAGGACGTGGCCGTTACCCCGGGGTACTCACCGGGGGCGTCGAAGGTGGGGTCGGTAAGGAACCGCAGCCCGCGGTACTCGATGAGGGCGGTCGGGCCGCCGAAGACGCTGACGGGGGTCTGTTCGGTGTGCGTACCGGTCATCATTTCCTCACGGATGGAGAGAAGGTTTCCCGTGATGCGAAGCTAGCTCAGCCTCACGGAGAAACGCAAGGCTTAACATGAGATCCATGAAGGAGACCCCGACCGGCGAGCCCGCCCACTTCGCCCCGCTGCCCGCACCTGGCGCGGAGCAGTACCGCGCGCTCGACTTCGCCAACACCGCGCTCGCCCTGCCCGGCGGCCAGTACCTGGACCTGCTCGGCTCGCCCGAGGCGGCGACCCGGTGGCTGGTCGAACGTGACCTCGCGCCGACTGACACGGAGCTGCACGAGGTGTGCGCGGCCCGGCTGCGTGCCCTGCGGGATCAGGTGCGAGCACTGCTCGCGTCCCGGATCGGCGCCCTCCCCGCGCCTGACGGGGCACTGCGTGCCGTCAATGACGCACTGACCTGCGCTCCCACAGCCGCGGTGCTGCGCTGGGACCCCACGCTGGGCCTGCACCGGGTCCGGGAGCATCCCACCGACCAGATCGTCGACCACGCCCTCGCGGTCCTCGCCACCGATGCCGCCGACCTGCTCACCGGCCCCGATGCCGAACGGCTGGCCGCCTGCGACTCGGATCCCTGCCAGCGCTACCTGCTGCGCACCCATGCCCGCCGCCACTGGTGCTCGGTGCGCTGCGGGGACCGCGCCCGCGCAGCCCGCGCCTACGCCCGCCGCACGCAGGCCAACAGGGGCTGAACCCAGTCCCAGCACGGCTCAAGTGATCAGGCATGTTGACGTACTGGAATCCGGCAGAGCGCATAGGGACCGCCATGCCACCGTGTGCGGTCTCCTCACACCAGCCAGCTTGTTCAGCCGTCCGCCGACAGCCACGGCGACGGGTGCCAGCAGCAGCCACATCGCCAGCTCCGGCCGCGGCCCGACCGCGGTTGCCAGGACCGTGCCCGGCACACCGGTCGCCACCGGGGCGGTGAGGGTTCCCGGGCCGTACGGGCCGCATGCGCCGCTCGACCAGCCGTATCTCGACGTGACTGACGCCGTCGGTGATGCCGAGCGCGCTGATCGCAGCCCGCGCGGCGGGGGCGACCACATCGAGGAGCGGGTCGGCGGCGTCAACCGAGTGCGCCAGCTCCTGGAGAACGGAGCCATGCCGACGGTCTTGCGGGTGACGGCGACCACGGTTGCCTGCCCCTGGTAGGTGACGCAGTCGACGCTGACCTGCGGCCTGTCGAGGTGTAGAGGCTCAGGCCAGCGCCGTCCCTTTTGGGGGACCGGGTCAGTCGCTGCAGGGTGCAGAAGGCGTGCGCGACGGAGACGAGGTGACGTGGTGGTGCCAGCCCCTCCAGGTGCGGCCTTCGAAGTGGGCCAGGCCCAGGGCCTGTTTCATCTCCCGGTGGTCGTGCTCGATGCGCCGGCGCAGTTTCGCGGCGCGCACGGGGATGGCTCCCGGACCACCGCCTACAAGCGCCGCATGGAGCTCGCGATGAGCCGGTCGGCCACGCATCGGCCGCAGATCTCGTGTCGTCACTGCCTCCTTGCTCCGCGTACTCGAAAGCGGAGAGCCGGAGTGCAACGGTTCCCCCGCCGGCCGCTGCGCACCGCAGTGCTGAGCTGGGAGAACGCTGATCGGAGCTGTGTGCGGGGGCGATGGTCTGTCAACGGCTGCGTGCAACCGGCCGTCCGTGGGGATCCTTCCGCCTGGCCGCTGTCGGGCGAGCGGGGTTGAGGGCAGATGAGAACGCATCAGCCCTGTCTCGTCGTCTGACCGCGGGCCTGGGAATGTGGAAGCCCCGCCGCTCCGGAGGGGAGGGCGGGGCCGAAGACCCGAGCCATGCGGGACGGCCGGTCAGTGCGGTGCGACCTTGGCGTAGGAGCTGGGGCCCTCAACGGTGCGCACCGCGTCGTCGTAGACCACGATCGGGCCGGTCGCGGCGGTGTCCTGCTCGTAGCTGCTCTTCTTGAACGACTTCCAGCCGGGATGGTAGATGCCGAGCTTGAAGTACGGGCCGACCTGGGCCTTGTAGTCGGTCGGGCCGCTGTAGTTCACCACCTGCCGCCCGCCCTTCCACAGCTGGGCCAGCCCGGCGGCGGTGTTCGACCACTTGGCGTGCAGCACGAAGTCCGTCCACTTCCCGGGAGTGATGGCCCCCAGGTCGATGGTCTTGTGGCCCGATCCGGGCCCTTTGGAGATGCCGCTCTGGGTGTTCCAGTTGATTTTCATCCGCCAGTGCCCCCCGGACACCGACAGGGACACCGGGGGACCGCCGTCACCGTTGCCTGGGGTCTTGCCGGGATCGATCAGGACGGCGTGCCACTGGGCCAGGATGCTGGACTGCGGGTCGGCCTGCCAGTTGGCCGGCAGGTAGATGCTGAAGCCGTACCAGTTCTCCGAGCCTATCGGCACCGAGCCGCGGGAGACCTCCGAGCGGAAGCTGCCCAGCTGGTGCGGCACCGTCATCTGCAGCGCGTGGCTGCCCTCCCTGGCCGGCGGGCTCGGCGAGCTCACCTGCCGGATCAGGCTTTTCGGCTGGGTCTCCATCGCGGCCAGGGAAGTCTGCCCGCGCTGCTGGGCGGCCGTGTCGTTGATGGTCGGACGCCAGCCGTTGTCGGCGGCCCGCTCGAACCCGTCGTAGAGCGCCCCGGCCGGCTCCAACGGGACCGGTGTCTTCTGCCCCTTGTGCTGCTTCCCCTGGGCCGACGCGCTCGCCTTCGAGGAGGCGTTGCCGGTTGAGCCGGAGCCCTCGCACGCCGAAACTGTGAGCCCTGTGGTCGTGAGGGCGGCGACCGCCAGCACCATCCTGCTGCGTTTCCGTACCGTCTGTTTCATCTCTCTGCCTCTCTGTCGGCGTGCTCTCTGTCGGCGTGCCACCGACTTCTGGTGTGCCGCGCTCTGCTCACAGCGGATCTCTGCCGGACGCCTACGGCCGTGCGGACCGTAGCGGTGAATCTTGTGACTTCTTTGGGAGGCAAACAGCGGCGGTCAGAGCTGCTCACCCGACTCGGATGTCAGTGGACGTGGCTTGTCACGACCGCCGTCACTGGTCTCTACCGTGAAGGTGACAGGAGGGGGTCTGATGGGTTCGCTGTACGAGGAGTTGGACGCCCGCGAGGCGGCCGCCCGGGTGCGGGTCGAGGAGCTGGAAGCCGAACTCGCTGAGCTGTCCGGAAAGCTGGAACTGACCCGGGAAGGGCTGGAGCGTCTGCGGATCGCGCGGATCAGACCGGAGCGGAGCCGATCCGGTCAAGCAGCTTCCGGAGCTCATCCGTCTCCGTCTGAGGCAGGGGCAGCAACGGTAGCCGCGGTGGGCCGACCGGGCGGCCCGTCAGGTCGAGCCCTGCCTTGATCGCCCGTGGCAGCCCCCGCCCGACGATGAACTCCAGGAACGGCAGCAGGGTTTCGAGGAGGGTGTCTCATGCAGCGCGCGGACGTCGAACGCACTCAGACTGCAAGACGTTCTCTGCATGCCCCTTTGTGACGCGACTCCAGCGCATCCGTGTAGCCATCCCACTTTCAATGACACATCCAGGACTGAGGTTCCCCCGCTGTGCGAGAGGTGCTGATCAGCTGGTCAGGAGGGGTTGACGGGGTTTCAGGTTCGCCCGTTCGGCCGTTGCCTGCTCGGCG
>NZ_JBSHBP010000125.1:0-9852 GCF_053612065.1 Streptomyces sp. NPDC054765 | reverse complement strand
TTGCCTGCGCGTCACACCCAGCTTCCTACCGGGTTCCGTCCCCATGCGGGGACGGAACCCGAAGGTTGATCACAACCACACACAGGCCCTAGTGGTCGTCGCAACACCCCAGTTCAGGGGATGCGATGGACTTCGAGATCCGCAAGGACCGGAAGCCGCAGGGGCGTAGAACCCTGGTCCATGAGCGGGAGGAATACTTCCGGCTCATGGACCAGGGCATCGGCAATCTCTTGCGAGAGGAAGCGCGCTCGGCGCGCCAAAAGTCCAGGTGTGGGCCCTGATGTATGTGCCATACGGGCTTCGCCACAGGGTGCCGACGGTGGCCGGAATTGGTGAAACGCCCCTATCCCGCTGGGGAAGTCAGGGGCAGGGCGCATGGAGTTGGATAGGAGAGGGACCGGCAGGACACTCTCTGGGTGTGCTGTCCGGGGACGTTGGTAACGGGCAACGCCACCTGCTCCGGTACCCCCTGCTACCGCTTCCAGCGAGCGGTAGCCACCCGGAGAAGTCCGGTGGCTGCCCCCAGCGCGCGGCAAGGGCGTCGCGGGCGATGCTCCTTCTTACGTCGCAGTACGCAAGGTGAGGGGCAAAGAGCATGGCGAGAAACCGGAAGCGCATCAGCCGGCGAGGGCTGCTGGTCACGGCGATGGTCGCGATGGGAGCGGTCCTCGTTCCTGTGGCGGTCCAAGCGACCACAGCCGGCACGGCCGATCGGGCCGGCGCGAAGCAGAACCCGGTCCGCGCCCTGGAGCAGGCGGCCCACCCGCTGCGCTCGGCCGAGCCCGGGAGGAACACGGCCGACCTGCGAGCCCTGGGTTCGATGATCGGCGACGCCAAGGTGGTCGGCCTCGGCGAGGCCACCCACGGCTCCCACGAGTTCTTCGCCATGAAGGAGCGGGTCTTCCGCTACCTCGTCGAGGAGAAGGGCTTCACCACCTTCGCCCTCGAACTGAGCTGGTCCGCCGGGCTCCAGATCGACGACTACCTCCAGACCGGCAAGGGCGACGCCCGCAAGATCGCCAAGGAGACGCTGACCAACTCTCCCTGGGATCGTGAGGAGTTCGTGAGCCTCATCGAGTGGATGCGCGACTACAACAGCCGCCACCCCGGCCGCACCGTCCACTTCATGGGCGACGACATCGGCGCCCCCGCGGTGAACGACGCGTTCTTCGACCGGGTGACCGGCTACGTGCAGCAGAACCACCCGGAGGCGCTGCCGCGGCTCAACGAGCTCTACACCGGCCTGCGTCCGATCGACGACGCCTTCGCCTATATGCGCAAGCCGCTCGCGGAACGGCAGCAGCTCGCCACCAAGGCGCAGCAGGCCCTGGAACTGGTCAGCAGCCAAAAGGGCTCCGGCAAGGCGTTCGAATGGGCCGAGCAGAACGCCCGCTCCATCGCCCAGACCGCCAGGTTCCTCACCATGAACCCCAACGACTCGGACTCGATGCCCACCTTCCAGCGCTTCCGCGACGAGGTGATGGCCCAGAACGTCACCTGGTGGCAGCAGCACACCGGCCAGAAGATCCTGCTGTCCGCGCACAACGACCACGTCGCCTACGCCGCCAGCGATCCCGAGGTGTATTCCAAGACGCAAGGGTCGTTCCTGCGCGACACGATGGGCAAGAACTATCTCCCCATCGGTTTCACCTTCAACCAAGGCTCCTTCCTGTCGAAGGACGCCGCCCTGGGCGGCGACTGGAAGAAGTTCACCGTGGACGCCGCCGAGCCCGGCAGGAACGAGCACACCCTCGACCAGGTCCGCTACCGGGACTTCTACCTCGACGTCCGCAACGCCCCGGCGCCCGCGCGCGCCTGGCTGAACACCGCCCGGCCCACGCTCAACGTCGGCACGCAGTTCCCCGTGAAGCCGCGCGACGTCACGCTCGCCAAGGGCTTCGACGTCCTCATTCACCTTCACGAAGTCCGCGAGGCGGACAAGCGGACGCCGTGACGGCCAGACTCCGGCACGGGCCGCTCCACCCTTCCTGACCTACGGGAGGCCGGCCTCCCGTCGCGTGTGCCGTCCGCCGGAACACCCCCGGCCGCGCGGGAGCGTCGACCGGGCCGCTGCCGAAGGCCGGCCTGAGGATGGCGAGGGCGGGCAGCGGGCTGCTGGTCAAGGGGAGACCGGACGAACAACCGACGGTCCACCAGCAGCCGCCGGCCGACGCTATGGATGAGCACCCCTCCCGGCCGATCCCACAGACCGCCCGGTTCGAGGTACAGCAGGCCGTACTCCCCGACCCCGCGACGGACGGTGAGCCGGCCGCGTCATAGGGTCGTCCGCGCAGCAGGGGAGGGGGAGGGAGGACTGATGGCGATCCGGCAGGGCGCGGCAGCCGGTGACGCGCGGGCGGGTTTCAAAGAATCCGTCGTACGGCCCGCGACGGCCGCGATCAGACAGCTCGCCTCCGGGCTCGGTAGTGCCCTCTCGGCCCTGTTTGTGCTGCTCTGGCTGGTCGTCACCGCCGTGACCGGTCCGATCGGGGTGGGACTGCTCATGGCGCCCGCCGTACTGCGCGCGCTGCACGCCCTGGCCGGCCGGGAGCGCGGCCGGCTCGGTCGCTGGGGTCCCGAAGTCGTCGCCCCGGAACCCCCGCCGACGCAACTGCGGCTCGCCCTCGTCGACCCCACCACACGACGGGAGCTGCGCTGGCTGGTCCGCCACGCCACTCTGGGGTTCCTCCTGGGCCTGCTCGGCGTCCTGCTGCCGATCTCAGCCCTCCGCGACGGCACCTTCCCGCTGTGGTGGCGGTTCGCGCCCGAGGAGGTGGCCACTACGTCGCTGGGGCTCGGGAACGTGCAATCCTGGCCGGCCGCGGTCGCCGTCGGCCTGCTGGGTCTCGGCTGGACCGCCATCATCCTGGGCCTTACCCCCGGCATGGCGCGCTTGCAGGCCCGCCCGGGACGACGACTCCTGGTGGCCGGCCCCGAGACGGACCTGTCCCTGCGCGTCGCCGAGCTCACCGCCACGCGCGCGGCTGCCCTGGACGCCCACGCCACCGAACTGCGCCGCATCGAGCGCTCCCTGCACGACGGTACCCAGAACCGGCTCGTCTCCGTGACCATCCTGCTCGGCGCCGCCCGCCGCATGGTGGCCCGCGACCCCGCCGGCGCCGACGAACTCCTCGAACGCGCACACTCCGCCGCCGAGCAGGCGCTGGCCGAACTGCGTACGGTCGCGCGCGGCATCCTGCCTCCGGTGCTGGCCGACCGGGGACTCACCGGCGCACTCTCCGGGCTGGCCGCGAACTGCGCGGTGCCCTGCCGGATCGACGTCGACGTACCCGAGCGGTGCGCCGCCTCCGTCGAGGCGACCGCCTACTTCGTCGTGGCCGAAGCCCTGACCAACATCGCCAAGCACAGCGGCGCCGACCATGCCACCGTCATGGCGCGCAGCCGCGGCGGCCGTCTCCACCTGTGCGTCGAGGACGACGGCCGGGGCGGGGCGGACGAGGGCGGCGGCTCCGGACTCACCGGCATCCGCCGCCGGATCGCGGCACACGACGGCAACCTCTCCCTGACCAGCCCGTCCGGCGGCCCGACAACCCTTGAGGTGGATCTTCCATGCGGATTGTGATCGCCGAGGACGACCCGTTGCTGCGCGAGGGGCTCGCCCTGCTGCTGCGCGCCGAGTCCCTCGATGTGGTGGCCACCGCGGGCGCCCCCGACGAGGCACTGGACGCCATCGGCGAACACCGACCGGACGTCGCCATCTTCGACGTGCGGATGCCGCCGACCCACACCGACGAGGGGATCGTCGCGGCGGTCGAGGCCCGGCGCAGGCAACACGACCTGGCCGTCCTCGTCCTGTCCGCGTACGTCGAGCAGACCTTCGCGACGGAGCTGCTCACCGGCGGCGTGGGCGGCCTCGGCTACCTGCTCAAGGAACGGGTCGGGCGGGTGGAGGAATTCCTGGACGTCCTTCGGCGGGTGGCGGCCGGAGGCACCGCCATCGACCCCGAGGTCATCACGCAGCTCTTCACCCGGTCCCGCCAGGACACCCGGCTGGACCGGCTGAGCCCTCGCGAGCGGGACGTACTCGTCCTGATGGCCGAGGGGCTGGGCAACAACGCCATCGCGGAACGGCTCGTCGTCACGGACAGCGCTGTCCACAAGCACATCCGCAGCATCTTCGCCAAACTCGACCTCTCACCCACCCACCGACTGGACCGGCGCGTCGCCGCCGTCCTCCACTACCTCGAGGACGCCCGCCGCCGGGCCTGAATCCGGTGCGGCGGGCGCCCCCGCCGGGCCGAGGTGCGGGTGGAGGTCACCGGCGGGCCGCCGGAGGGGGTCTCGGTCGAACTGAGCAACGGGCTGTGCTCTCCGGCGGCGTTGAGGTGCGTGCGGGGATGGCTGCCTGTGCCGCCAGGGACCGCCTCCGGGGACGGGCCTTCTTCCGGAGACGGTTCCGCACCGGCATCGGGCAGTGTTGTGCTCCTGACTGTGCGGTGCCGGGGCTTGCTCAGGAGTCCGTCGGGGGAATGAGATCGTCGAGTACCTCGGCGCAGTCCTCGGCGGCCCGGACCGAACGCGGCAGCATGAGGTCCTCGTAGGCGCGGACTGCGTCATCGATGCTGGATTCGGTGATGAGGGCGTGGGCGAGGTCGGCGCCGTCGAGCAGGGCGAGGTTGGCGCCGAGCCCGACAGGGGGCATCAGGTGCGCGGCGTCGCCCAGCAGGGTGATGCCAGGGATGTGTTCCCAGGTGTGCGGGACGGGCAGCACGAACAGGGGCCGGTTGACGAACTCGCCGTCGTGGTGCCGCAGGAGGTCGAGCAGGTTCATGTTCCAGCCGTCGAACATCTTCAGCAGATGCGCGCGCACGGCCGCGGCGTGGTCGAGGTCCACGTCGGCGGCGACTTGCCAGTTCTGCGGGGCGCGGAAGGTGGCATAGACGCGGATGTGGCCGTTGCTGTTGCGTTGGGCGAGCAGGGCCTTGCCGGCGGCCGTCGCCAGCAGGGTGCCGTTGCCGACCATGCGTGCGAGGGCGGGATGGCGGGTGTCGCAGTCGTCGAGACCGGTCTCGACGAGGGTGACTCCGGTGTAGCCGGGTGTGGCGTCCGACAGGGCTGGGCGGATGCGCGACCAGGCGCCGTCGGCGCCGACCACCAGGTCGGCGTCCTCGGTGGTGCCGTCGTCGAGGAGCAGGCGCCAGGAGCCGTCCCCGAACGGGGTGGCGCGGGTGACGGCACAGCCCCACCGGACGGTGCCCTCGGTGAGGGATTCCAGGAACAGGCCGCGGAGCTGGCCGCGGTCGATCTCCGGACTGTCTTCGTCGTGTTCGGGCCCCGAAATGGGCAGGGAGGTGGCGGTGACGGGGTCGACCACGCGCCACACCTGGCCCTCGGGGCGGGCCAGGGCGCGGAACCGGTCGAGCAGGCCCGCGGCGCGCAGGGCGACCTGACCGGTGCCGCCGTGGATGTCGAGGCTGCCGCCCTGGGGGCGGGCGCCGGTGGCAGCCTCATGTTCGAAGACGGTGACGGAGCGGCCGTGGAGCTGCAGGATGCGAGCTAAGGCAAGGCCGCCGAGGCCGGCGCCGACGACCGCGATACGGGCGTGAGCGGAGTTCATGGGCTGTCCCCTCGAAAAGGTGGATGAGTTGCCGGAGAGCCCGGCACATGACCAAGAAAGCACAGACGCCGAACGAGCACCCTCGAAATCTCGTGTGCCGGTACCGAGCCAACGGACACCGCGAGCGCGAGAAGGCCCCGACCGGTCGTTCCCTCCCCGACGCCGCACCCCGGTCCTTCTTCGACCGCAGCGCGACTGAGCCCTGGGCCGTCCGGCGGGCGAGCCTTGCCTGGCAGATCACGCCCAAGGCGTTCCGGCACCAGTTCACCGGTCTGGCGTGCAGTCAGGACTGGTCCAAGGCCCGTTCGATCGCGCGGCGGGTCCGGCCCGCGGCCGCCCGGTCCTGCTGGAGCTGCATGGCCGCGTTCAGTGCCAGCCCGGCGGCGACGATCTCGAACAGCGCCTGGTCGATGTCGAACCCGGCGGGTAGCTCGCCGTTCTCCACCGCCGCGGTCAGGCCCGCCCGCAGTGGGCATGTCGCCGCCGCCGAAGCCATGCGAGACGGGATCCGGAAGGAGACCCTCGGGGCCCCGGCCACCACTGGCAGGCTCCGCCCCTGCCGTCGGGGCGGGGGCCCAGCCGCCGTTCCCTTTGCCGCCCGTGCGCCGGTGACGGCCTGCCGAGGTGTCACCTCACTTCGCGAGATGCGACTCTCATCAGGAGGTTGGCGGGGTGGTTGGTGGATGTCATGACTCCCCGTACCTGCGCCCCTGGGAGCGGCTCCAGACGCCACCGGCGCGCCAGGGCCGCGACCACCGTGGTCATTTCCGCGCGCGCGAACGATTCACCGATACACCTGTGCCTTCCGGCGCCGAAGGGAAGGAACGCGCCGCGGGGAGCGGCCTGCTGGCCGGGCAGCCAGCGGTCGGGATGGAACCTCAGGGGGTCGTGGAAGTGGTGCGGGTTCCGGTGCAGGACGAGGGTGCTGAACATGAACTCGGCACCTGGGGGAAACCGGTAGCCCGCGAGTTCGACCTCTGTGGTCGCTCGTCGCATCGTGACGCCTCCGGGGTTGCGCATGCGCAGTGCCTCGTCCACCACCCGCCGCGTGTACGGGAGATGGCCGAGGAGTTCGAACGAAGGCGCCTCTTTGCTCCTCGTCCGCAGCTCCTCGTGGAGTTTCCGGTCGACGGTGGGGTGCCGGCCCAGCTCGTGGAAGAGCCAAGCCAGCCCGCCTGCCGCTGTCTCCGTGCCGGCGACCAGCAGTGTGATGAGTTCGTCGTAGACCTGTTGGACGGTCATGGTGTTGCCGTTGTCGGCGTCCTGGGCCTGCAGGAGCATCGACAGCAGGTCCGGCTGCTCGGCGGGGAGGCCGGTGCGCCGGGTGCGGATGAGGTGGTCGATGGCCCGGCGCAGTCGCTCGTGTGCGGCCGCAAGGCGGCGGTTGCCAGGAGTGGGGAGCTTCTGCCAAAGGCCGGTCGGATCGATGGCCCGGTGGTACACGCCGCGGAGCACGACGGGCACGTCGTGGCGGATGTCCGCAGCAATGTGCTCGTCGAGTGCGGTCGAGAACAGCGTGGAGGTGACGATGGCGAGGGAGAGGTCAAACATCTCCTGGGTGACGTCGATGACCTGTCCGGCCTGCCAGGAGGCGACTCGTTCGTCGGCCAGCCGCGCCATGGCTCGCGCGTAGTGATCGATCTGCCGGTGATGGAAGGCCGGCTGCATCAGGCGACGCTGGCGGAGGTGGAAGGGCCCCTCGGAGGTGGCGAGGCCCTCGCCGAGGTAGTCGCGGAGCTTCTCGAAGGAGCGGCCCTTCGCGAAGTGGTCGGCGTCGGTGACCATCACCCGGTCGACGACCTCCGGTCCGGCGAGGACGTAGGTCGGTGTGGGTCCCAGGTAGACGGCAACGATCTGGTCGTACGCGGTGAGGGAATCGAGGAATTCCAGGGGGCGCCGCCACATTTCGAGTGCGTGGCCGATCAGCGGAAGGCGTCCGGGAGCGGTGGGAGGGGCCGTGAGGTGCGCGGCGGTGGCCATATGTGCCTTCCTTTGGTCGTGGGCCCGTGCCTGCCCGGCGACCGAGTAGTACTCCTCGGGACGTTATGGACCGGTGATGCGGGCGCAGGCGTTCGGGACGTACCGGGAACCACCCGCCCGGCGACGTCCCCGCAGGTCGAGAAGTGCATACATCACGGAAGGTAGCGTGACGGGCACCCAGTGCGATACCAGGATCTCGGTCAGCCGAGGGCGCCGGGGGCTGGAATGAGCCGCCCCGGTGCACACCGAGGCGTGCATCAGGTGTAGAAGTCCCATGTCTGAATCGCCCGCTTCCGCGGCCCTGTGGCGTATCTCGGATGGGTGAATTCGGCAACCTGGCCGCTCCCGGAGTCCGGTAGGACCGTTGGGCCGGGCGGATAGCCGGATGATCGCTCTTCGGGCGTCCCCTGCTCATTCCTGTACACGTGCTTGAGGAGACGTCCCCTTGGCTACCGCTGATCTTCCTGGTCCTGATTCGCTGCTGCGCCGCACGCTGGGGGAGTGGCGGATCGGGTTGGTGGTGTGGCGGCTGCTGGTTCTGCAGACCGCGGATCCGGCGGTCGCCGCCGGCATGGCCCACTTCTCCACCTACCGCGCGCACCCGTGGCGGCGTATCGAGCACACCATGGACAGCGGGAAGCGGCTGTTCTTCTCCGACCGTGAAGGGCTACGCCGTGAGGTTGCCCGTCTGGAGCGCACGCATCGCCGTCTGGCCGGCACCGACGAGCAGGGCAGGCCGTTCACAGCGTTGGACCCGACGGTGCGGGTGTGGGTACTGGTCACCTTGTTCGACTGCATGACAGCGATGCGGGAACTGTCCGGACATCCGCTGACGCCGCCAGAACTGGATCAGATGTACGGAGAATTCCGTGCGGTGTGTACCGAGTTCGGCCTCTCCGACGACCTGTTCCCGGCCACGGCCGCGGACGTGCCCGCGTATATCGACCGCACGATCCGCGAGCGCCTCGAATACAGCGAACCTGTGCGCTACCTGCTCTTCGACATGCTCCGTGAAGCACCCGCGCCCCGCCGCCTCGGCCACCTGAAGCCGGCCTGGCCGCTCGTGCGCACGGTGGCCGCCCACGTGATCGGTGCGCTGACCATCGCGGACCTGCCGGAAGCCTTCCGCGAGCGCTTCAACCTGCCCCGCACCCGCCGCGCGGCCCTGTTGTCCTTCATCCTGCACCGTGGCATGCGCGTGCTGATGAATGCGCTGCCCGAGCACCGCCGCTACCGCACCCCACTGGCGGGCAACTCCTCGGCTTCGCAGCCTCCCACCGCCTCCACCGACCGTCCTTCCCCGCCGGAGGCAAGCCCTGTCCGGCTTCCCACACCACGCCGCCGCAAGGGTGCCGATTCCCGCCCGGCGCGTCTGGGGACCTTCTTCCGCCAGGTCCTCGACCAGACCGGCGACGGCCGCATCGGCTCGGCCGATCTGCAGGCCATGGCGCACAACGTGTGCTGGCCGCTCGAACTCACCCCTGAGCGCGAAGCCCGCGTCTATGCCGCCTTCGAGACCTGGTGGCAGCACCTGCGGACCGGCATGGATGCTGACGACGACGGACAGGTGACCTGCGAGGAGTTCGTCACCGCCATGCTCACCGGGATCGACGCCGGGCCGGCCTATCTCGAGCAGGGGTTGCATTTCGCGGTGCGGGCGGTCTTCCACGCTGCAGACACGGACGGCAGCGGACACCTGTGCGCCGATGAATACCGCACGATCTTCGGCGGCTCCCGGGTCCACCCCGCCGAACTCAACCACGGCTTCCGTCAGCTCGACCACGATGGAGACGGCCGCATCACCGAAGATGAATTCGTCCAGGCCTTCACCGACTACTTCACCGCCCGCACCGACAACACGGCCGGTAGCCAACTCCTCGGACGCCCATAGCGGCTGATGCGGGCGAAGTGCCGGGGGGCAGCCACTGATGGGCCTTGGCGGCTCAGTGGCGATTCCCGCAGGGGCCTGACGCGTGTGGCGGCGGGAAGAGTGCGTCGTCGCGCTCGCGGTCTCTGCCCCGGTGGTGGCCGCCGAGGTGATACGCATCGCGCCTGGGCTTGATCCACTTTGGCGGGCATCGGAGATCAGGGGCTTCGGCCTCAGAAGGATGGTGTCCATGATGGAGAGCATGGGGAAGAAGAAGCCTCGCCCTCGCCGGTCGTTCATGCCGGAGTGCAAGGCCGAGATGGTCGAGCTGTGCTGGGCTTGATCCGCTTTGACGGACATCAGAGATCAGGGGTTCTGCCCCGGGAGGATGTCCATCATGGAGAGCATGGGGAAGAAGAAGCCTCGC
>NZ_JBSHBP010000124.1:0-10015 GCF_053612065.1 Streptomyces sp. NPDC054765 | reverse complement strand
CAACGGCCCCTCCGGCCCGCCACCGCACCCACAGCCCCGCGCAGCGGACCCGCCCGCCGCAGGCGCAACGGCGAGACACCCCCACGGCGGGAAAGCCGAAAACGTGGGGGCGAAGGCGAAGCCGAAAACGTGGGCCGCGTCTAACTCGCGTAGCGCCGCAGGAACAGTGCCTCCGCCAGTGCGAGCCGTTCCAGCTCCTGCGGCGAGACGCTCTCGTTGACGGCGTGGATCTGGGCCTCCGGCTCGCTCAGCCCGATGAGCAGCATCTCCGCTTCCGGGTAGAGCCCGGCCAGCGTGTTGCACAGCGGGATCGAGCCGCCCATACCGGAGGTCTGCATCTCCTCGCCGTCGTACGCCTCCCGCAGCGCCGCCGCCATCGACGTATAGGCCGGGCTGCCGGTGTCCGCACGGAACGCCTGCCCCTGCCCGACCTGCTCGACCACGACCCGCGCGCCCCACGGGGCGGCGCTCTCCAGATGCGCGGTCAGCAGCTTCGTCGCCTCGGCCGCGTCCGTGCCCGGCGGCACCCGCAGGCTCACCAGTGCCCGCGCGCCCGCCTGTACGGACGGGGTGGCGCCGACCACCGGCGGGCAGTCGATGCCCAGCACCGTGACGGCCGGGCGCGCCCAGATCCGGTCCGCGACCGAACCGCTGCCCACCAGCCCGACACCGTCGAGCACCTTGGCGTCCTTGCGGAAGTCCTCCTCCGCGTACTGCAGGCCCTCCCAGGAGGCGTCCGCGGCCAGCCCGTTCACCGTCGTCGAACCGTCCTCGGCGCGCAGCGAGTCCAGGATCCGGATCAGCGCCGCCAGCGCATCGGGGGCCGCACCACCGAACTGACCGGAGTGCAGATTGCCCTCCAGGGTGTCGACCCGGACCCGTACGAGGGTCATCCCACGCAGTGTCGCGGTCACCGTGGGCAGCCCGGCCCGGAAGTTGCCGGTGTCGCCGATGACGATGGCATCGGCGGCCAGCAGCTCGGGGTGCGCCTCGGCGTAGCGCTCCAGGCCGCCGGTGCCCTGCTCCTCCGAACCCTCCACGATCACCTTGACGTTGACCGGTACCCCGCCGTGCTCCTTCAGCGCGCGCAGCGCCGTCAGATGCATGATCAGGCCGCCCTTGCAGTCGGCCGCGCCGCGCCCGTACCAGCGGCCGTCGCGCTCGGTCAGCTCGAACGGAGGGGAGGCCCAGGCGGCCTCGTCCAGCGGCGGCTGCACGTCGTAGTGCGCATACAGCAGCACCGTCGGGGCGCCGGCCGGGCCGGGCAGGAAGCCGTACACCGACTGTGTGCCGTCCGGGGTGTCCAGCAGTGCCACGTCCTGGAAGCCGTCCGCCCGCAGCGCCTCGACGATCCAGTGGGCGGCCGCCTCGCACTCGCTCTTGGGGAACTGGGCCGGATCCGCGACCGACTTGAAGGCCACCAGCTCCGCCAGCTCGGTCCTGGCGCGGGGCTGCAGTGCGGCGACGGTGCGGGCGAGCGGGCTGTCAGACATGGAACGCTCCTTGTGGGCGCGGCGTTGTGTGTACGGGCGTCCGGACCTCGTGAGCTGGACGTGCCGGACGTACGGACATCAGTGCCCCCCGATCTTCCCACAGGCACCGCATGCAACAGCGGCCCGTAGGATGCGGGCGGTACGCGCAGCGAGGCATCGAATGGGAGCAGAAGCACAGGTGAGCAGCGAGCGGGCAGCCGAGGACAACCAGCAGGTGTGGGACGTCGTGGTGGTGGGCGCGGGGCCTGCGGGCGCCTCGGCCGCGCATGCCGCGGCCTGTACGGGACGCCGGGTACTGCTCCTGGAGAAAGCCGAGCTGCCGCGCTACAAAACCTGTGGCGGCGGCATCATCGGCCCCTCGCGGGACTCGCTGCCGCCCGGTTTCGAGCTGCCGCTGCGCGACCGGGTCCATGCGGTGACGTTCTCGCTGAACGGCCGGCTGACCCGCACCCGCCGCTCCAGGAACATGCTGTTCGGGCTGATCAACCGTCCCGACTTCGACGCCCGGCTGGTCGAGTCGGCCAAGGATGCGGGCGCCACGATCCGTACGGGCGTCACGGTCTCGCGGGTGGAGCAGCACGGCGCCGAGGTGCCGGACCGGCGGACCGTCGCGGTGGTGCTGGGCAACGGCGAGGTGGTGCTGGCGCGCGCCGTGGTCGGTGCGGACGGCAGTGCGGGCCGGATAGGGGCCCATGTCGGGGTCAAGCTCGACCAGGTCGACCTGGGCCTGGAGGCGGAGATCCCGGTTCCGCAGCCGGTCGCCGAGGACTGGGCGGGCCGGGTGCTCATCGACTGGGGCCCGATCCCCGGCAGCTACGGCTGGGTCTTCCCCAAGGGCGACACCCTCACCGTCGGCGTCATCTCCGCGCGCGGCGAGGGCGCGGCGACCAAGCGCTATCTGGAGGATTTCATCGGCCGGCTGGGCCTGGCCGGTTTCGAGCCGAGCATCTCGTCCGGGCATCTGACGCGCTGCCGTGCCGATGACTCCCCGCTGTCCCGCGGCCGGGTGCTGGTGTGCGGTGACGCGGCCGGGCTGCTGGAGCCGTGGACGCGGGAGGGTATCTCCTTCGCACTGCGGTCCGGGCGGCTCGCGGGGGAGTGGGCGGTGCGGGTCTCTGAGGCCCATGACGCGGTCGACGCCCGCCGCCAGGCCCTCAATTACGCCTTCGCCATCAAGGCGGGCCTCGGCGTGGAGATGGGCGTGGGGCGGCAGATGCTCAAGGTCTTCTCGCGCCGTCCCGGTCTGCTGCATGCCGCGATCACCGGTTTCCGGCCCGCCTGGCGGGCCTTTGCGAAGATCACCCGGGGGACGACGACGCTGGCCGAGCTCGTCCGCACCCACTCGCTGGCGCGACGGGCGCTGGAGGCGATGGACCGGGGGTGAGCCGGGGTCCGGCCGTCCGGAGCCGGGGTCCGGCCGTCCGCGGGCGGCGGCCCGGAGTGCGCCGCCGTCCGTCGTCCGCCGGCCGGGGCTCTCCCCGAACCACCGCACGGGGCCGGGGAAGCGGCCACGGCCGCCGTCATACGCCGGGCACGACCTCGACGGATCCGATGTACTCCTGGGTCTCCTCGTCCGGCAGGCGGACGGCCTGCGCCCAGAAGTAGATCACCAGGCTGAATGCGGCAATGATCACCATGTCCCACCACAACGGGAGGGTGTCGGTCGCGCCGCAGGACGTCGTGGCCGCCGGGCCCGTACTGCAGTAGCCGCCCTGCCAGGAGATCAGGCCCATGCCCAGCAGATAGACCGGCAGCCACTGAGCGGACTTCCAGTCGGGGTGCGGGGCCCTGGGGTTGAGCTTGAGCAGCGCCGAGGCGCCGAGCAGCAGATAGCCGATCACGATCGCCACGCCGAGCCGCCACAGGGTGTCCCAGCCGGCCCAGTAGATGATCAGATTCGAGACGATGAACGCCACCGGAGCCCAGAACATGCCGCCGGGCAGGCGGTAGGGGCGGGGCCGGTCCGGGTCCTGTCTGCGCAGGCACCCGAAGGCGAGCGGCGCCCCCGCGTACATCAGCACGCTCGCGGAGGTGACAAAGCCGACCATCTTCTGCCAGGTGGGGAACGGCAGGAAGACGATGAGCCCGATGAGGAAGGCGAAGAGCAGGCTGAACCAGGGGACGCCGCGCGTGGTCGTGCGCTCGAAGAGCGGGGGCACATAGCCGTTGCGGGAGAGTCCGTAGGAGACCCGGGACGCGGCGGTGGTGTAGATCAGGCCCGTACCGGTCGGCGAGATGACCGCGTCGATGTACAGCACCGTGGCGAGCCAGCCGAGCCCGACCGCGGCGGCCAGGCCCGCGAACGGCCCCGCCTTGCCGGAGAAGGTCAGATTGGCCCAGCCGTGGGCGAACGCGCTGTGCGGCAGGGCCGCGATGAAGACCACCTGCAGTGCCAGGTAGATCAGGACGCCGACCAGGATCGAGCCGATGACCGCCCGTGGGATGTCGCGGGCCGGATTGCGGCTCTCACCGGCCAGTTGGTCGGCCTGTTCGAAGCCGATCAGCGCGAAGATGATGCCGCTGGTGCTGATGGCGGAGAGCACACCCTTGGCACCGAACGGGGCGAAGCCCTGGTAGCCGAAGTTCTCGCCGTGGAAGGTGGTCGCGGCCAGGACGATGATGGTGAAGACGGGGACGGCCACTTTCCACCACGTCGCCACGCTGTTGGTGTGGGCGAGCCAGCGGATGCCGAAGAAGTTGACGATGACGAAGAACGCCATGAAGGCGACGGCCAGGCCGTATCCGGCGGCGGTGAGCTGGTTCTTGCCCGTCTGCACCCAGTCGGCATGGACGCTGAGGTAGTCCAGCGACGCCATGACCTCGATCGGCGCGGTGGCGACGGCCTGCAGCCAGGAGAACCAGCCGAAGGAGGCACCGGCGGCGCTGCCGAACGCATAGTGCGGGAAGCGTGCGGTGCCGCCCGCGACCGGGTACATGGCGCCCAGCTCGGCGTGCACAAAGGCCAGGATGACGATGGCGACGGCCCCGATCCCCCAGGAGATCAGGGCCGCAGTGCCGGCTGCCTGCGCGGCGAACAGCGCGCCGAACAGCCAGCCGGACCCGATGATGGATCCTTCCGAGGTCCAGATCAGGCCGATCAGCCCGATCTCGCGCCGGAGGCCCGGGTTCTCGGGCGCCGCAGGGGCGACTGCTGGGTGCATCTCCACGGGCATGCCTCGTTCCGCCGAGGAGGAGGCGCTGAGCGCCCTGCTCCTTATGGGGGTTTTGCCCCCATTACTTTAGGAAGCCCGCGGAGCGAGGCGCCGCGCCGCGCCGGAGCGGATGCACGGGAAGCCGCCGAGGCATGGTGCGGGCACCGCATCGCGCCCGTGGCATCGGCGTCGCCGGGCGGCGGCCGGTTGGGCGCGCGGCCCCGCCCGCGGGGTAAGGGCTGTCCCGTGCTCCCGTGCTCAGATCCCGGCGCGCTCCCGCCACAGTTCGGACAGTGTCCCGTCGCCGGTGACCGTCATCGCGTCCCACGGCAGACGGTTCCACAGCGCGAGGTAGAGATCCTCCACCGGGCCCTCGACCGTGCAGTCCGCGGGCTTCCCGGCCTCCGGGCCGTCGGTGGCACGCACCGTCTGCGGCGGGGCGTCGGAGAGCCGCACGGTCCAGTCGGCGCCGGGGACGTTCGTCGCGCGCAGCCGCAGTGTCCGGGGGACGTCCGTACGGATCCGGCTGCGGTCGCGGGAGTGAAAGCCCGTCAGGAGTTCATCGATCCCGTCGGCGGCGAAGGCGGACGGGAAGGGGGTGAGGGAGGCGCCGAGCGCCTGCTGGGCGTCGACGCGGTGCACCGAGGTTTCGTGCGCCTGCCGGCGGGCCCAGAACGTCAGCGGGGACGGGGCGTCCCAAAACGTCCAGGCGGACAGGTCCTGCGGGGCGGAGTCCAGCGCCAGGACGAGGTGGTGATGGCCTTCGCGGAACCAGGCCACGAGTGCGTCGTCGGCCAGATCCGGGGCCTCGGCGGGCCGGCCGGGCTGCTGCACGCCCTGCGTCACGAACTCCGTCGCCCAGCGGTGGACCTGGCCGACGTGGGTGACCAGATCCCGCATCTGCCACTCGGGGCAGGCCGGAATACGGGCATCCGGTCCCGCCTCCTCGGCGGCGTCGGCGAGCAGGCTTCCGTCCAGTCGCAGCGTTTCGACGAACTCGGTGATCTCCATGGTCAGAAGTGTGTCAGCCGGCACTGACAACGGACCCTCGCGGGTCGGGGCGCCGGGTGCCCGCCCGCGGAGGCGCGGGCACCCGGCCGCAGGGCCGCGCCGGTTGCTTCACGGGCGCCCGGTGTGGTGTGCGCCGCGGGTGGCGTAGGCGATGACCGCCGCGACGGCGGCAAGCAGGGCGAGCGTGGTCAGCGCGGTGGGCAGGCCGAACGCCTCGGCGAGGAACCCGATGGCGGGTGGTCCGAGCAGCATGCCGCAGTAGCCGACCGTGGAGGCCACCGCGACCCCGTCCGGGCCACCGGTCTCCCCGGCGCGGGCGAGGGCGATGGGGAAGATGTTGGCGAGTCCCAGGCCTGCGACGGCGAACCCCGCACAGGCCGCCCAGGCCGTGGGGGCGAGCGCGCCGAGCAGCAGACCGGCGGTCGCCGTCGTACCGCCCGCGATCAGCGCCCGCGCCGCGCCGAAGCGCTGTACGGCCGCGGTCCCCCAGAGCCGCCCGATGGTCATCGCCAGCGCGAACACCGCGTATCCGGCGGCGGCCGTGCCGGGTCCGGCGGCCAGGTCCTGGGCGAGGTGCAGCGCGCCCAAGTCGGCCATGGCCCCCTCGCCGTACGCGGTGCACAGCGCGATCAGCCCGAAGACCAGCACCAGGCGGCGCCCTGGGCCCGCGCGGGCGCCGCGCGGCCGGCTCCCCGCCGGCGGCGGGCGCCGCCCGGGGACGGCCGGCGACCTGTGGATGCGCAGCGAGCGCCCCGCAACGGCCGTCACCAGCAGCCCGGTCGCGGCGAGCAGCAGCAGATGAACGGTGGGGGACAGACGGCCCGCGACCAGTCCGCCGAGGCCCGCACCGAGCATCCCGCCGAGGCTGAAGGCGGCGTGGAAGCCCGGCATCACGGGGCGTCGCAGGGCGCTGATCAGGTCGACCGCGGCGCTGTTCATCGCGACGTTGAGCGAGCCGTATGCCGCGCCGAAGACCAGCAGGACCAGGCCCAGCGCGATCGCCGAGTGGGTGAGGGGCGGCAGCACGATGCTCAGCGACAGGGCCGCCGCGGAGGCGGTCGTCACGGCAGGGCTGCCGAACCTCCCGCACAGCCGGCCGGTGATCATCATGAAGGCGACGGCACCGGCCGACACGCCGAGCAGCGCGAGCCCGAGGGCGCCCGCACCGGCACCGGTCTGCGCCTTGATGGCGGGAATGCGGACGACCCATCCGGCGAAGAGGAAGCCGTCCATGGCGAAGAATGCGGTGAGGGCGATACGGAGGCGGGCCAGGCGCGAACCGGCGGAGACGGGGCCCCGTTCCCTCGTCAGGGCCATCCGTATTTTGTTTAGCGTCGGCACAAAGCCAGAATAGGGGTGTGACCCAGACTCGGACAACCAGGCTGGAGCGGGGCCGCGGCGCCCTCGGACCCGCACTGGAGCTCGTACACACCGGACGCGCGCCCACCCGCGCCGTCCTGACCTCCGAACTCGGCGTGACCCGCGCGACCGCGGGTGCGGTGGCCGCCGAGCTCGAAGCCCTCGGCCTGATCACCGTCGACTCCCGGCCGACGGCCTCGGCCGGCGCCCAAGGGCGCCCCTCCCACCGGCTGTTCGTCGACGAGAGCGGGCCCGTCGTGCTCGCCGTGCAGATCCACGCGGACGGGTTCCGGGTCGCGCTGGTCGGTCTCGGGGGCCGCATCGTGGCGACCTCGACCGGCTGCGGCACCATCCCCGCCGACCCGGCGCATGTCCTGACCGACGCCGTCGCGGCCGGCTCGGAGCTGCTGCGCGAGACCGGACGGCGCTGCCTCGGCGCCGGCCTCGCGGTGCCCTCCGCGGTCGCCGAACCGGACGGCGAGGCCCTCAACCCGCTCCACCTCGCCTGGCCTTCGGGCGCCCCCGTACGCGCACTGTTCCTGCGCTCGCTGGCCGATGCCGGCATCCCGGGGGTCACCGAGGCGATCGGCTTCACCGGCAACGATGTGAACCTCATGGCACTCGCCGAACACCGGCACGGCGCCGGCCGGGGCGCCCGCGACCTGCTGTGCGTGGCGTCCGGCCACCGGGGTGTCGGCGGGGCGCTGGTGCTCGACGGCCGTCTGCACAGCGGCAGTTCGGGCCTGGCGCTGGAGGTCGGCCATCTGACGGTCAAGCCCGAGGGGGCGCCCTGCCACTGCGGCAGCCGAGGCTGCCTGGACGTCGAGGCGGACCCGCTCGCCTTCCTGACCGCCGCGGGCCGCGAACCGGGTCCCGAGGTCTCGCTGCTCCAGCAGGCCGCCGATCTGCTGCGGGACCAGTACGCCGATCCGGGCGTCCGCGCCGCGGCCGACCTCCTCATCGACCGCCTCGGGCTCGGCCTCGCCGGTCTCGTCAACATCCTCAACCCCGACCGCATCGTCCTCGGCGGACTGCACCGCGCCCTGCTGGAGGCCGACCCGGAACGGCTGCGCGCGGTGGTCGCCGACCGCAGCCTGTGGGGCCGCAGCGGCGGGGTGCCGATCCTGGCCTGCAGCCTCGACCACAACAGCCTGGTCGGCGCGGCGGAGCTGGCCTGGCAGCCGGTGCTGGACGACCCGTTGGCCGTCCTCGGCCGGTAACGGGCGGGCGGCGGGACGGGGGCCCCTGGGGTGGCGGACCGGGCGGGCCCCTGGGGGCGGCAGGCCGGTCGGACCCCAGGGGCGGCGCGCCGGTACCGAGCCGTCAGCCGCGTTTCCCCGGGGCGCTTCGGCCCCGCGCCCGCCACCTCCTCCGACAGGGCATGGCCCGCTGCACACGGCTCGGCGCCGCTTGGGACATCCGGCGCGACGAGGCCCGGCTGCGGGCCGTCGGCATCCGGCGCGGCCACCACGCCGAGCCGCGCGCCCGCACCGGCTGGGACTCCCTGACGGCCACCCAGCGCACGGTTGCCTCGTACGTCGCGCAGGGCGGATCGCCCGCTACAGCAAGGTCGATCTCCTCTGCCTTGATGAGTTCGGGTATCTGAATCTGGATAAGAAGGGTGCCCGGCTGCTGTTCCAGATTTTCACCGAGCGTGAGGAATGCAAAGCGACCGCGGTGGCCACGAACTCGCCGTTCGCCGAATGGGACAAGATCTTCGCCGACCCGAGGCTCTGCGCGGCCATTGCCGACCGGATCACGTTCCGCTGCACGCTGATCCAGACCGGCACCGAGTCTTATCGATACCAGGCCACCGAGGCCGAATGCCACGCGAAGCCAGCGCAGTGACCGACGTCCTCACCGTCAACGCCCAACGCGTTGGCGTGGTCGATCTCCGGGATTAATCGCGGTGCGGGGTGCTGGCTACGCTGGTTAGGTTGGGGGTCGTGATCGATTCGATTTCTGCATTCCGAACGTTGCTGCATGTCGGCCGTGATGGCGGCGGGTGGGAGCCCGTCACGGAGGGCGAGTCTGAGGCCAGTGTCTTTCGTTCTCATGATGGGTCGCGATACGCCAAGTGCGTCACTGTCGACCACGTGGCCTCACTGGAGGCGGAGCGGGACCGTGTCGCCTGGCTCAGCACGCAGGGTGTGCCTGGTCCACGCGTACTCGACTGGCGTGTCAGCGCCAATGGTGCCGCCTTGTTGACCAGCACCGTCGCAGGAGTCCCCGCCGATCGTGTTTCGGCTTCGATGCTCCAGGCGGCCTGGCAGCCGATCGCTGATGCCGTGCGTCGGTTGCACGATCTTCCTCCGGAGCAGTGCCCCTTCACTCGCGACCTCACCCAGATGTTCGCCGCTGCACGCGACGTGGTCGCGCGAGGTGCGGTCAACCCGGATTTCCTCCGGCAAGATCAGCAGCAAACGCCTCCTGACGAGCTGCTTGCGCGCCTTGCCCCGCAAGTTCAATCCCGCCTCGCGCAGGAAGCCGCAGAAATTGTCGTCTGCCACGGGGATCTATGCCTGCCCAACATCATCCTCGACCCGGAGAGCATGACCGTGGCGGGCTTCATCGATCTCGGCCGCCTCGGACGGGCCGACCCCTACGCCGACATCGCCCTTCTTCTCGCCACCGCCCGCGAAACGTGGACCGACGACCAAGAGTCGAACTCAGCGGACAAAACGTTCGCCAACCGCTACGACATCGTCCTCGACCGTGACCGAGAGGACTTCTATCTGCACCTCGATCCCCTCACCTGGGGGTAAGCCGTTGATCGACGCTGCCGAGCGGCGACGACACGGATGACGACCACTGGGCCGCCCACCAGGTTCCCTGTCGCTCGGAGGGCGCTATGTTGCGGCGGGCGCAGCCGGGCCCTTCTGCACCGCGCCTGTCAGGGACACGGGACTAGGGCCTGTGTGTGGTTGTGATCAACCTTCGGGTTCCGTCCCCGCATGGGGACGGAACCCGGTAGGAAGCTGGGTGTGACGCGCAGGCAAC
>NZ_JBSHBP010000123.1:0-10212 GCF_053612065.1 Streptomyces sp. NPDC054765 | reverse complement strand
GGCCGAGACCCCGGTCAGGGTCTCGGCCCGCGCCCTTGGCGGCCGTGGACACGCGGGGCCGCGGCCGCGGGATGCCATCGGGCGGCGGGCCGCGGGCGGCACCGGTGCACGGGCCGTCCGGCCGCCGGGAGGAGGGCGCCCGCGCGGTGCCCCGGTCGCTCACTCCTTGGACGAATACCGGTGCAGAATCCAGGCGGGCAGCGCGAACCAGCAGATCATGAACCAGACGACCAGCCCTGTGACGATCCAGGGGACGGCGGAGTTGTGCAGCGCGATACGCAGGATCAGCAGCAGCGCGGAGGCGACCGTCCCCAGCAGGAGGATGATCCCGAGCAGAGCCAGGCGGGAGGCCCACAGCACCGTCTCGGGCTTCAGCCGGTGGCCGGTGACCAGCCGGTGAAAGGTCACCGTACCGACCAGCGCGCCGGTCGTGGCCGCCCCCAGCAGCACCGTCACCACATAGATGGCCTTGTCGGCCGGTTCGAGCGTGGCGAAGCGCGGGGTGAAGACGACGGTGAGCAGAAACGCGAAGAGGATCTGTACGCCGGTCTGGATCACCCGCACCTCTTGCAGCAGTTCGCTCCACCGCCGGTCGGCGCGTTCCTCCGGCGACTCGTGACGCCCCTGGGAGGTGTCACGCGGACCCAGCGCTGCCACCCGGCCCCCTACTGTTTCCCGTCGGTGCGGAACGCCAGCTCGTTGTCCTTGACCTCCACGCGCACCGTGCCTCCCGCCGACAGCGCACCGTCCAGCAGCAGCCGCGAGAGCGCATTGTCGACCTCGCGCTGGATGGTGCGCCGCAGCGGCCGGGCCCCGTATTCGGGCTGATGACCGCGGTGCGTGAGCCAGTCCACGGCGCCGGGTGTGAACTCGACGGAGATGTCCTGGGCGCGCAGCCTGCGCGTGGTCCCGTCGAGCAGCACGCCGGTGATCTGACGCAGCTGGTCGTCGGTGAGCCGGCGGAAGACGATGATCTCGTCGAGCCGGTTGAGGAACTCCGGGCGGAAGTGTTCGCGCAAGGAGCCCAGCGCCCGCTCCCGCGCACCGTCGCCCGCGTCGGCGCCGGTGATGTCCGGGCCGAAGCCGAGCACCCCGCGACCACCGCTGAGCGCATCGGAGCCGAGATTGCTCGTCATCACGATGACGGTGTTCTTGAAGTCGACCGTACGGCCCTGGGAGTCGGTCAGATGCCCGTCGTCGAGGACCTGCAACAGGATGTTGAAGACATCGGGGTGAGCCTTTTCCACCTCGTCGAGCAGCAGCAGGGCATACGGATGGTGGCGCACCGCCTCGGTCAGCTGGCCCGCGTCCTCATGGCCGACGTAGCCCGGGGGAGCACCGACCAGCCGGCTGACCGTGTGCCGCTCCTGATACTCACTCATGTCCAGCCGCACCATCCGCTCCTCGCTGCCGAACAGCGCCTCGGCGAGCGCGCGGGCCAGCTCGGTCTTGCCCACGCCGGTCGGACCGAGGAAGAGGAAGCTGCCGATCGGGCGGCCGGGGTCGGCCAGGCCGGCCCGCGACCGCAGGATCGCCTCGGAGACCGCGGTGACCGCGTCGTCCTGGCCGATCACCCGGGTGTGCAGCCGCTCCTCCAGGCCGAGCAGCCGCTCCTTCTCCTCCTGGGTCAGGCTGCTCACGGGCACGCCGGTCTGCCGCGACACGATCTCGGCGACGTCCTCCGCGGTGACCTTCACGATCCGGCAGTCGCTCGGCGGCCCGACCTGCCCCGCCTCGATCCGCGCGGTGAGTTCGGCGATCCGGTCCCGCAGCTCGGTGGCCCGCTCGTACTGCTCGGCGGCGACCGCCTGGTCCTTGTCCCGCACCAGCTGGTCCACCTCGCGCTCCAGCTCGCGTACGTCGGTGGCCTTGGCACCCGAGCGGAGCCGGACCCGGGCGCCCGCCTGGTCGATCAGATCGATCGCCTTGTCGGGAAGGAAGCGGTGGGCGATATAGCGGTCCGAGAGCTCGACCGCCGCCAGCAGCGCCTCGTTCGTGTAGCGCACCTGATGGTGCGCCTCGTAGCGGTCCTGCAGCCCGCGCAGAATCTCCACCGTGTCGGAGACACTCGGCTCGGGCACGAGGAGGGGCTGGAAGCGGCGGGCCAGGGCGGCGTCCTTCTCGATGTTCCGCCGGTACTCCTCCAGGGTGGTGGCGCCGATGACATGCAGTTCTCCGCGTGCCAGGGCGGGCTTGAGCATATTGCTCGCCTCCAGGGAACCGCCGTCCCCGCTGCCCCCGCCCGCGCCGACGACCGTGTGCAGTTCATCGATGAAGACGATCAGCGAGTCCGGATGCGCGCGGACCTCCTCGATGATGCCGTTCAGCCGCTCCTCGAAGTCCCCGCGGTAGCGCGTACCGGCGACCACGGCCGTCAGATCCAGGGCGACGACACGCCGGCCCGACAGGTTCTCGGGCACGTCCCCGTCGGCGAGGCGCTGGGCCAGGCCCTCGACGATCGCGGTCTTTCCCACCCCCGCGTCGCCGACCAGCACCGGATTGTTCTTCCCCCGGCGGGAGAGCACCTCGATGGTCTGCTCGATCTGCTCCTCGCGGCCGATGACCGGGTCGATCCGGCCCGCGCGGGCCAGGTCGGTCAGATCGCGGCTGAACTTGTCGAGAGTCGGTGTGTCGTGCTTCGGCGGGGCGCTGTGCTCGGGTCCGGTGTGCTGGGTCCCGTGGCTGCCCTGCGGGGCGGCCTGCGGATCGAAGTGGGCGAGGTTCAGAATCCGCCCCGCCGCCGAGTCCGTGTTGGCCGCCAGTGCGTCCAGTACGTGCTCCGGGCCGATGTACGAGGCTCCGTTGTCCCGCGCCAGCTCGTGTGCGCCCAGCAGCGCCCGCTTGACCGCCGGCGTCACGGCGACGCTGGACTGCTTCGGCCCCGAACCGGCACCGCGGTCGATCTCGGCCGCCAGCGCGTCGGGGTCGGCTCCCGCCTGTTGCAGCAGGCTGCGGGTCGGTTCGGCGGCGAGAGCGGCCCGCAGCAGATGTTCGGTGCCGAGTTCGGGACTGCCGTGCTCGGCGGCGTAGGCGGCTGCGGAAGTCACCAGATCCCGGGCGGGGCCGCTCATCATGCGGGCGATGTCCGCCTGCCGGGGCGCGGGCTGACCCGACTCGCCGCCCGGGGACTGTGCGGCACCGAAGAAGCGCGCGAGGAAGTCACCGAACGAGTCCGGGCCGTAGCCCTCCGGACCCACGAATCCATTGCTCATGTGTGTCCGTTCCGCTGTCACGGCGGTACCGCGACACGCTGCCTTGTCGGCTTCCTGGTGCGGTTGCTCCGTAGCGGGCGGGCGCCCGGGCGAGGCGACGCCCCGTGCCGCACACGACTCCTCTGCTTCAGGATCAGGTCCCGCAACACCATCCGCACCCGGGCAGGGCGGGACCGGGCACCCGCGCCGGTGGCCGGGCGCCGGAGGGCCCCGGGCTCCGCCGGATGGCGCTCCCGGATGGTGCGGACGCCCGGAAGACACTCGGCTCGCAGTGCTGGAGGGGACGCACGGCGCTCGGAGGGACGCGCGGATGGCCATCGAGAGTGTTCCGGCCGGTGACGGCGAATATCTGCTCCAGGAATTCCTGACGGCCGTGCACACCACGCCCCCCTCGCAGTTCCTCGCCCTGGTCGACCGCTACGCCGTCCGGATCGGCCTGCGCCGGGGGCTGAGCGACGACGCCACGATCCTGCTGCTCGAATGGCGGCCGCCGGTCACGCGGTGAGCCGGGCGCAGCACCCCGGCCGGCGCCGGCGCGTCACATGTCCTTGTGGATCCGGTGCAGATCGGCGGTGAGCGCATCGAGCCAGATCACCGAGTCGAGGAGCAGCGCGGCGGAGAGTGCGCGGGCGTCCCGGTCCGGGCTGGTGCGCGTGATGGCCGGGGCGACCGCCAGCAGCGCGCGGATGTCGAGTGGCCGGGCGTCTTCCCGGGGCACGTCGCTGTCCGTGCGCAGATGCCGGGCGAGGGACCGGTAGTCGGCGGCTGCCCGGTCGGCCGCGACCCGCAGCCAGGCGCCGACCTCGTGCGGGCCGATCCGGCCGGGGCGGCCGGGCAGCAGACGTTCGCCGCGCCGTGCGTCCGCCCCGGCGACCAGCACCGCGGGCCAGTCCGGCTGCCCGCCGGTCTCCTGGCGCAGCTCGCACTGGTACTGGGCCAGGCTCTCCTGCGCGAGAGTGAGGGCCTGGTTGATCGCGAAGAAGTCGGTGCTGCCGGAGTGTTCGACGAGCCGCGCGGCGGTGTGCCCGATGGCGTCGGCGATGGCCGAGCACAGGCCCGCCATGCTTCTGCGCACCTCGCGGCCCGCGCCCCGTGGCCAGGCCACCAGCCCGCAGGCCAGCCCGATGAGGCTGCCGACCAGCACATCCACCAGCCGGACCGGGGCCAGCTGCCAGGTGACGGGGGAGACCTGCGCGAACAGCGTGGCCACGACCAGCGTGAACCCGCCCTGGGCCCAGGCCAGCCCGCACAGCGGCCCCGCGATGAACGCCACCAGCATCACCACCGGAAGTATGACCGCGTAGACGGTGTCCCGGTCGTGGACCAGTGCCAGCAGCCCGCCCGCCAGCACCGCGCCGACCAGCGTGCCGATCAGCGCCTGCCGGACCGCGGACCAGGTCTCCAGGCTCGTGGTACGGGTGAGCGTGAGTGTCGCCAGCAGGACCCAGAAACCGTGCTGCAGGTCGAGGAGCCCGGCGATGGCCCGTGCGGTGGCCAGGCCCAGCGCGAACCGGCAGGCGTTCTGGAAGATCACCGAACGGGGGGTGAGGTGTGTGGTCAGCCGCTGCCACCACAGCTCGTGGGCGCGCGCCTGCGCATAGGTGAAGGTGTGCCCGGCGGGGCTCCGTTCGACGGACCGGTCACCGAGCAGCAGCCGGGTGGCCAGTGCGAGGACGACGGCGCAGTCGGCGGCCTGCACCACCTGGGAGCGGCGTCGCAGATAGACCAGCCGGTCGTCGCCGCTGAGCCGCTCCAGGGTGTCCACGGCCCGGTGGGCGCGCACGGGGGCCAGCTCGCTCTGCAGGGCCGCGGCGGACGGCCCCTCGCCGGGCCGCAGCCGCTTGCCCCGCCGCAGCGCGTCCGCCGCGTCCCGGGCGGCGGCGCTGATGCCCTGGAGCAGCACGATCGTCTCCGGGTGGTACGCAGTGTGCGGTCCGGCGCCGGTGTGCAGGTCGTCCAGCCGGGCCAGCAGCGTGCGGACCGCCTCGGTGGCGTGCGCCATCGCCTTGTGGGTGAGGGTGGGGGAGGCGGGCAGATCGGCGGGCGGTACGCGGGACGGGCGCAGCGCGTCCCCGGCCCGTTGCGCCCGTGCGAGCGCCGGCACGGGCAGGGGCCCGCCGTGGTGGTCGGCCAGGACCGCGGCGGCGTCGGCGGCATCGGCCAGCAGCCGGCAGAAGGGCGGGGTGTCCGGCTCGGGCAGCACGAAACGCTGCGCCAGCGCGAGCAGGACGGCGCCCAGCAGGAACCCGGACAACCGCTGCCCCAGGGCTTCGGGGGCGTAGGGCGGGAAGCACGGCAGGATGTAGAGCAGCTGCATCCCCGGCGCCGCCCCGGCGATCCGCGGTCCGGTGGTGCCCGCGTACGCCACCATGAAGCCGATGACGAGCATGCCGAGGACGGCTGTCCAGGTCTGAACGGCGAGCAGGGTGCCCAGCGTGACGAGCACCAGCCCGGCGGGGAGCGCTGTGAGGACCGTCGCGGCGCGCTGGCGCCCGGATCCCGGGATCCGGGCGAGCACGCCGAGTGCCACCACGGTGAAGGTGGCGTAGACGGACATGACGGTCAGGCCGAGCCCGTAGCGGCAGAGGTAGAACGCGAGGCACGAGGCGGCCGTGACCCGGACCGCGTTGCCGACCACGGAGCGGTGCCCGCGCAGGCCGTGTCTGCCGTGCTCCAGCAGATAGCGGAGTCTGCGCAGCACCGCCCCGACGGGCCCGCCGGCCGGCTGCCGCGGCCCGGACCGCGGGAACGCTCCCTGTAGCGGGCTCACCTTCCCACTATTGACCGGCGAGTCCGGGTCCGCACCGCGCGGCCGGCCGGCGGCCGCCTCGCGTGGGTGAACCATGGCCGGCGGCGCCCGGCCCGCACCCCGGGAACCCGGGGAGGTCCCGCGGCAGCCGCCCCGGGCCGGGACGCGGCGCGCCGGGAACGTCCCCCGCAATCGCCGCTCCCGGGCGGACCGGTGTCGCCGGGAATGCGGCGGCGGGGGAGGGGAGTTGACGGTGTGCGGGTCGGGCGGGTGCGGGTGCGGACCGTACACTGCGGAACGTGACGGAGAAGAAGGCGGGCGCCGTGAGCGCCGGCGATGCGGAGAATCCTGCGCTGCCGGCCACCGGTTGGGCGGTGCTGGGGCTGCTCTCCTTCGGTGAGGAGCTGTCCGGCTACGACCTGAAGAAATGGTCGGACTGGTCGCTGCACTTCTTCTACTGGAGCCCGTCCTTCAGCCAGATCTACGGCGAGCTGAAACGCCTGGAGAAGGCCGGTTACGTCAGCTCCCGGATGGTCGCCCAGGAGACCGGCAACCGCGACAAACGGGTCTATGTGATCACCGACGAGGGGATGGCGGCGGTACGCCACTGGGCGCGCGAGGCGCCGGTGGAACCCCCCGTCCTCAAGCACGGCGTGATGCTGCGGCTGTGGCTCGGCCATCTGCTGGAAGGCGACCGGATGCGTGAAGTGCTGGGCCACCACCGGGAGTACGCGGAGACCATGCGGCAGCGCGCCGAGCTGGACGTCGCGGGTGCCCGCGCCGAAGAGGCCTGGGCCTACCCCTCACTCGTCCTGAAGTGGTCGGAGCGCTACTACACCGCCGAGCGGGACCTGGCCGATGCCATGCTGGCCGACCTGGACGAGAGGGACCACAGGCAGCTGTAGGGGCACGGTGGCCGCCCTTCGCGTCAGCCGGCGAGGACGCGGGCGCGGCAGTCGGCCGGAGTCCCCCAGGCGTCCCGGAGCGGGCGGGCCTTGCGGATCCACAGGGAGAGAGCGGGCTCCTCGGTGTAACCGAGGGCGCCGTGCAGCTGCAGTGCCGTGCGCGCCGCGGCGTACCCTGCCTCGCCCGCCGCGACCTTCGCCGCCGCCACCTCCCGGCCGGCGGACGGGGCGCCGGCCGCCACCGCCAGGGCCGCCGCGTACACCAGCGGCTGGGCGAACTCCAGCCGGATCAGGGTGTCCGCCAGCCGGTGCTTGACCGCCTGGAACGCGCCGATGGGCACCTGGAACTGGGTGCGCTGCTTGACGTAGGACACCGTCGCCGCCAGCAGGGCCCGGCCGAGGCCGAGGGACTGCGCGGCGGCGGCGAGCCGCGCGACCTCGACGGCGTGGGCGGCGGCCGCGGTCACCTCGGGGCCCCGGGCCAGAACGGTGCCGCCGAGCGGCCGGGACAGCCGCCGGGCCGGATCGAGGCAGGGCTGCACCGGGCCATGGGTGTCCGTACCGAGCACGGTGTCGCCCCGGATCACGAGGACGGTATCGGCGGCATCCGCGTCCAGGGCGTACGGGGTCCGGGCGCACAGACCGACGACGGCGTCGCCCGCGGCGATCCGCGGCAGCCAGGAACGGGCCGCCGCCCCCTCGCCGAGACGCTCCAGGAACGCGGCCGCCGCCACCGTCTCCACCAGCGGTCCCGGCACCGCATGGCGTCCCAACTCCACGAAGGACAGCGTGAGTTCGACCGGCAGTGGCCCCAGTCCGCGGTAGCGCTCCGGAACGGCGAGCGCGAACACGCCCGCCGCTGCGATCCTCGCCCACAGTGCACGGCCCGGTTCGTGCTCGCCGTCCGCCCAGGCGCGCGCCACGGCGGGGGTGCCGGCCGCCCCCAGCATGCCGTCCAGCGTACGGGCGAACTCCCGCTGCTCATCGGTCAGGAGGAACCGCATCACCTGCGTCCCTTCGGCAGGCCGAGCAGCCGCTCGGCGATGATGTCGCGCTGGATCTCGTTGGTGCCGGCATAGACCGGCCCGGCGAGCGAGAAGGTGTACCCGTCGGCCCAACTCCCGTGCGCGGGCGCCTCGTCGGCGTCGTCGGCGAGCATGCCGTACGGGCCGAGCAGGTCCAGGGCGGTCTCGTGCAGGGCGATGTCCAGCTCGGACCAGAAGACCTTGGTCAGGCTCGACTCGGCGCCGACCGACCCGCCGGCCGCGAGCCGGGAGGCGTTGGCGTAGGTGAACAGCTGATAAGCGCGGGCGCCGATCAGCGCATCGGCCACCCGCTCGCCGAGGGCCGGACCGGCCGCCTCGGGGGCCTCGCGCCACAGCGCGGCCAGCCGTTCGGCGGCCGCGGTGAACCGGCCCGGACTGCGCAGCGTCAGACCGCGTTCATTTCCCGCGGTGCTCATCGCGACCTGCCAGCCCTGGCCCGGCGCGCCGATGACGTCCGCGTCCGGCACGAAGACGTCGTCGAGGAAGAGTTCGGCGAAGGCCGGTTTGCCGTCCAGGCGGCCGAGGGGGCGTACCGTCACGCCCGGTGCGTCCAGCGCGAACATCAGATAGCTGAGTCCCTGGTGCGGCCGGGCGGTGTCCGGGTCGCTGCGGAACAGCCCGAAGGCGCGGTCGGCGAACGCGGCCCGGGACGACCAGGTCTTCTGCCCGTTCAGCAGCCAGCCGCCGTCGGTGCGTACGGCGGTCGCGCGCAGCGACGCCAGATCCGACCCCGCTTCCGGCTCCGACCAGGCCTGCGCCCAGATGACCTCCCCGCGCGCCATCGGGCCCAGGACGCGGGCGCGTTGCGCCGCGGTGCCGTGCTCGAAGAGGGTGGGGGCGAGGAGGCTGATGCCGTTCTGGCCGACCCGCCCGGGGGCACCCGCGGCGTAGTACTCCTCCTCGAAGATCAGCCACTGCACGAGCGAGGCGCCCCTGCCGCCGTACTCCTCGGGCCAGGAGACGACCGACCAGCGGTCCGCGGCGAGCCGGCGTTCCCACTCCCGGTGGGCGGCGAAACCCTCCGCGGTCTCCAGTGACGGCAGCGGCGCGGCGGGTACCTGCCCGGCGAGCCAGGCTCGGGCCTCGGCGCGGAACGCCTCCTCCGCGGCGGTGACTTCGAGGTCCATCAGGCTCCCGCCTCCCGGGTGACGGTCGCGAGCGGTCCTACCCCGGTGGCGGTGGCGAGTGCTTCCTCGGGTTCGTCCTTCCGTTCGTCCTCCCGTCCGTCGCGCACGGGCTCGTCGTCGTGGGCAGCGGGCATCCGCCCTCCTTCCCTAACAAGTGTTTGGTAGGTTAACGTACCGGCACGAGCGGCGTCGAGGCCTCCGCCACCGTCGGGAGCCTTCGCCCCGGGAGCCGCAGCCGGCTGCGGGAAGAGGAGGCTCACCCATGACACCGCCCCGCTACGTGCCCGGCCACCATCTGCTCGACGGCCGGACCGCCGTCATCACCGCGGCCGCCGGAGCCGGCATCGGCGGTGCCACCGCCCGCAGATTCCTGGAGGAGGGCGCCCGGATCGTCATCGGCGACGCCCATGCACGCCGGCTCAAGACGACCACCGAGGCGCTCGCCGCGGAGTTCGGTGCCGGCAAGGTGGCGTCCCTGCCCTGCGACGTCACCGACGAAGGCCAGGTCAACGCCCTGCTGACGATCGCTGAGGAGCACCATGGCGGCCTCGATATCGTGGTCAACAACGCCGGGCTCGGCGGCACCGCCGACCTCGTCGAGATGACCGACGAACAGTGGGGCACCGTCCTCGACGTGACCTTGAACGGCACCTTCCGCTGCACCCGGGCCGCGCTGCGCCGGATGCAGGCCGCCGGCCGCGGCGGCGTGATCGTCAACAACGCCTCGGTCATCGGCTGGCGCGCCCAGCGCGGCCAGGCCCACTACGCCGCGGCCAAGGCCGGGGTGATGGCACTGACCCGCTGCGCCGCCCTGGAGGCCGCCGAATACGGCGTACGCGTCAACGCGGTCGCGCCCAGCCTCGCGATGCATCCGCACCTGGCGAAGGTGACCACGCCCGAGCTGCTGGCGGAGCTCACCGAACGGGAGGCCTTCGGGCGCTACGCCGAACCCTGGGAGGTCGCCAATGTCATCGTCTTCCTGGCCGGCGACTACGCCTCCTACATGACCGGGGAAACGGTGTCCGTCAGCTCCCAGCGCGCGTGAGCGCCGGTGCCGCACCGCCCCGGGTGACCGCCCGCCGGCGGGGCCCGCCGGGCCCGCCTATCGGCTACGGCGGGGGCCCGCGCAGCATAAGACAAGCGGGACCCAGATGTACGAGGGCATAATCGGCG
>NZ_JBSHBP010000122.1:0-10227 GCF_053612065.1 Streptomyces sp. NPDC054765 | reverse complement strand
GCCCCGACCTCACCGCCACCCGCTTCACCGCCAACCCCCACGGCACACCCGGCACACGCATGTACCGCACCGGCGACCTCGCCCGCCGACGCCCCGACGGACAACTCGAATTCACCGGACGCACCGACACCCAAGTCAAAGTCCGCGGCTACCGCATCGAACTCGGCGAAATCGAAGCCACCCTCACCAACCACCCCCACATCCAACAAACCGCCGTCATCGTCCGCGAAGACCAACCCGGCGACCAACGCATCGTCGCCTACACCATTCCGGCCCAGAACACCGCAGACACAGACAGCGCTGAAGGCACAGACGGCACTGACGGCACTGACGGCTTCGAAACGGTGCAGGCCGACCTGCGGGAACACGCCGCACGGACCCTGCCCGACTACATGGTCCCCTCAGCCTTCGTCACCCTCCCCACACTGCCGCTGACACCGAACGGAAAGCTCGACCACAAGGCCCTGCCCGCACCACAGTTCACCCCCACCACAACCACCCGAACCCCCCGCAACACCCACGAAGAACTCCTCTGCCACGCCTTCGCCGACATCCTCGGCGTCAACCACATCGGCATCGACGACAACTTCTTCGACCTCGGCGGACACTCCCTCCTCGCCACCCGCCTCACCAGCCGCATCCGCACCACCCTCAACACCGAACTCACCGTCCGCGACCTCTTCGAAGCCCCCACCGTCGCCACCCTCGCCACCCGCCTCCACCACACCACCCGAACACGCACAGCACTGACACCGAGGGAACGACCCGAGCACATCCCGCTCTCCCCCGCGCAGCACCGACTCTGGTTCCTGCACCAGCTGGAGGGACCGAGCGCCACCTACAACGTGCCGATGGTGCTCCGGCTGACGGGCGAGCTCGACACCACAGCACTGCGCGAGGCCATCCACGACCTCACCGACCGGCATGAATCCCTGCGCACCGTCTTCCCGGAGAACGGCGGCACCCCCTACCAGCACGTACTGCACGGCGAAGCCGCCCGGCCCACCATCGACCTCGTCCCCGTCCACGAAGACGACCTGGACACCGCCGTCGGCCAGGCCATCGCCCACACCTTCGACCTGACCGAGGATGTGCCCCTGCGTGCTTGGGTGTTCACCAGCGGAGCCGACGCACACACGCTGCTGATCCTGGCCCACCACATCGCCAGTGACGGCTGGTCCATGGGCCCCCTCGCCCACGACCTCGCCACCGCCTACGCAGCCCGCTGCGACGGCACCCACCCACAGTGGACACCCCTACCGGTCCAGTACGCCGACTACACCCTCTGGCAACGCGAAGTCCTCGGCGACGAAAACGACCCCGACAGCCTCATCTCCCGCCAGATCAACTACTGGCGCACCACCCTCACCGCACTCCCCGACCACCTCGAACTGCCCACCGACCGGCCCCGGCCCGCGATCGCCAGTCACCACGGAGCAAGCGTCCCCTTCACCTGGGACACCGACCTCCACCACGGCATCACCCGCCTGGCACGCGCACACCAAGCCAGCGTCTTCATGGTCGTCCACACGGCACTCGCCACACTGCTCACCCGCCTCGGCGCCGGCACCGACATCCCCATCGGCACCCCCATCGCCGGACGCACCGACAACGCACTCGACAACCTCGTCGGCTTCTTCATCAACACCCTCGTCCTGCGCACCGACACCTCCGGCAACCCCACCTTCGCCGAACTCCTCGGACGCGTAAGGGAAACCGACCTCGCCGCCTACACCCACCAAGACGTCCCCTTCGAGCGACTCGTCGAAATCGTCAACCCCACCCGCTCCCTCGCACACAACCCCCTCTTCCAGGTTGTTCTGGGGCTTGAGTCGGCGTCCGACGGTGAGTTCGCCATGCGGGGGCTCTCGGCGGAAAGTACGGGCGTCGATACCGGAGTGGCCAAGGTCGACCTGGCCGTCAACCTCTTGGAGGTCTTCGGTGCGGGTGGTGAGGCCGCCGGGATCCGGGGTGTGGTCGAGTTCGCCACCGACCTGTTCGACCGCCGGACCGCCGAGACCCTCGCGGCACGACTGGAACGCCTGCTCCGTACCGCCGTCGAAGACGCCACACGCCCCATCACCGACCTCGACATCCTCTCCCGCCAGGAACGCGAGCTGCTCCTCAACGGCTGGAACGACACCGCACACGACGTACCCGACGCCACCCTCCCCGCCCTCTTCGAGACACAGGCCGCCCGCACCCCCCACGCCCCGGCCCTCGAACACCACGGCACCCAGCTCACCTACACCGAACTCAACACCCGCGCCAACCACCTCGCCCACCACCTCATCGCCCAGGGCGCGGGGCCCGAGAAGTACGTCGCGGTTGCTCTCCGCCGCGGTGTCGACCTGGTCGTGGCGATCCTCGCCGTCGTCAAAACGGGTGCCGCCTACGTACCCCTCGACCCGGACTACCCCGCCGACCGCCTCACCTACATGCTCGACGACGCCCGGCCCACGCTGCTGATCACCGACGAGGACACCGGCGCCGGCCTGCCCGACACGGAGCTGACCACCGTCACCCTCCGCACCGGAACCGGCACCGACGCCTACGCCTACGCCGGTACCGGTTCCGGTTCGGACGGGCTCACCGGCAACCCGGACGACACCCACCGCACCACACCGCTGCTCCCCACCCACCCCGCCTACCTCATCTACACCTCCGGTTCCACCGGGCACCCCAAGGGCGTCGTCGTGTCCCACCGGGGAGTGGCGAACCTGTCGGCGCATCAGACGGGCCCGTTGGGGGCGGGACCGGGGTGCCGGGTCTCCCAGCTGGTGTCGCCGAGCTTCGATGTGTCCGTGGCGGAACTGTGCATGGGCCTGTTGTCCGGCGCCTGCCTGGTGCTGCCGAGCGGCCCCCTGGCCGGGGAGGAGCTCGCCGAGTTCCTGGCCGGGCAGGAGATCACCCATGCACACATTCCGGCGTCGATCCTGGTGGGCATGCCCCGCCGGGAGCTGCCCGCGCTGGCGTCGCTCATGGTGGGAGCCGAGGCCTGCCCGCCGGATGTCACGGCGTTCTGGTCGGCGGGGCGGCGCATGGTCAACGCCTACGGTCCGACCGAGGCCACGGTGGACACCTCGTTCGCGGTCTGCGGCCCCGAGCAGGGGACGGGCCCGGCGCCCATCGGCCGGCCGGTGTTCAACACCCGGCTGTACGTCCTGGATTCGGCGCTCCAGCCGGTGCCGGCGGGGGTACCCGGGGAGCTGTACATCACCGGTCCGGGTCTGGCCCGGGGCTACCTCGGCCGTCCCGGTCTGACCGCCACCCGCTTCGTCGCCGACCCCTTCGGTGCCGGTGGCGGCCGTATGTACCGCACCGGCGACCTGGTGCGCCGCCGCGGTGACGGACAGCTGGAGTTCATCGGGCGGGTCGACCACCAGGTCAAGGTCCGCGGCTTCCGCATCGAACTCGGTGAGATCGAGAACGCCCTCACCACCCGGCCCGGCACCGATCAGGTCGCGGTGATCGTCCGGGAGGACCGGCCCGGCGACCGGCGCATCGTCGCCTATGTGGTGCCCGCCGGACCGGGCGGTGCCGGGCTGGACGTGGCAGAGCTGCGCAGCCGGGTGTCCGAGGTGCTGCCGGAGTACATGGTGCCCTCCGCGTTCGTCACGCTGGACGCGCTGCCGCTCACCCCGAACGGCAAGGTCGACCGTACGGCGCTGCCCGCTCCGGAGCTGACCGGTGCCGTGGGCGGCCGGGGCCCTCGCGACGCCCACGAGGAGACGCTGTGCGCGATCTTCGCGGAGGTGCTCGGTGCGGACCGGGTCGGGATCGACGACAACTTCTTCGACCTGGGCGGCCACTCGCTGCTCGCGACCCGGCTCACCAGCCGGATCCGCGACGAGTTCGCCGTCGAACTCACCGTGCGCGAGGTGTTCGGGGCACCCACCGTCGCCGGCCTCGCCAGGCGGACCCGTAAGAACGCCGGGTACGGAGGAGGGGACGACGGTCTGGGCGTGCTGCTGCCGTTGCGCTCGGCGGGGTCCGGCACTCCCCTGTTCTGTGCGCACCCCTCGGTACCGCTGAGCTGGTGCTACGCCGGTTTGCTGGGCGTACTGGACGCGGACCGGCCGGTCTACGGTCTGCAGAGCCGTGGACTGGCCGGGGACGGTGCCCTCCCCGAGACCTTCGCGGAGATGGTCGAGGACTACACCGCGCAGATCCGGCGGGTCCAGCCGGCCGGCCCGTACCGCCTGCTGGGCTATTCGCTGGGCGGCAATATCGTGCACGCGATCGCCACCCGGCTCCAGGACCTGGGAGAGGAAGTGGAGCTGCTGGCCGTCCTCGATGCGTACCCGGGTGGTGACATCGAGGCCGGACCGCTCGACGACCGTCAGGTTCTCGCCAGGTTCCATGCGGACCTGGGCCAGGGAAGCGAGGAGGAGTACGACGAGGCGCGGCAGCGGGAGCGGGTCATCGACTCGCTGCGGGGGCTGCCGGGGAATTTCACCGAGGAGCAGCTCACCCGGATTCTCGACGCGATGATCAACGGTGTCGGCAACAACAGCCGTGACGAGCCCGGCACGTTCAAGGGCGACCTGCTGCTCTTCACGACGACGGTCGGCCGGGCGGACCCGGCCGCGATGCCCCAGGCGTGGCGGCGGGTGGTCGCCGGCGGCATCGAGAATCACCGCATCGCCTGCCCGCACGATGATCTGCTGGAGGGGGATCCGCTGCGCGCGGTGGGTGCCGTACTGACCGAGCGGATGCGGGAACTGGACGCGGGCGGCCGGCTCCTGACGGGGCGCGGCCCGGTCTGAGGCGCGGATTGCGGCAGGTCCGGGTGGCATGGCGGCGCCGTGCCACCCGGACCCGGGCCGTCCGTGCGGGAGCGTGGCCCTGTGGTTCGTGGTGGGGGTGAAGTTCCCGATAACGAAAGAGAATTGCGGCCTCGTACGGTCTCTGCCATCTGTTCACCGTGATTCAGAGAGCGAGACGATGGCCGGAAAACGTCTTTCCGACATACCCGAGATACACCGCCGCCGACTGCTGGGGCTCGGAGCGGCGGTGGCCGCCCCCGCGATGCTGGGTCTGGGCATGCCCCGTGCACAGGCTGCCGCGTTGCCCGGCCGGGCGGCGCCCGCACGGTCCTTGCTCGCCTCGCACGGCGGACTGGAAGACACCAGCATCACCGAGCTGTTGAAGCAGCTGGCCGCCGGCAAGCTCACCTCGGTGGAGCTCACCCGGTTCTACCTGGACCGGATCGCCGAGCTGAACCTCGCGGGCCCCGCGCTGCACGCCGTCCTGGAGACGAACCCGCAGGCGCTGGAGCTGGCCGCGAAGCTCGACGCCGAGCGGCGGGCGGGCAAGCTCCGTGGCGTGCTGCACGGCATTCCGCTGCTGATCAAGGACAACATCGGCACCGCGGACAAGATGCACAGCACCAATGGCCTCCATGCGCTGATGGGTGCCCGTCCGGCCCAGGACGCCACGGTGGTCGCCCGGCTGCGCGCGGCCGGTGCCATCCCGCTGGGCAAGGCCAATCTGACCTCGCTGGTCAGCTCGTCGAGCGGCTACAGCCAGCGGGGCGGCCAGACCCGTAACCCGTACAAGCTCGACCGCTCGCCGAACGGTTCCAGCGCGGGCCCCGCCGCGGCCACGGCGGCCGGTCTGTGCGCGGGAGCCATCGGGACCGAGACGATCGGGTCCATCCTGGGGCCCTCGGGTGCCAACAGTGTGGTCGGTATCCGGCCCACCACCGGACTCACCAGCCGTACCGGGATGTTCCCGGGTGCCCGTAGCTTCGACACCATCGGCCCGATCTGCCGCACGGTCGCGGACGCCGCCCTGCTGCTCGGTGTGCTCACCGGTGTGGACCCCACCGATACGGCCACCGCGGCCAGCGCAGGAAAGTTCCACTCGGACTACACCCCCTTCCTCAAGCCCGGCGGGCTGAAGGGCGCCCGGATCGGCATCACCAGGGAGGTATTCGCCGGGTACAGCGCCCCTGCGGATGCCGTCGCGGAGCAGGCCGTCGAGGTGCTGAAGCAGGCCGGGGCGGTGGTCGTCGACAACGCCAACATCCCCACCGCGGAAAAGATGATGTCGGACCTGGACGCCGCGTTCATCGTCCAGATCACCGAGATGAAGCACGACATCGAGGCCTACCTCGCCCGCACCCCGGGTGATCACCCCCGCAGCATCGCCGAGCTCGTCGCGTACAACAAGGCGCACGCGGGCACCGAGCTGGAGTACTTCGACCAGAACGTGCTGCAGACCGTGGCCGATTACGCGGGCAAGCCTTCGGACGCCGAGTACAAGAAGGCGGTGCAGACGGTGCACCGGGTCGCCCGGGACGAGGGCATCGACGCGGCGCTGAAGAATCACCGGGTCGACGCCCTGATGATGCCGACCGGTGCACCCACCTGGAAGATCGATCTGGTCAACGGCGATCCGCAGATCATGGGCAGCGCGATCCCCGTGGGCTATGCCGGCTACGCGGCCGTCAATGTCCCCGCCGGGTTCGTGCACGGGCTGCCGGTCGGCATCACGTTCATGGGCACCGCCTGGAGCGAACCGCAGCTGATCCGCTTCGCACACGGCTTCGAGCAGGCTCACCCGGCGCGGCGCGCGCCGACGTTCACCCCGCCCGGCGTGGGCCTATAAGTTACGGGGATTGGGGGTGTGCCGTTCCGTAGGGTGACACCCTGACTCCGGACGGTTCGCACCGTCCCGGCTCACTTCGACGCTCCGGTACCCCGCGCCGCCCGGCGGTGCGGGGTCGCACAGTCCTCAGGGAGGATCTTCATGTTCGGTCGGTCTCGGCATTCCGGCTCCGGTCGGGCCGAAGGTGAGGAGAGTCCGGCGCTCCCCGATGCCCGGTTCGAGGGACAACGGCCGCCGCCGGCTTCCGAGTACCCCCCGGCGGAGGCCGCGGTGACCCTGCGGGACGTGCACAAGCGGTACGGGCGCGGGAACAACGCGGTGCATGCGCTGCGCGGGGTGAACATCGCCTTACCGCGCGCCAGTTTCACCGCGGTGATGGGCCCTTCCGGGTCCGGCAAGAGCACGTTTCTGCAATGCGCCGCGGGGCTCGACCGGCCGACCTCGGGCTCGGTGCTGCTCGGTGACACCGATCTGACGAAGCTGCGCGAGAGCAGACTGAGCGATCTGCGCCTGACCCGGCTGGGGTTCGTCTTCCAGCACTTCAACCTGTTGCCCGCGCTGACGGTGTACCAGAACATCCGGTTGCCGCTGAAGCTGGCCGGCCGGAAGATCGACCGGGACGCCATCGAGCAGATGCTGGCCCGGGTCGGGCTGCCGGACCGGGCGCGGCACCGTCCGGGCGAACTCTCCGGCGGACAGCAGCAGCGGGTGGCCATCGCCCGCGCCCTGATCACCGGCCCGGACGTCGTCTTCGCCGACGAGCCCACCGGGGCACTCGACACCACCACGGCGGCCGAGGTGCTCACGCTGCTGCGGGAGGCGGTGGACAACCTGGGCGCGACCGTCGTCATGGTCACCCATGAGCCCAGCGCCGCCGCCTGGGCGGACCGGGTGGTGTTCCTGGTCGACGGGGAGGTCTCCGACGAACTGATGCTGGGCGACCCGGAGGAGATCTCGGCCCGTATGCGGGTACTGACGTCGGCGACCGACCGCCCCCAGTCGGCGGCGCCCGGGATGCGGGGCGGGCAATGAGCAACGGACTCGCCTTCGCACAGATCCGTTCCCGCCCTTCGGCGTTCCTCGGCACCTTCGTCGCGCTGCTCTTCGGTGCGGTGGTGATCATCTCCAGCGGCACCCTGCTGCTGGCCGCGGCGACCGCGTCGCAGCAGCCGGTGCGCTATCGCGCGGCCCCCGTGGTCGTCGCCGCGGACCAGTTCGTGAGCGGGCAGCAGCTCCCGGACCGGGTTCGTATCGGCACTGATCTGGCCGGCCGGCTGGCCGCGCTGCCCGAGGTGTCGGGCGCGGTGGCCGACACCGTGTTCCCGGCCACCGTCGGCGCGAAGGGCCGCCCCGCGATCGCCCTGGAGGGCCAGCCGGCCTCGTCGGCGCGGCTGCTGGCGACCGGGGCCGGCGCGGCGGGGAAGGTGACCCCGCGCCCCGGGCAGACCGTGCTGGACACCCGGACGGCCAAGGCCCTGGGGGTGTCCCCGGGCGAGACCGTGACACTGCACGGTCCGGCCGGGCCCGCGTCCTTCGAGGTCGCCGGTGTGCTCACCACGCGTGCTCCGGGCGCCTGGTTCGAGGACGCCGAGGCCGGGCGGCTGTCCGGCCACCCGGGGAAGGCCGACGCGATCGCGGTGCTCCCCAAGGAGGGAGTCTCCACCGCGAGGCTCGCCGCGCGGGTGCGCGCGGCCGCGGGCTCCGCCGAGGTGTTCACCGGCAGCGGGCGCGGCGAGGTGGAGAACCCCGGCTTCGCCCCGGCCCAGGAGAACACCGTCGGCATGTTCGGTGCCATGGGCGGACTGAGCATCTACGTCTCCATCTTCGTGGTGGCCAACACCATGTCCCTGTCGATCTCCCAGCGCCAGCGGGAGACCGCGCTGCTGCGCGGTATCGGGGCACGGCCGGGACATATCCGGCGGATGGCCGCCGCCGAGGCCACGCTGGTGGCCGTGCTGGCGGTGGCGGCCGGCAGTGCGCCCGGATATCTGCTGGCCCGGGTGGTGTTCGACGCCATGCACACCCGGAACCTGCTGCCGCCGGGCACGGAGCTGACGTTCAGCTGGTTCCCGGTCGCCGCGGCCGCCTTCACCGGTCTGCTCGCCGCGGTGCCCGGCAGTCTGATCGCCTCGCACCGGGCCGCCCGCAGCCGGCCGGCCGAGGCGCTGAGCGAGTCGACGCTGCCCCGCCGCGGTATCGGCCCGATCCGACTGCTGCTGGGTCTGGCGGCGCTGGCCGGTGGTGCGGTGATGGCGCTCAAGGTGCTCGCCGCGGGAGGCGCGACGGCCGACAAGGCCGCGCCCTTCGTCCTGCTGCTGTTCCTGATCGCGGTGTCCCTGCTCGGGCCGCTGCTCGCCCGTGCCGCCACCGAGATTCTGGGCCTGCCGGCGCGGTTCTTCGGGGCCACCGGAGAACTGGCGACCCTCAACGGCCGGGCCAGGGCGCGCCGGCTGTCCTCGGCGATCGTGCCGGTGGCGCTGGTGGTGGCCTTCGGCGTGACCAAGATCGGCCAGCAGACCACCCTGACCCACGAGACGCGCGTGCAGAGCGCGGCGGCGCTCACCGCGGACCGTGTCATCGAGGCGCCGGGCGGGCTGCCCGGCCGGATGGCGGAGGATGCCGCCCGGCTGCCCGGTGTGCGGGCCGCGACGGGGGTGACCGAGGTGGGTCTCCTGGCAGGCCCGGGGCGGCCCGGCGCGAAACCCGGTGACGGCACGGTCTTCGGCAGTGCCTTCTCCGGCACGGGCGAAGCCCTCGGGCGGAATCTCGACCCGGATGTCCGCTCGGGAACGCTCGCCGGCATCCGGGCCGGTGGCGCCGCGGGTGCCGGGGACGGGACGGTGGCGGTCGACCAGCGGGTCGCCGACCGGGCGGAGACCGGCGTGGGGCGGCGGATCACGCTGTGGCTCGGTGACGGCACGGTCGTACGGCCGGTGGTGGCGGCGACCTACGACCGGGGGCTCGGTGTGGGCGATGTGCTGCTGCCGCGGGCCACCGTCGCCGGTCATCTGACCCGCCCGCTCGAGGACCGCATCCTTGTCCGTGCGGACCCCGGAGACGCGGGCGCGCGGCTCGACCGTGGTCTGCGGACGGTCGCCGGCGCCTCGCCCGGTGCCACGGTGCGGACCGACGCGGCGTTCGCCAAGGCCCGGGACGGGGCGGACGAGTCGTTCGCCTGGCTGGAGTTCATGGCGTTGAGCATGATCGCCGGCTTCGCGGGCATCACCGCCGCCAACACCCTCGCCATGGTCACGTTCGAGCAGCTGCGTGAGGTCTCGATGCTGCGGCTGATCGGTACGAGTCTGCGGACGGTGCGCCGGGTCGTCCGGCTGGAGGCCTTGACGGTGGCGCTCACCGGTCTGGCGGCCGGCGTGACGATCGCGCTGGTCACCCTGACACCGCTGGTCGCGGACAGCACCGGGGCGGCGTTCCCGTATCTGCCCCCGCAGTTCCTTCTGCTCGTCACGGCCGCCACGGTCGCGCTGAGCCTGCTGGCCACCGGTATCCCCCTGCAACTGCTGCTGCGGGTGCGGCCGGTGGAGGGGGTCTCCCGGCGGTCCTGAGACTCGACGGCGGAGGGAACACGCGAGCGGCCCGGCGCATGTGCCGGGC
>NZ_JBSHBP010000121.1:0-10522 GCF_053612065.1 Streptomyces sp. NPDC054765 | reverse complement strand
TAGACAAGCCCTATCGTCCCAGGCCAGAAGGCGCTTTCGCTTTCTCGCCCAAGATCCGGACGCCACTCACGCGAAACAGCAAGGCTAGGCGCAGCGCCAGTTGAGGAGCAGTACGTCGACTGCCGTGTGCAGAGTCGCTGCGGCCACCCCGTCGCGCAGCTGCGTGGACAGGCCCAGGAGAAAGCCATGGACCATGGCCGTCACCCCGTCGACGTCGGCGTCCGTGTCGAGCTCGCCCGCGGCGACGCCCCGCTCCACGCAGGCTCTGATGCGCACCCGGTCCGCTTCTCGCCGTGCCGCGACGACCGTGCGCACTGCGGCGTGTTCCTCCCCCGGTGCCCGCATCGTGCCGGACAGGGCGACGAGACAGCCGGTGGGGTGGGACACGTCGGCCTGCATGTCGATCGAGCGGTGCAGCAGCTCCGCCACGGCCTTTCGCGGGCCGGCCGTTTCGTCCTCGGTGACGACGGCGCCGCCCGGCCCCTTCATGTAGTGCTCGACGACCTGCTTGAACAGCCCCTCTTTCGAGCCGAAGGCGCCGTACAGGCTCGCGGAGGACAGCCCGGTGGCCGCTCGCAGCTGTGCCAGAGAGGTCGCTTCGTAGCCCTGCTCCCAGAACAGCAGCATCGCAGCCTCCAGTACGGCCTCCATGTCGAAGGCACGGGGACGGCCTGCCGGCGGCATATGGACCTCCTGCATCACAAGACGAGCGTTCCAGGACGGGGAGCGCTTCCCCGCCTCCCATATTGGACCAACTACTCCACAAAGCGCCAAGCCGCCGAGCGTCCCCACGTCGGCGGCCCGCAGTGACCCTTATCACTTATGGATTGATTGATCTGAAATTGCTTGACCGGCACGCCGGGTCAGCGCAAGCATTTCGGCATGAACGATCCAGAACCGGGGGCGGACGGCTCCGGCGTCCGCCCCCCGCTGAGCCGCGCGATGGTGCTGTTGCTGGCGGTGACATGCGGCGCAGCGGTCGCGAACATCTACTACGCGCAGCCCCTGCTGCCGGTCATCTCCCGGGCGTTGGGGGTGTCCGAAGGGGCCGGTGGCCTGGTCGTCACCGCCTCGCAGATCGGCTACGCGGTCTCGCTGGCGCTGCTCGTGCCCCTCGGTGATGTGCTCGAACGGCGGCGTCTGGTGAGCGTGCTGCTCGGTCTGAGCGCCGTCGCCCTGCTCGCCGTGGCAGTGTCACCCTCGCTGGGCCCGCTCTACGCCGCGGTCGCGCTGGTCGGGGTGACCTCCGCCGTGGCGCAGATCGTGGTGCCGATGGCGGCCTCGCTGGCCGCCGACCACGAACGCGGCTCGGTGGTGGGCACGGTCATGAGCGGCCTGCTCGTCGGGATCATGCTGGCACGCACCGCCGCGGGCGTCCTGGCGGAGTTCGGCGACTGGCGGCTGGTGTTCGTCTTCGCGGCGGTGCTCATGGTGGTGCTGGCCGTCACCCTGCGCCTGGTGCTGCGTCCCGTGCCGCCGTCCGAGCACACCCCCTATCCGCAACTTCTGCGTTCGGTACTGACGCTGGTGTGCACCGAGTCGCTGCTGCGCAGGCGCATGGGCCTGGCCGCGGTCGGCATGGGCTCCTTCACCGTCCTGTGGACGGCGTCGTCGTTCCTGCTGGCCGGCCCGGCCTACGGGTACGGCCCCGCCGTCATCGGCCTGTTCGGTCTGGCCGGAGTGGTCGGAGCCGCCGCCGCGGTGGTGGCCGGCCGGTTCGCGGACCGCGGGCACGGCCGTCAGGTGGCGACCGGCGGGCTGGTCCTACTGACGGCCAGTTGGGGCGTACTGGCTTTCGCCGGGACGGGCGGCGCCGGCGGCCTGGTCGCGCTGGTCGTCGGCATCATGGCACTCAACCTCGCCCAGCAGGCCCTGCTGATCAGCCATCAGAGCGTTCTCTACCGCCGGGTCCCGCACGCCCGCAGCCGGGTGACCACGGCCCTCATGGTCTCCTCGTTCGCCGGCAGCACCGTCGCCTCCGCGCTCGCCTCGGCGCTGTACCCGCTCGTGGGCTGGACGGGGATATCGGCACTCGGTGCGGTGACCGCGCTGATCGGCGTCGGGATCTGGGTCCTGGAACTGCTCCGCCCGAGCCCCTCCGAACCGCTCGCCGACCCGTCGGTGACCGCGTGCACCGCGACCGCGGAGCGCGCGAACTCGCACTCGAAGAACTCGAAGAACTCGAAGAACTCGAAGGACCCCGCTCGTGCCTGAAATCCGCCGCGTGGCGATCCTGGACGACTACCAGCGGACCTCCCACCGGTACGCCGACTGGAGCGCACTGCCCGACGGTGCGCGCCGCACCGTCTTCACCGAACACCTGGGCGGCCCCGAGGCAGTGATCGCTGCGCTGGAGCCGTTCGACATCGTCGTCGCCATGCGCGAGCGCACCGCCTTCCCGGCCGCGGTCCTCAGCGCGCTGCCGAACCTGCGCCTGCTGGTCACCACGGGCCCGGCCAACGCGGCCGTCGACGTGGCCGCGGCGCACCGGCAGGGGATCGTGGTCTCGGGCACCCGTGCCGCGGGGCTGACCTCGACCGCCGAGCTGACCTGGGGGCTGATCCACGCCCTGGCCCGCTCCGTCCCTACCGAGGACCGCGGCCTGCGCGAGGGCGCCTGGCAGCGCACCGTCGGGCGCGACCTGTCCGGCGCCCGCCTCGGTGTCATCGGACTGGGCAACGTCGGCAGCCGCGTGGCCCGGGTCGGACTCGCCTTCGGCATGGACGTCGTCGCCTGGAGCGCCCACCTCGACGCCGGGCACGCCAGAGCACTGGGCGTCTCCCCGGTCGGCCAACGGGAACTGCTGGCCACGTCGGACGTGGTCACGCTCCACGTCCAGCTCTCCTCCCGTACCGCCGGACTCATCGGCCGCGACGAACTGGCCCTCATGCGGCGAGACGCGCTGCTGGTCAACACCTCCCGGGCGGCACTCGTGGACGAGCGGGCGCTGCTGGCCGCCCTGGACTCGGGGAGCCTGGGCGGAGCCGCCCTGGACGTCCACCCGGCCGAACCGCTCCCCGCCGGCTCCCCGTGGCGCACCACACCGCGGACGGTGCTCACCCCGCACCTGGGCTACGTCACCGCCGGCACCTACGAGACCTTCTACGGCGACGCGCTCGACGACGTTCTCGCGTACGCCGCGGGAGAACCGGTCCGTGTGATCGCTCCGTGAGCGGACCGCGTCCCGTCCCTGCCCCCTGCGGCCATCCCTCCACTTCCACACCTACGAAGAAAGGCTCCGACCATGGCGATGAGTGAGCAGACGACCACGGCAGACGCCCTCCGGCCCGACGGCACCGCCCGGACCGACGGCACCGACGACTCGGGGCGCCGCATGCCGGGGCTGTGGACGCGCACCATCGGGGAACTCACCCTGACCTATCTTCCCGACGCCGGTGTCGCCATGATCCCGACGCGGGTCTACCCCGGTTCCGAGGAGGCGGACTGGAGTCCGTACCGCCCCCACAGGACGGACGCCGGCCACCTGTCCATGGGATGCGGCGCGCTGCTCGTCGAGCGCGGCGGACACCGCCTGCTGCTCGACGCGGGCCACGGCCGGATCTCGGGCGACGACCCGGAACACTTCCAGCACGGTTTCGAGTACGTGAAGAACCTCCCCGCCTCGCTGGCGAGCCTCGGCGTCGACCCGGCCACGCTGGAGACGGTCGCCTTCACCCACCTGCACGACGACCACACCGGCTGGGCCCGCCCCGACGCGGCCGACGATCCGCAAAGCCTGTTCCCGAACGCCCGCTGGGTCGTCGGGGAAGGCGAACTGGAGGGCCTGGACCCGGCAGCCGGTCCGCGTCTCGCCGGACAGCGCGAGCGGACCAGGTCCGTGGCCGACGGGGCCGAGATCGCCGAGGGCGTCCGCGCGTGGGCGCTGCGCGGGCACACCACCGGGCACACAGCTTGGATCCTCGACACCGGCGACGGCCGGCGGATCGTTGCGTTCGGCGACGCCATGCACTCCCCTGTTCAGGTTCACCACCCCGACTGGGAAGTCGTCCTCGACCACGACCGGGCCGAGGCCGAACGCTCACGCCGGCGGCTCGTGGAGTTCCTCTCCCGGGACGGGGTCTACGGGTTCGGCGTCCACTTCGCTGACCAGCAGCTCGGAGCGGTCGACGGCAACGGCCGATGGCGCCCGTGGAACGACGCGACGGACACCCGGTGAACCCGGCCCGGAAATGAACGACGTACTCACCACAAGCACGTGCCGAGGGCCCGACGCGGCGGCCGGGGTCTTCGAGGGTCCTCGAATCGTGGGTGGGCAGAAACGGCACTTCGACGCGGGCGTGTGGGCGGTGGCGGACCTCCAGTAGTGGCAGGGAGCCCTGGCCGTAGGGGGTGTCGGTGAGGAAGGCCTGGTGGCGCATGCCTTCGTCCAAGTCGAACAGGGACAGGTGGGCTCCGGGGTGGGGCGCTCGCGGCGGGCGAGGATCCGGGTGCCCGCGGGCAGGTTCCGCAGGTCGATCAGGTCGATCAGGTCGATCAGGTCGATCAGGTCGATCAGGTCCGGCAGGTCGGTCAGGTCGGTCATGCCGGTCAGTTCGGCCACCTCGGCGCCGTCGTGCAGGGATCCGTCCTGCTCGAAGGCGGGATGCCATAGGTGCTCGGGAACGGTCTTGATCGCGCGGCGGACCGGCTCGGTGATGGGCCATCCGACGGAGAAGGACGTGCGGATCGCGCGCGAGCGCAGGGCTCGGATATGGGCCAGGGAGGCCTTGGCGGATCCGGCGCTGTCGGTGCGGATGAGGATTTCGGTGCCGTGGCGGTGAGCGTCGGGGATCTGGGCGAGTGCGGTGTCGGGCACGCTGATGTGGTCGGCTGCGCTGTTGGCTCCGGAGTTGCCCGGTCGCAGCACGCCGGTCAGGGCTTCGCCGGTGTTGTCCAGGAAGCACAGCAGCCGGTGGTAGCCGAAGCCGTGCCCCGGGCCGTACTCGCGGTGGGTCGAGCGGGAGCCTGCGCTAGACCCGGCGGCCTGTTGCGGAGGCGAAGCCCAGCCAGGTGTGCCGGTTGCCCGCCCAGCACCAGCCGACCTTGGGGGCGTTGCGGCGATCGCGGCCGTCCCGCCCGGTGCCGTTGCTGATCCAGATCGCCGGGGTGCGGGCGTCCAGGGCGCCGTTGGCTTTGCGCAGCCGGGAGCCGATGGTCATGAAGCAGTGGTTGCGCTCCAGGACGGCGGGCTGCTGCATCACCCAGTGGATGCCCTCGGTGAGCAGCAACGGGGTGCGGGCCTGTGCGGTGAGGGCGGGCAGCGCCTCGTTCGGGCTCCAGTCGGCCATCTGGTCGCCGCGGTCGAGGCCGGTGAGGAGGTAGAGGGGCGCATCGGGCAGCGCGACCGTTTCGAGAGGGGCGAAGAGGTCGACGTCGGGCATGTCGGTGACGACGAAGCCCGGCTTGCCGTCACGGCGGAGCAGCGGCGCGAGGGTGGCGGCAGGGGCGTGGTCTGGGTGAACAGCGAGCAGGCTGCCATCGCCGGCCGCAGGAACCTCGGCGGCCTTGGCGGCGAAGGTACGCAGCTCGGCGGCGGGCAGCCCGGCGATCTCATGCACCCCCAGCTCGATCAGACGCTCGGCCTGCACGCTCAAGGCCGGGAGTACCCGGAGAACGGTGGAGGTGACGGGCATGGTTTTGGGCACGATGCTCCCAGGGATGGCGACGTGGACGGGCCCAGGGGGAACGAGGCGGCCCGCCGGAACATTCCCGCCGCTGCTGCCTCCGCCCCTTCCCTTGATCGCGACTCCGGACGCGCAGCTCCCCGCCTCTCTGCCGGGGCCGGTTGTACCCGTCGGTCAGGCCGGCGGCGGCCATCGCCAGGGCGGACCGGTCGACGATCTCCTGCTCGAAGGGCTCGACTTCCTCGGCCGTCCGCAGGGCCCGTGCCGAGGCGAGATTGTGTACGGCGGCGAGAGTCATCGGCCGCCGGTTCACACAACTGGCGCATACGGCAGGGGTATCGCCAAGCCCATGGGGATTCTCGACGGAACGACGGATTCTTCATCCCGTCGTTGCGAACCCCCGCCGACCTGGTCCTGCAGATCACCGACACGTGCCCGCGGGGATCGAACCCACAGGAGTAGAGACGCCGGGCGCCGGAACGCCGATGTTGCTGCCGAACTCTCGCATCGGAGACGGGAGGGCCACCATCAGCGGCTGTGACGCGTTGTCGGCGAAGAGGAGGGCGACCAGGATGTCGTTCCAGACCGTCAGGAACTGGAAGATGGCCAGGCCGGTGATGGCGGGGCGGCCCAGCGGCAGGGTCAGCTGGGAGAAGATCCGCCACTCTCCGCTGCCGTCCATGCGGGCGGCTTCCAGCATCTCGTGGGGAATCTCCGCGATGTAGTTGCGCAGCAGGAAGAGGGCGAACGGCAGGCCGTAGGCGGGGTGGGAGAGGACCACGCCGGGGATGGAGCCGAACAGGCTGAGCGCACCGAACGGCTTCGCCACCGGCAGCAGTCCGATCTGGACCGGCACCACCAGCATGGTGACCACCACGAGGAAGATCCAGTTACGGCCGGGGAACTCCACTCAGGCGAAGTGCCGCTGGGCGCGGCCGCGTTCCCAGCAGCAGACCCAAGGTCCGGCGGGTGCCTCCGTAGCCGTGGCGCGGGGAGGGGAGGGGAGGGGAGGGGAGGGGAGGGGAGGCCTGGCGCCGCGGGAGCGGCGGGAGGCCGGGAGCTGCGGGAGCGTCGGCGAGGATCCATTACGGGGGAGCCCCCGACAGGTCCCTGACGCCGAGCGGGCCGCGTCTCGTCCGGCCGAACGATGAGGGGGCGGCGGGCGGGACAGATCCTGGTAACGGCCGTCCGTGAGGCCGCAGTTGCCGCTGCGGCGGCCGCGTGGCCCACGTGGCGAAGCGCAGGCCATGCCGACCGCACCGCACCCGGTCGGCTCTTCGCGGCACGGCACCTGGGAGCCGGGAGCATCCCGGCGTACGAACGAGAAAGGATCATCATGAACGCGCGCAGGACACCCTCCTTCGGGGTTTCCGACGACAACATGAGTCACCCGCGCACCCGGCGGGCGTTCCGCAACACCAAGCTGCTCGTCGGCTGCTACGCCGGCCTCAGCGTGCTCACCCTCATCGCCGTCATCCTTCTGCGCAACCACCCGGACATAGTGACCGACGCGGTGTGGGTCCGTTCGGCCATTGTCGTCGCCACTTCCCTGCTCATGATTTGTTTCGCCGCCGGTACGGCCCGCGGTCACAGCCGGTCCTATCTCCGACTGCGACTGGCCTCGGGCGCGATGGTGTTGGCCATTGCAGTCATCGTCGCGCTGCCCGGTACTTTTCCGGTGTGGCTGAAAATTGAACAGGGCGTCTGTGGGGCCCTTCTGCTCTGTGTCGTCGTGACGGTGAACGGCAAGCGGGTGCGGTCGGCCTTCGCCGCCCAGTAGAACAGGCGCGCCCGCGCCCGCGCTCGCCATCGCCCGTGATCCGTGGTCCTTGTCGCGTCGGCGTTCATCCGGCGCGCCCGCGTTCCTTTCACCCGCTTCCGGCAGGCCGCCCGGGACCGTACGCGCTGAGGTCCCCGGCCGGATTTCTGAGTGGGTGTCCGTGTGAGGGAAGCCGGCTGTAGCAGTGCGCGGGGCGGTGTGAGGGAAGCCGGCCACGGCAGTGCGCGGGGCGGTGTCTTCCGTGAGGCGGCCAGGTGAGTCGGCCCGACCCGGCACCGTGCTTCCCGCGTCCGTCATGCGTCGCGACGTACATTGCCGGTGGCTTCGCGTCGGCCTGCCTCACGAGATCGGATATGTGCCATGAACTGCTATGACTGCCCGCCGGACGACGGCAGTGCCGCCGCCGTGGCGATCTGCAGGAACTGCGGCGCCGCGCTGTGCCACCGGCACGCCTGGTCCGGCCCGCAGACCGTGGTCCGCGTACAGGGCGTGGGCCAGAGCACGCTGCCCGAGCCGGCGCGCCGCATCGTGTGCAATGTCTGCCGGGGAGTGACTCAGCCGGCGTGAGCCCCGAGGTGCTCCCGTCGCGGCCCGAGCCCCGGGTGGACGGCGGTGGCATGATGCGGTCAATGACGACCTTTGTGTTGGTCCCGGGCGCGGCGTGTGACGCGTGGCACTGGCATCTGCTGGAGGCGGAACTGCGGGCCCGGGGCCGTGATGTCGTGAGCGTGCAGCTGCCGTGCGAGGACGATGCGGCAGGCCTGGACGAGTACGCGGATGCTGTCGTCGCCGCGGTGGCGGGGCGTGGACGACTCACGCTCGTGGCGCACTCGTTCGCCGGGTTCACCGCACCCCTGGTCTGCGCGCGGGTACCGGTGGATCTGCTGGTGTTGCTGGCAGCGATGGTGCCCTTGCCAGGGGAGGCGCCGAAGGAGTGGTGGGCGGCGACGCGTCACCCGGACGCGCAGGTCCGGCGGGCCGGGCGGGACGCGCAGCGAGCGGGGGTGGAGACGGCCACGGAGCGGGCGCCGGAGTCCGCGGCGCCGGGTTCTGCCGCGGATCCGTTCTTCCAGGATCTGCCGCCGGAGCTGGCGGCCGAGGCGGCGCTCCGTTGGCGACGGCAGTCCGAAACCCCTGCTTCGCGCCCCTGGCCGATGGAGGCCTGGCCCGCGGTGCCCACCCGTTTTCTGTTGTGCCGTCAGGACCGCCTCTTTCCGGCACCGTTCCTGCGTACCGTGGTGACGGAGCGCTTGGGGGTGGTGCCCGACGAGATGGAGGGCGGGCACTTCCCGATGCTGTCCCGCCCGGTCGAGCTGGCCGACCGGCTGGAACGCTACAGCCGGACAGCGGGTGGGGAGGGCGCCCCTTGAGGGATGCCCCCTCCCACCCGCCGGGCGGTGGGCTGAGCGCTGGTCGAGGGCCTCAACGCTCCGCGGCGGTCGAGGGCCTCAACACTCCGCGGTGGTCAAGGACGTCAATGCTCCGGGGTGGTCAAAAGCCTCAACGCCCCGTGACGTTCGCCTGGTTCGGGTAGGGGAGATGGGCAAGTGCGGTGATCAGCGGCACCGGGAGGTACGCGGGCCACTTGGGCCGGGCCGCTTGGTAGGCGACGTATCCGAGCGCGCCGCTGGCCTGTACCTCATCCGCCGTCTCTGCCTGGTACACCACCCGGCAGTGGCCCGCAGCCTCTTTGGCGCGCTTCCACAGTGCCGGGGCAGGCTTCCTCTCCGCCTCGGTCCGCGGGGTGAAAATCCGGTCGCCGAAGTCCGACCAGGCGAACGGACGGGGGTCCGCCCAGTCCTTGTCGATCACCTTCTTCAACTCCGCCGCCCGCTCAGCGTCGGTGGCGCCCCACGAGGACGGAACGTTGGTGATCAGTCCGACGGGGATGTGGCGGGCCCGCAGCGCGCGCAGATACCCGGCGGCTCCCGGCATGTACCGCATGCTCTTGTCCTCGGCCGTGTGGACCAGCGTTTCACCGAGGTCGAAATACACCACGGCACACCCGCCGGCCCGCCCTCCTTGCCCGGCGGTACGCGGGACGCCTTCGGCGGCTCCCGCGGTCGGCACGGCTAACGCGGCCACGCCGCCCAGCGCGAGCAGCATGCGCCAGGTGACTCTGCGGGCGGATGTCTTCTTCATGGGGGATGCCTTCCCGTAGGGGGGCATCCGATCGTACGCGCCATGTGCACGTCATCGGGGAGTCCTGTGCAGTCGGGCCATGGATCTCGGCCGTCATGACGAGCAGCCGGCGGCGGGTGCCGGCGCGGCGTTGGTGAGCTGACAGTGAGGACGCCGAGGGTGGGTGCCGCTCGACCGCAACACCGGCCCGTCCGACTGCGGCTGCTGCCGCACTTGCGCTCACTGCATGCCAGGAGGCAAGGCCGACGGAGTCAAGGACCCGTCGTCCGTGGCCTTGTCCGACGCCGGGGAGCCCGTGGGCGGACAACGGGTGAGACGGCGGCCGGACCGGCCGAGGTCTCACCCGTCGTCGGCGGGGCACCCTGCCGCCGCGCCTCAGCGGAAGAAGGCGCTCATGCCGTCGACGTCGGACAGATAGCTGTCGATGGCGGCGATTTTGCCCTCACGGATCGTGAGCACGGTCGCCAGGTGTTCATCGAGCTTGCGTCCATCGGCGGCCACCGCGGTATTCCGCAGCGACAGGGCGGCACCGTTCTGTCCTACGAGGATGTGCAGCAGTTCGGTGTGCAGGCCCCTGCCGACGATTTCCTGGAACCTGTCGATGGCGGCGGCAGTGCCGTGCAGGGTTCCCGAAATGGTGCCGGTGCCGGGCATGCTCCAGACGATGTCCGGGGCCAGGAGAGTGCTGAGCGCCTCCCAGTCGTGCGTACGGAAGGCGGTGAGAAACCGATCGGCCAACTCCGTGTGCGAGTCACTGCCCGTCATGTCGTACTCTCCTGAACTTGCCGGGCCGCATCGACTGCATGTCCCGAGGCGGTGAACAACCTGTCCGGCTCTCGACGATAGGCGGCCGGACGGGTGGTCAGGTGCCCGCAGCCAGGTGGCGTTCATACTCGGACCGGGAGGCCGGCCGCAGGCGATGAGACGCCGTCGCCGCGAGAGCCTGCCGCAAGCCGGCCGGCCTTCTGGGCGCTTT
>NZ_JBSHBP010000120.1:0-11174 GCF_053612065.1 Streptomyces sp. NPDC054765 | reverse complement strand
TCCCGCTTCAGCCCGGAGGCCGAGGCGGCCCGCTCGCCGCATGCGTACAAGCCGTTCGGGACCGGTGAACGCGCCTGCATCGGGCGGCAGTTCGCCCTCCACGAGGCGACCATGCTGCTGGCCCTCCTCGCCCACCGCTACCGCCTGATCGACCACCGCGACTACCAGTTGCGCATCAAGGAGACGCTGACCCTCAAGCCCGACGGGTTCACCCTCACCCTCGCCGCCCGGACGCCCGCCGACCGGGCCGCGGTCCGCGCCGCGCTCGCCGTACTCCCCGGCGGCGCCGCGAGCACCGGGGGCGACGCGGCCACCGACGAGGGCCTGCCGACCCGCGTCCCCCAGGGCACCGGCCTGCTGCTGTTGCACGGCAGCAACTACGGCACCTGCCGCGAGTTCGCCGAGCGGCTCGCCGACGAGGCCACCGGGCTCGGCTTTGCCGCCGACGTGGCGCCGCTGGACGCCTACGCCGGTGCGCTGCCCGCCGACCGGCCCCTCGTCATCGTCGCCGCCTCCTACAACGGGCGGCCCACCGATGACGCGGCTGCCTTCGTCGAGTGGCTGAACACCGCGCAGGACGGCGCCGCCACCGGCCTCCCGTTCGCCGTCCTCGGCGTCGGCGACCGCAACTGGGCCGCCACCTACCAGCACATACCGACCCTCATCGACGACCGGCTCGACGCGCTCGGCGCCCACCGGCTGCTGCCGCGCGCCGAAGCCGACGCCTCCGGCGACCTGAGCGGCACCGTCAAGGAGTTCACCGCGGCGCTGCGCACCGAGCTGCTGACACGCTACGGCGACCCGGCGAGCATCGGCGCGAGCGCACCGGACGCGGCGGACACCGGCTACACCGTCACCGAGATCACCGGCGGCCCGCTGGACGCGCTCGCCGCCCGCCACGGCCTCGTCCCGATGACCGTCACCGAGGCCCATGACCTCACCGCGCAGGGCTGGTCGCGGCCCAAGCGCTTCCTGCGGATCGCGCTGCCGGACGGCGTCGGCTACCGCACCGCCGACCATCTCGCCGTGCTGCCGGCCAACGCCCCGGCCGCCGTCGAGCGGGCCGCCCACGCCCTCGGCGCCGACCTGGACACCGTCCTCGCGCTGCACTCCGGCCGCCGCGCGAGCCGCGACACCCTGCCCGTCGACCGCCCCCTGACAGTGCGTGAACTGCTCACCCATCACCTGGAGTTGGGCATGCGCCCGACACCCGGACAGGTCGCGCAGCTCGCCGCCCACAACCCCTGCCCGCCCGAGCGCCTCGCGCTGGAGAACCTCGCCGAGGACGACCCGCGCACCCTGATCGACCTGATCGAGGCCCACCCGGCGCTGCGCGGCGCCCTGCCCTGGCCGACGGTCCTGGAGCTGCTGCCGCCGCTGCGCATCCGGCACTACTCCCTGTCGTCCACGCCCGCGGCCGACCCCCGGCACGCCGACCTGATGGTCTCGCTGCTGCCCGGCGGCACCGGCTCGGCCCATCTGCACGCGCTGCGGCCCGGCGACACCGTCCTGGCCCGCGTCCAGCCCTGCCGCGAGGCCTTCCGCCTCGATGCGGCCGATGACACCCCCGTCATCCTGATCGCGGCGGGCACCGGGCTCGCGCCTTTCCGCGGCGCCGTCGCCGACCGCCTCGCCGCGGGTCAGAAGGCGCCCGCCCGGCTGTACTTCGGCTGCGACGATCCCACCGCCGACTTCCTGCACGCCGAGGAGTTCGCCGCGGCCGAAGCCGCCGGAGTCATCTCCGTACGCCCCGTCTTCAGCGCCCGCCCCGAGAACGGCCACCGCTTCGTCCAGCACCGGATCGCCGCCGAGGGCGCCGAGGTGTGGGAACTGCTGCAGGCCGGTGCGCGGGTGTACGTCTGCGGTGACGGCAGCCGGATGGCGCCCGGTGTACGGGCCGCCTTCCGCGAGCTGCACTGTGCGTCCACCGGCGCCTCGCCGCAGGAGTCCGAGGCCTGGCTGCGCGAACTGACCGCCTCCGGCCGCTACATCGAGGACGTCTACGCGGCGGGCTGAGGCCCTAACCCCCGGCGGGCTTATCTCCCGGCCTGCCGGGGGCACACCGTACACATTGCCCTGAAGGTCCTTTGGCCTCTGGAGCCGCATGAGGAGAAGCGTGAAGGCAGACTCCAGTCACCGTGCACTTAAGGGAAGCGGTCAGTCTGTTCACCGCGCACAGTTTTCCCTTTTGCCGCCCGGACGCTGAACAGAATCGATCGCACACCGCGACCAGTCCAATTCCCCCCTTGCACCGAGTTCGTCGAGGACGACCCGGTGGAGCCTGGCTCAGACCCGGTCCCGGCTCCATCGGGCGAAGTTTTTTGCCGGTAGACGGTGGGCCAGGCCGGCCCGAACACCGGCGGCAGCTGCCGCCAGGTGCACCCCGAGGTGGCCACGAAGATGATCGCTGCCAGGCATTCACGGTCGCCGGCTCGGCGACGTCCGCTGCCCTGCGGGCGTATGACTTCCGTCGGCGGGGCCACCCGCCGGAACAGAGTCCTGATGGGCAGCCGGTACGTGGTGGAGAAGGACACCAAGTCGACGGCCGGCGAACGGGCGCTCCCGTTGCCCGCTCCGGTGCTGGCTGCCCTCACGTCGTTCAAGGCTCTCCAGGCCAAGGAGAAGCCGGCTCTGGGGGAGGCTTACGTAGCCCCCGGCTACGTCCTGGTGCACGAGACGGGCGTAGCGTTCACGATCAAGCAGCTCCGTCGACGCGCGTACCGGCTCATGGATCTCCTTGGTCTCCGTCGCGTTCGGGTATACGACGCTCGTGCGTCGTGCTTCACGTACCTGGCGAACAAGGGCGTGCCGGACCACATCCTTGCGCGGTGGGCCGGACACACGAACGCGAAGACCACCAAGCGGTGGTACGTCAAGCCGGACGTGGAAGATCTTCGCGAAGCCGCCACAGCATGGGATGGCTTGCACGGGGTTCCGACCCCAGCACGTGAGAAATTGTGAGATCTGAGAGCGTGAAGGGGGTGAGTGAGATATCGACACACCCTGCAAGGCCGCTTTGACGGGCCAGAAGACGCGCCGGTCCTGATCACGAGCAAGGCACCCGCGTCCGTACCAGCGGCTCATGGTGAGCTACGACGAGCCGGGTCATCCGGTTGTCTACGTCGTCTCGACGATGAGGCCCTGACCTGCGCAAACTCCGCTTCGGGCGTGGCCGGCGGGCACACTCCGACGACTCTTCCTGACCCGGGTGTCAGGATCTTGTCAGAGAGTCGGTAGCTTGGCCGGGTGAGTGAGAAGACCCTGCAGCACCGGATCGATGGCCCCGACGACGCCCCCGTACTCGTACTGGGCGCCGCGCTCGGGACCACCTGGCACATGTGGGACCGGCAGATCCCCGAGCTGACCCGCCACTGGCGCGTCATCCGTTTCGACCTGCCCGGACACGGTGGCTCGCCCGCCCACGCGGCGGCCTCCGTCGCCGAGCTGGCCGACCGGCTGGTCGCCACCCTCGACGCGCTGGGCGTGGACCGCTTCGGCTACGCGGGCTGCAACATCGGCGGAGCCATCGGCGTCCAGCTGGCGCTCACCCGCCCGCACCAGGTCACCTCGCTGGCCCTGGTGTCCACCTCACCGCGCTACGGCACCGCCGATGCCTGGCGCCAGCGCGGCGTCGTCATCCGCACGAACGGACTCGACCCGATCGCCCGCACCGCCCCCGAGCACTGGTTCACCCAGGGCTTCGCCGGTGCCCAGCCCGCGATCGTCGAATGGGCCGTCCAGATGGTGCGGACCACCGACCCCGGCTGCTACATCGCCGCCTGCGAGGCGCTGGCCTCCTTCGACGTACGGTCCTCCCTCGGCCGGATCGGCGTCCCCACGCTCGCCGTCGTCGGCTCCGAGGACCAGGTCACCCCGACCACCGATGCCCGCTCCCTCGTTGCCGGGATACCGGACGCGAGCCTGGCGCTGGTGCCCGGCACCTCTCACCTCGCGCCCGTCGAGCAGCCCTCGGCCGTCACGGAACTCCTCATCCGGCACTTCTCCACGGCCTGGCACGACAAGCCGGGCCCCGGCGGCCAGACCGCCATCGGTGCCGCCGCCCCCAAGCCGCAGATCGCGCCCCCGCAGGCGCCGCCCGCCGCCATAGAGTCCGGCTTCGCCCAGCCGGAGCAGGCCCGCGGAGCCACCTACGAGGCGGGCATCAAGGTCCGCCGTGAGGTCCTCGGCGACGCCCATGTCGACCGGGTCGAGGCCGCCGCCGACGACTTCACCGGCGACTTCCACGACTTCATCACCCGCTACGCCTGGGGCGAGACCTGGACCCGGCCGGGCCTGGACCGCCGCACCCGCAGCATCATCACGCTCACCGCGCTGGTCGCCCGCGGCCACCACGACGAACTGGCGCTGCACACCCGCGCCGCCCTGCGCAACGGCCTCACCCCCACGGAGATCAAGGAAGTGCTGCTGCACACCGCCGTCTACTGCGGCGTCCCGGCAGCGAACTCCGCCTTCGCGGTCGCCCAGCGGGTGATCCGGGAGGAGACGACGCCGGAGCGGTGAGGGGCGGCACCCCGGTGTCCCGCAGCCCGGTGTCCCGCAACCCGGTGTCCCGCAGCGGAACGTGCCGCGGCGGAGGTCCCGGAGCGCACCACCCGCGGTCGCCACAGGCAAGATGGCCCTATGGAACTCACCAAGAAGGCGCATGCCTGTGTCCGGTTGCAGAAGGACGGGCGCACGCTCGTCATCGATCCCGGTGTCTTCAGCGAGGAGGACGCGGCCGTCGGTGCGGACGCGATCCTGATCACCCATGAGCACATGGACCACTTCAACGAGGACCGGCTGCGGGCGGGCATGGAAGCCAATCCGGCAGCCGAGATCTGGACGCTGGCCAGCGTCGCCGGGCAGCTCGCGGGCGCGTTCCCCGGCCGGGTGCACACGGTCGGCGAGGGGGACACCTTCACCGCCGCCGGCTTCGATGTGGAGGTGCACGGCCAGCTGCACGCCGTCATCCACCCCGACATCCCGCGCATCACCAACGTCGGCTACCTCATCGACGGCGGCACGGTCTTCCACCCGGGCGACGCCTTCACCGTCCCGCAGGGCCGTACGGTCGACACCCTGCTGCTGCCCGTCCACGCCCCCTGGAACAAGGTCGCCGAGGTCATCGACTATGTGCGAGAGGTCGCGCCGCAACGCGCCATCGACATCCACGACATCCTGCTCCAGGATCACGCCCGCCCGATCTACGACGCCATGATCGACAAGCTCGGCGGTACCGATCATGCCCGGCTCGCCCCGGGCCACGGCACCACGCTCGACTGAGGGCCTGACTGTCAGTGCCTCGCGGTAGGTTTACCGGCATGCGCATCGCGACCTGGAACGTCAATTCGATCACTGCCCGCCTCCCGAGGCTGCTGGCCTGGCTGGAGAGCACCGGCACGGACGTGCTGTGCATCCAGGAGACCAAGTGCACCGCCGAGCAGTTCCCGTACGACGAGCTGCGCGAGCTCGGCTACGAAGCCGCGGTCAACGCCGACGGCCGGTGGAACGGTGTGGCCCTGCTGTCCAAGGTGGGGCTGGACGACGTCGTCCTGGGCCTCCCCGGCGGCCCGGACTACGACGGGGTGCAGGAGCCGCGGGCGGTGTCGGCGACCTGCGGTCCGGCCCGGGTGTGGTCGGTGTACGTCCCCAACGGCCGCGAGGTCGGCCATGCGCACTACACCTACAAGCTCGGCTGGTTCGAGGCGCTGAAGACGGCGGTCGCCGAGGACGCGGCGGGCCCCCGCCCGTTCGCCGTCCTCGGCGACTACAACGTCGCACCGACCGACGAGGACGTCTGGGACCCGGCCGTCTTCGAGGGCTCCACCCATGTCACGCCCGCCGAGCGCGCCGCCCTGACGACTCTGCGCGAGGCGGGCCTGTCGGACGTCGTACCGCGCCCCCTCAAGTACGACCGGCCCTACACCTACTGGGACTACCGCCAGCTCGCCTTCCCCAAGAACCGCGGGATGCGCATCGACCTGGTCTACGGCAACGCGCCGTTCGCCAAGGCCGTCGCGGACGCCTATGTGGACCGCGAGGAGCGCAAGGGCAAGGGCGCCTCGGACCACGCCCCGGTCGTGGTGGACCTGGAGGTCTGAGCACACCGGCCGAGGAGCCGGGCGCCGACGGGGGCAGCATGCTCCCGGGCGCCCGTCGCGGTTCCGGCGGCGGTGCCGAACGGGGCACGCGTACGCCGCGCGCCTGTGGCCGCGACCACAGGTCGGGTGGGACCCTGCACACCATGAACATGTCTTTCCTGGACAAGTGGCGCAGGCGTCAGCACGCACACCGGTCCGTGCCGCTCGCGGAGTCGGTGCGCGCCGACCCCGAAAGCGTCGTCGAGCTGCTGTCCGAGTGCGAGCTGCTGCGGGCCCAGGCAGCCGCCGCGGGCGTGGAACTGGACGACTCCGTACGGTCGTTGGAGGCCCTCGACCAGATGCAGCCCGTATGGCGCGACGACCCGGAGGTGCTGCCCTGGCTCGGCAACGACGCCGGTCTCTACCTCGGCACGGTGCTGGTCCGTACGGTACGCGGCGCCGTCTGGCACGTATGGCCGGACGGGCAGCCGGTGGTCCGGCTGGAGTCCGGACGGGAGATCGACGTGGTGGCCACGGGTCACGAGTGGGCCGATACCGGTGCGCCCGAGTTGTCGCAGGTCTACGCCGAGGTGTCCGAGACCTGACCGCCGGCCGGGCAGCCCGGCGCGACGTCCCCGCACCGGCCTCGCGGCACGTTCATCGGTAACCCTGACTTATCCGCCCATCTCCGTGCATACGTGCGTGTCAGTAAAGAAGCGCCCTATTTGCCCCGGTAGGTTGCGGTCTCCGCGCTGTACGGATGAGAGTGGGCGGGTCTGCAGATGGCCGGTGATGCGCTGATTGAACTGCGCGGCGTCAACAAGCACTACGGAAAACTGCATGTCCTCCAGGACATCGACCTCACCGTCGGCCGCGGGGAGGTGGTCGTGGTCATCGGGCCCTCCGGGTCCGGGAAGTCCACCCTGTGCCGGGCCATCAACCGCCTGGAAACCGTCGAGTCGGGCACCATCGAACTGGACGGCCGGCCGCTGCCCGAAGAGGGCCGCGCGCTGGCCCAGTTGCGCGCCGAAGTCGGCATGGTCTTCCAGTCCTTCAACCTCTTTGCGCACAAGACCGTGCTGGACAACGTGATGCTGGCGCCGATAAGGGTCCGGAAGGCGAAGAAGGACGAGGCCGCGCGCCGCGCCCGTGAACTCCTGGACCGGGTGGGGCTCGCCGACCAGGCCGGCAAATATCCCGCGCAGCTCTCCGGCGGCCAGCAGCAGCGCGTGGCCATCGCCCGCGCCCTGGCCATGGACCCCAAGGCCCTGCTCTTCGACGAGCCGACCTCCGCCCTCGACCCGGAGATGATCAATGAAGTGCTGGAGGTCATGCGCCAGCTCGCCCGGGACGGCATGACGATGGTCGTGGTCACCCACGAGATGGGCTTCGCCCGCTCCGCCGCCAACCGTGTGGTGTTCATGGCCGACGGCCGGATCGTCGAGGACCGCACCCCCGAGGGCTTCTTCACCGCGCCGCGCAGCGAACGGGCAAAGGACTTCCTCTCCAAGATCCTCAAGCACTGAACGGGGGTGCCGTGATGCCGCACAGCCACTCCTCGCCCCTGCGCCGCGCCCTCGTGGCCCTCGTGGCCCTCCTGCTGGCCGCCCTCGGGCCGGCCCTCGCCGGCTGCGGCCGGGAAGGCAGTCCGCCGGTCAAGGGCCCCAAGGGCAGCGAACTGCCCCGCTACCCGGTCGCCGAGAACTTCTCCCTGCCTGGCTCCCCGACCTGGGTGCGGGCCAAGCGCCGCGGCCACCTCGTCATCGGCGTCAAGGAGGACCAGCCCTACCTCGGCGAGAAGGACCCGGCCACCGGCCAGTACACCGGCTTCGACATCGAGATCGCCAAGATGATGTCCGCCGCCCTCGGCTTCCCGCCCCACACCATCGAGTTCAAGACGATCGCCTCCGCCAACCGCGAGACGGCCCTGCAGAACGGCCAGATCGACCTCTACGTCGGCACCTACACCATCAACGACAAACGCAAGAAGCTGGTGGGCTTCGCCGGTCCCTACTACATGGCCGGCCAGTCGCTGCTGGTGCGCACCGACGAGCACCACATCCGGGGGCCGCAGGACCTGGCCGGCAAACGGGTCTGCTCGGCGGCCGGTTCGACCCCGTACCAGCGCATCCAGGCCGACTACCCCAAGGCCGTGCTGGTCGCCTACGACACCTACTCGGTGTGCGTCGACAACCTGCTCACCTACCAGGTCGACGCGGTCACCACCGACGACGCGATCCTGCTGGGCTACGCCGCCAAGGTGCCCGACGAGCTGAAGGTGGTCGGCAAGCCGTTCTCCAAGGAGCCCTACGGCATCGGCCTGCCCCGTGGCGACAACGCGCTGCGGTTCGCGCTCGACGATGCCCTGGCCGCGAACGAGAAGAACGGCAACTGGCGGAAGGCGTACGACGCGACCCTCGGCCTGTCCGGCGTTCCCGCCCCCGAGCCGCCCCCGATCGACCGCTACCCGGCGACCTGAGCCGCCAAGGAACTGACCGATGAACGTTCTCCTCGACAACCTCTCCCTCTACGGGGAAGGCCTGCTGGGCACCGTCGAACTCACCGTCTACGCCTCGCTGCTCGCCCTCGTCCTCGGTTTCCTGATGGCCGCGTTCCGGGTGGCGCCGGTCGGCTCCTTGCGGGCCTTCGGCACGGCGTGGGTGACGGTGCTGCGCAATACGCCGCTGACGCTGCTGTTCTTCGCGGTGGTGCTGGGACTGCCGCGCTTCGGCCTCGTCCTGCCCTTCAAGCTGTTCGCCGTCCTCGCGCTGGGCTGCTACACCTCCGCCTTCATCTGCGAGGCGGTGCGCTCGGGCATCAACACCGTGCCGGTCGGGCAGGGCGAGGCGGCCCGCAGCCTGGGCATGACCTTCCCGCAGACGCTCGGTGGCATCGTCCTCCCGCAGGCCTTCCGCTCCGTCATCCCGCCCATCGGCTCCACCCTGATCGCGCTCGCCAAGAACTCCGCGATCGCCGGCGCCTTCAGCGTCACCGAACTGCTCGGGGTCTACAAGCCGCTCAACGAGATGGGCTACAGCATCATCTGGACGTTCGTCTGGATCGCCGCCGGCTATCTGCTCGTGACCTTGACCATCAGCGCGCTCTTCCACGTGCTGGAGAAGCGTTTCGGAGCCGCCCGATGACCACCGCCCTCTACGACGTCCCGGGCCCGCGGACCAGGCAGCGGCACCGGCTCTACGGTGTGGGCTCCACGGTCGTGATCCTGGCGCTGACCGGCTGGATCATCTACCTCCTCTTTGCCACCGGCCAGTTCACCGCGGCGAAATGGACTCCTTTCACCTACAAGGGCATTCAGGAGCTGCTGCTGCGGGGCCTCGGGAACACCCTCAAGGCCTTCGGTCTCGCGGCGGTGCTGTCGCTGGCGCTGGGCGGGGTGCTGGCGACCGGGCGGCTCTCCGAACACCGGCTCGTGCGCTGGGTGAGCACGCTGCTGGTGGAGTTCTTCCGGGCCATGCCCGTACTGGTCATGATCTTCTTCATCTATGTGGCGCTGAAGGCGGAGCCGCTGGTCGCGCTGGTCGCCGGACTGACCCTCTACAACGGCTCGGTGCTCGCCGAGGTCTTCCGTACCGGCGTCAACTCCGTCGACCGTGGCCAGCGGGAGGCCGCTTACGCACTCGGCATGCGCAAGACCCAGGTCATGACGCATGTCCTGGTGCCGCAGGCGGTCCGGGCGATGCTCCCGGCGATCATCAGCCAACTGGTGGTCGCCCTCAAGGACACCTCTCTCGGCTACCTCATCACCTACGAGGAGTTCCTGCACGCCGGCAAGCTGATCGCCTCCAACCTCGACTACGACCTGCCGTTCATTCCCGTCGTCATGATCATCTCGCCGATCTACATCGGGATGTGCATGCTGCTGTCCTGGCTGGCCAACTGGGTCTCCAAGCGCCAGCGGCGCAACCCCAAGGTCGAAGCCGTCGAGGTGGCCGCCCCGGAACCGGTCACCTTGCTGCCGGGCGGCCATCAGCCGCCGGCGCCTCGGCCGTGACCGGGCGGCGCGGACCGAGGTGGGCACAAGCCGCAAGCCATCGGTGGGGGCCGGTGAACGCATGTCTCAGCAGTCGTCCACAGCAAAAAACCAGCGCTAAACCACATTCATACCTGAAAGAGTGAAATGTTAGCAAATTCCCTCAGGGTGGGGCCGCATGGGCCGAAGGGAAGTACAGGAAGCGGCAGTGAGCCGCTTGGATCGATCGGGAGATTTTTATGTCACGGATCACGCGGGTGACTGCCTTGGCCGCTCTTGCGGCAAGCACGGCCCTGGGTGGAATGTCGGCAGCGTACGCAGACAGTGGCGCGGCCGGCGGCGCGGCCAATTCGCCGGGAGTGGTGTCGGGCAATGCGATTCAGATCCCGGTCCACATTCCGGTCAACGTGTGCGGCAACACCATTAATGTCGTGGGGCTGCTGAACCCGGCCTTCGGCAACACCTGCCTCAACGGTTCCATCGAGCGCCAGGTGAGCGTCCGCCGCCACATCGTCGAGCACCACCACCACCACGTCATCAAGCACATGAAGAAGCACACCAAGAAGAAGCACCACAAGAAGCACCACCACCACCACCGCCCGATCGGCGGCGTGCACACCGGCGGCGGCGGCCTGGCCGGCGTCGGCCGCTAGGCCGACCGGATCGCAGAGGTTCCACCTGCCCGAGAAGTACGGGAACCGGCGAGGTCCGCAACCGGCTACGGATGCGGGCCGCCCATGGCACCCGGGAGCGTGCGTTCACCGCGCCGATGACCCGGGCCGTACGCCGGTGAGGACCTGAACCGGACGGTTTTGGTGGACTCCGCGATCGAGCACACCCACCGGCACGCGGCCGGGGCCCGCACCAAAGGGCCCCGGCCGCTTGTCATCCGGGAACATCTCCGACAGCGCGGCATCCGCCTCGCCGGTCCTGCCCGAGCGAGCGGCCGCCTGCGGGACGCCACCTCGCGGGCCTCTCCTCCGGTCCGCCCGGCGCCGGCCGCACACCGTTCTAGGGCCTGTGTGTGGTTGTGATCAATCAGTTGCCTGCAGGAGGTCATTGACCCAGATCATCGAGGCGCGGAGGTGGAGGCCGGCGAGGTA
>NZ_JBSHBP010000119.1:0-11733 GCF_053612065.1 Streptomyces sp. NPDC054765 | reverse complement strand
GCGGGAAGTCGTCCCGGGGAGAGATATTCGCAGGTCAGGGAGGGTATCTGCTAGCTTCCGGGCCGTGCATGAGACAGGTGATTCTGCCCGGGACTTAGCATGCTTCGTGCCGCCGCAGACCGGTGAGCTGGTGAAGACCGCGGACACCGCTCGGCCCTACGTGCTGGTTGACGCGGACGGTGTTCCCGTCGTCCCGGTGTCGGCGTTCTTTGCCGAACTTCAGGCGTGCGCGAGGCCGGCGACGACGATCCGTTCGTATGGGATGGACTTGCTGCGGTGGTGGCGGTTCTTGGCCGGGTGGGGTGTGGAGTGGGACCGGGCGACGCGGCTGGACGCGCGGGACTTTGCTCGGTGGATGCAGGTCGCGCCGAAACCCGCCCGGACTCACTGGCGCCGCCGGCTGTCCGGCCAGGCGGCGTCCGCCTCAGCAGTCCGGGGAGGAGCCGGTGTGCCGAACGCGGTGACCGGCCGGGCCGGTCCGGGACGCTTGTACTCGGTGTCGACGCGAGCTCACTGCGAGGCCGTGCTGCGGTCGTTCTACGCCTTCCACCTGGAGGAAGGCACCGGGCCGATCATCAACCCGTTCCCCGCTGCGCGGGAGCGCCGTCGGCTCCCGTCCACGGCGGGCCAGTCCGCTCGGCAATCTGGCGGAGGCCGTTACCGGCCGTCGGTGCCCCAACGTCTGCCGCGTCGAATTCCCGACGGCCGCTTCAACGACCTGTTCGCCGCTCTGCGACACCACCGAGACCGGGCCCTGCTCGCCTTCTGGGTATCGAACGGGGCGAGGGCGAGCGAGCTGCGAGGCTTCTTCTTCCCCATGCTCTCCATGATGGACATCCTCCCGGGGCAGAACCCCTGATCTCTGATGTCCGTCAAAGCGGATCAAGCCCAGGTGGTGATGGATGCCGGATACGACGCTCCCCGCATCGCTCACTTGCTGGACGGGCTGCCGTATCCGCCGCCGATCCCGCCCGCCTCAGGGCGGACGGTAAGAGAGCGGAGGCATGGTCGCGATGGAGCGGGGAGCCGGTCGAAGGTCAGGACCCAAGCCGGGAGTCGTCAGACGAAGAAGGCGTTCATCCCGGGCACGTCGGAGAGATAGGTCTCGATACTCGCGATCTTTCCGTCGCGGAGCCGACAGACCGTGGCCAGGTATTCGTCCAGCACGGCGTCCTCCCGGTGCGCCGTGTTGTGCAGGGAGAGCGCCATGTTCTCCCTGCTGACCAGGAGATGCAGCAGCTCGAAGTCGAGGCCGTACGAGGCGATCAGCTGAGCGCGCTCCACCACCGCGTCGGCGCCGTCAGCTGTGCCGGAGATGGTGTTGTCGCCGGGCAGGGTCCAGGTGGCGTCGTCGTGCAGCAGGGCCCGGATACCGTCCCAGTCGCCCGAGACAAGGGCCTGGTGGAAGGTGCGCCCGAGGGCGAGGGGGGCTTCGTTGGTGGACATGGCATTCCCTTCACAACACTAAAGCGGCAATCTCCGCTTTAGTGTGACCGTAAGCCCCCTGCCCGCTAAGGCGCAACTCTTTGCTTTAAGGTGGAGGGGTGAACGCTGACGCATCGACGAAACGGCCCGGCGGCCGCAGCACCCACGTCCGTGCCGCCGTGCACAGCGCCGCGGTCGCGCTGGTGGGCGAGTTCGGCGCCGACCAGGTGACCCTCCCCGCCGTGGCCCAGCGCGCGGGGGTCAACTCCAGCACCCTCTACAGGCGCTGGGGTACGCTCGCCGCACTCCTGGCCGACGTCGCCAAGCACCGCAGCGACGCTGGCGCGCCCCCGCTCGTCGGCGACCTGCGCACCGACCTGGAGAACCAGGCACTCTGGACACTGACGGAGCTCTCCCGGCCCGGTGGCATCGCGTTCTTCCGCGCCGAGGTCGCGCCCGACGTCGACGAGCGCCACGACGGACTACGTGAATGCCTGCGCAGGGTCAGCGAGCGCTTCCGTCCTGTCCTCGACACGGCACGGGAGCGCGGCGACGCGCCCCCGTCCCTGGAGCAGGTTCTGGATCGGATCGTTGCGCCGCTCTACTTCCGGGTGGTCTTCTCGATCCCCGGTACGGATGAGGCGTACGTCCGCGACCTTGTCGCGGAGCTGCCCGGGAAGCTTCAACCTGAGTTGTGAACTTCGCTCGGCTCCTCGCTCCAGCGGAACCCGCCCGGAGCCGCACACACCTCGGGCCCGGGAGGAAGAGGTTACGGAACACCTGCAGGACAGCCCCATGGCCCCATGCCGTTTCAGAACCTCTCGTCATCTGCCTGATCCGAACGGAACCGGCGGCGGATACCGCGGAGACGGGGCGGGCAAGCCGGCCTGAGGTTAAAACTCAAGCTGAGTGTCTTCCCCACTCACCGGGAGTGATCACGGGCCTCAAGGACGAACGTGACCGCGCCCGGCAGAGGCAGGTGGAGCAGAAGGCACGGGATCTGGCTGAGGCTGCCGAACGCGCTACGGACCCGGAACTCCGGCAACGGCTGAAAGACAAAGCCCAACGGCTTCAGGACCAGCAGGAGAGCGCCAAGAAGGCCGGCCCCGAGCAGTAACCGCGAAAAGGGTGCCGCCCGTTCTCGGTGAAGGCCAACGGTCACCGACCAGCGGTGGCGGGTCGGCGCTTGTCATCCCATTCCTGCAGGGCCTCGCGCACCGTGGCGGCCAGGGCGCCCTTGCGGGCCGCCACGGTGCGCACGTATGGCCCGGCTCCCTGGAGCAGCCCGGAGCGGGGCAACCGCAGTACCATCGCCTGGTGGCTGCCGGAAGATGAGATATGGCTCCAGGCGTCGAAGCAACGGGCTCCGGCGGCGGGGATATCGTCGCTGTAGGAGCCGTCGGGGTTGGTGCAGCGCCAGTGTGTCTTCTCGGCGCACCGCGAGCAGGCGAGGGTCCCCACCATCCTGGGGAAACGTCGTTGCCACTCCGCGTCCAGTTCGTAGACGTCCTGAGCAAGGGGGATGTTCTTGCGGCACCGGCAGCACTTGATGCGGAACGCAGCGGACACGTGGATCTCTTTCCTCAGAGGTGCAGCGCGCTCAACCTGGCACCTGTTCGTCGAGCGGAGCTGGAGCCATGCCGACCCACGTCGCCGGCGGTGGAGGCGGGTTCGCCAGCGCGTCAGCTGTGACAGTGCCATCGAAAAGACGGAACGAACACTGCCCGGTGTCAGGCAGCTGGCTGCTGGTCCGGGAGATCTTCTGGATGGGTGTGCCGCTGCAGGTGCACACCCATCGCTAGGGCCGCGTACTCGATCTCCCTCTCGATCGCCTGGCTGTAATCCGGCTGGCCATCGCGCGGCCCGGCATGACGGTACAGAGCGCGGGCGATACCTCGGCAAACCAGGCCAACCGGAGAGGTGGGCGGGTTGGCGGCCGGGGATACCGGGCGGATGCGGGCCCGCCTGGACACGTTGTCGCCGGTCTGGGCTGCTGTCACGTCACGGCGTCGGCGAGCATGAAGGCGGCCACGGCCAGCAGGACCACGGCGAAGATGCGCTGCAAGTGGGGCGCGGAGACCTTCGCGGCTATGCGCTTTCCGTCCCAGGCGCCCAGGATCGCGGTTCCGATGAACGGGCCGATCAGCGCCCAGTCGACCGAGGCAGCGGTGCCGGAGCGAGTGGCCAAGGAGGCCAGTGAGTTGGCCGTGATGATCAGCAGGCTGGTGCCGACTGCGGCATCCATCTCGAAGGCCAGGACGGTGACCAGGGCGGGGACGGCGAGAAAGCCGCCGCCCACACCGAGCAGTCCGGTCAGCGTGCCGAGTGCGGCACCGGCCCCGGCTGCCTTGCCCGGCCGTACACGCCCGTCTTTGGGGCGAGCGGTGTAAGCGGGCCGGAGCATTTTGATGGCGGAGAGGGCGGCTATGGCGGCGAAGGCGAGGGTGAGGACGGCTTGAGGCAGGTGGGCGGAGGCTGCCCCAGCGACAGCCGCCGGAAGAATCCCGGCGGCTGCGAATGCCGCTCCGGCCTTCCACCGCACCCGCCCGGCCCGGGCGTGCGCGTACAGGGCGGTCAGAGACGTGGCGGTGACGATGATCAGGCTGGCGGTGGTGGCTGAGGCGGGGGTGAAGCCGAGCAGGTAGATCAGGGCGGGCACCGCCAGGACGCTGCCGCCGCCGCCGAGGGCGCCGAGCATCAGGCCGACAACGGCTCCTGCAATCAGGGCCAGGATCAGGGCGGTCACGCTATTCGCCCACTGTGTCTGCTGTCGCCGGCCGACGGCATTGCGGTACCGGTGACGCGGGGGTGGGCCTGTACGGGGCCGAGGCAGCCAAGAGCCTGGCGGTAGAGGAACAAATCACGTGCCTTCTGTGCAGGTGGAGCAAGGGATTCATGACCGGGTGAGGCTCAGGCCCGCGTCGGCGGCCGCCTCGAAGCTGTCATCGATGGCGACGACCTGTCGTCCGGCCGCGTCCAGGAGAGAAGCGGCGATCGCCGCGCGCATCCCGCCGGCGCAGTGCACCCACACCGTGCCGTCCGGCACGTCGCCGACCCGGCCGTGCAGTTCGTGGAGCGGAATGTGCACGGAGCCCTCGATGAAGCCGTTCGCACGTTCGGAATCCCGGCGCACATCCAGCACCACCACGTCCTCGCCGCGCTTGTGTGCAGCGGCGAGGTCGGCGAAGCCGGCGCGGGGGAAAAAGGCGAGCCGTTCGCCCTGACGGACCCAGGCGGCTGGATCACCGGTGGCGGCGGCGGCCGGGCGGTCGATACCGACCCGGGTCAGCTCCCGCTGCGCCTCGGCAATCTGCCCCGGGGTGTCGCCGAGCAGGGTGACCGGCTTGCCCCACGGGATCAGCCAGGCCAGATAGGTGGCCAGCTTGCCTGTGCCCTCGAAGTTGAACGATCCGGCCACATGGCCGTCGGCGAAGGCGACCCGGCTGCGCAGGTCCACCACCCACTCACCCGCCGCCAGCCGTTCGGCGATCTGTGCGGCGTCGGCGGGCTCGGGCGGGGTCAGGTCGACGGGCCCGGGTCCGGCGGCGTTGGCCGGGCCCATGTGCGTGTAGTAGGCGGGCACGTTCTCCAGCCCGGCCAGGACCCGCTTCACGAAGTCGTCGACATCCAGGGTGAATGCATCGTTGCCGGCGCGTTCCTGGCCGATCGTGCTCGCATCGCCCTCGGCTTGGGAGGAGGAGCAGAAGCTGCCGAAACCGTGCGTGGGCAGCACCGGCACCTCGTCGTCGAGTGTCGCCGCCAACCGGTGGACGGAAGCGTGCTGGGCGCGGGCCAGTTGCTCGGTCAGCCGCGGGTCCACCAGGTCCGGTCGTCCCACGGAACCGATCAGCAGCGAGCCGCCCGTGAAAGCAGCCACCGGGCTTCCCTCCTCCTCCAGGACGTACGAGGTGTGGTGCGGGGTGTGGCCCGGGGTGGCTATCGCGCGCAGCACCAGGTACTCGTCCACCTCGAACACGTCCCCGTCCGCGACAGGAGTGCGAGGGAAGGAGACGCGGGCCCCGACCGGGACGAGGTAGCGGGCGCCGGTGAGGCGGGCCAGTTCCAGCCCGCCGGTGACGTAGTCGTTGTGCAAGTGCGTCTCCGCCACGTAGGCGATGCGCACCCCTCGCCGCGCGGCGGTGGCGATCACCTGATCGACGTCCCGCGGCGGATCGACCACGACCGCAGCTCGCCGACCCCCTGCCAGATAGCTACGGTTGCCCAGCCCCTCGAACTCCAGGGTGTCGACAAAAAACATGGCGTGACTCCTCTCCGGGCTGGTGTACCCGGTTAATTCCGTTTCGGGAAGCCGCCGCCGAAGCTCCGGAACCGTTGCGCCACTCCGAACCGCTCGCGATATCCGCGGTTCTCATTTCCTGGGACATTGCGCAAACGGTCACCGTCTGGAATGGCGGTAGCGAATTTTCCGAAGACTGCGGGCGGACGGCGTATCCGGCCGGCCTCATGCCGGCGGACGTATGCGACGGTTATCTGCCGGTTTTGCTTTCGTCAGCCCTCGCGCACCGCATCTGCGACGCGATCGCCGTTGTTCTCGGCGCTTTCGCTCCCGGGAAGGACGACCGGCAGCCCCGCTGCTTCCCACGCCTCAAGGCCGCCCGCCACGCTGTAGACGGAAGACCGGCCCGCGCGGATCGCCTGCACGCCGCCCTGCGCGCTGCGGTTGCCTGTGCGGCAGACGAAGGCCAGTGGGCCGTCAGGCAGATCCGACAGCGACGCTGGCAATGTGCTGAGCGCGGCGTGGACGGCGCCGGCCGGGTGGCGCGCTGCCCATTCATCGTCTTCACGGACATCGACCAGTGTGAGTTGCCCGTCCTCGGCGCGGCGACGCGCCTCAACAGGAGACAGGTCAGCGGGCATGCGACCGTCGCCGGAACTCAGGCTCTGCGTGGGCAGGACCGTCCGGATCGCCTCGTAGTTCGAGGCATGGACGACGGCTATCTGCTGTCCCATCATCGGGCAGACATTCATTGCCTCTTCCCAGTGACGGGTGGACTCCCATTCCGCCACGTTGACGAGAGAGAATTTGCTCCCCGGAACGATCGTGCGGAACATGTAAGTCCGAATGAAACCGGGCTGCGCCGCCATCACCTCCGCAGCATCTTGCCATACGGCGAGATAAGAGGCTTCCTTCTCCTCATCGATCTCGATCGGAATGATCACGACGTGGCGATTTTCCATCTGCTGCGTCCTCAAGTATTTCAACTACCGGCATGCCGCTCGATCCGGAGGAATTCCCAACGAATGCGGGAACACGACCGAGTCCTGGCGATACCGGCTTTCAGTTGGGGGCCGGAACCATCTGGACGCAGCTTGCACACACGTATCCGCAGGCGACGAATCCTCTTGCTGGACTGGCAAGATGCTCGGCGTGGTCCGGGGCCGTCGGCCGATCGGCGAGCCATCCCCGGCGGCGAGAGCCAGCGCGTCTTGCCAGGACGGCATGAACCGATGCGGCATCCGTGGCGCCGTCGCACGCTGATGGCATGAGCGAGTTCGAGTTGATACGAGATGGTGAACAGACCTGGGACGTCGTGGTGGTCGGGGGTGGGACCGCCGGCCTTTCCGGGGCTTTGAATCTGGCCCGGGTGCGCCGGTCGGTTCTGGTGATCGACAAGGGTGAGCCCCGCAATGCTCCGGCTGCTGGCGCCCATGGTGTGCTCGGCCGCGAGGGCATCTCTCCTCTGGAGCTACTGCGGCTCGGGCGCGAGGAGGTCGCTTCGTACGGCGGTCGTGTCGTTTCGGGGCAGGTCACGCGGATCTCCCGGGACGGCGCGGGCTTCCGGGTTGTCACCGAGGACGGGCAGCACCTACGGACGCACAGAGTGCTGGTGACCACTGGTTTGGTCGATGTGCTGCCGGACGTGCCAGGGCTGGCCGAACGGTGGGGGCGGGACGTGCTGCACTGCGTGTACTGCCACGGCTGGGAAGTCCGGGACAAGGTCATCGGAGTGCTCGGCAACTTTCACCAGGCACTGTTGTTCCGTCAGATGTCCAAGGACGTCACGCTGTTCCTGCACACCGCAACGGAACTGACCGACGAACAGTGGGAGCAGCTGGCTGCTCTCGGTGTCGGCGTGGTCGACGGTGAGGCCACCGGGCTCGAGGTCGACAGCCAGGACCAGATGGTGGGCGTGCGGCTGGCGTCGGGAAAGGTGGTGGCGGTCCAGCAACTGGTGGTTGCCCCCCGGTTCCTCGCGCGCGCGGGTTTGGGAGCAGCTTCGGGTGGGGCCATCCCGCCGGACGCGTATTCGGCGGGACGGATTTCTGCGCGGACTCCACGAAGAGCGCGGTGAACTGGTACGGCCCCCGATGCGGGATCTCACCGACGGTGACCTTCGCGATCCGGCAGTGCAGCGGCTGCAGTTCTTCCTCGCCGAATCCCCCTGGGAGCACGAGCGGATCAACGCCCGTCGTCTTGAGCGGTTACTGGGTGATCCGCGCACCGCTTGCGCATGCCGGTGGGGTGCTGGTCATCGACGACTCCGGCGGCCGTAAGGACGGGACCGCGACCGCGCATGTGGGCCGGCAGTGGCTGGGCCGATACGGCAAGACCGACAACGCCGTGGCCACGGTCACCACATTGTGGGCGGACGAGCGGCTGTACTATCCGCTGCACGCCGTGCCCTACACCCCCGCCCGCCACTTCCCCAAGGGCCGCAGCGATCCGGGCTTCGCCACGAAACTGCAGATCGCTGCCGCACTCGCCCGCCGGGCCACGGAGGCCGGAGTTCGCTGCGTCGACCGGGGTGCGGGCATCGGGACCGTAGGCCCAGGTGCCTCCCAGCCGCCGGCCAGCCACCGCCGGGTGGTCGAGCGCACCACTTCCTGGCTTTCCGGCTGCCGTCGCCCGCACCGACACTACGCGCGCAAACCCGAGCACTTCCTCACCTTCACCGCCGTAGGCGCCAGCCTGATCAACTACCGCCGACTCACCAAGTGGAACGACGCCCAAGGTTGCGCGTGGTCGGCAACTTCTGCTGCGACGATCGCGTCTATCACCTCTGACGGTCCCGCCAGCGGCCAACCTGCTTCGGTGTCCGCTACCCTTCCTCGACCGAGTCCTTTCATCTGTCCCCGGCGGGACCACCCTCGGTCAGTTCTTCCGCCAGACGGTTCCGCGCGCCTCGTACTCCAGCATCGTCTCCACGCCCGTCGCCACATCCGGCCCGACTTCGCGGTTGACCAGCCACAAGCCCAGGTCGAGACCCGAGGTGATACCCCCGGCCGTCACAAGATCCCCGTCATCGACCACGCGAGCGTCCTTGACGAGACCGCCCTGTTCCCTCAGATAGTTTTTCGCGCCGTGGTGTGTTGTGCACGGGCGCCCCTTCGTCAGGCCGGCCGCAGACAGAATCACCGCTCCCGTACACAGCGAACTGATCGTCAGCCCTTCACGGGGAGCGGCAGCGAGGGCACGAGGGAGAGTGGCGCCATCGATTTCGGCCCATACGCCGGGACCTTCACGGTGGGCGTAGCCGCCGCCGGGCACGATGACCACGTCCGCCGCTTCCGGCGACCACCGATACTTCACCTCTATGCCCGTGCCGTATCCGCAACGGACCAGCCCAGGCTGTCCCGTCGTGACATACCGGACCTCGATGCCGTTCGGACTGTGCATGGCTGCGGCGGAGAAGACCTCGTACGGGCCGATGCAGTCCATCTCCTCAACACCGTCGAACATCACGATGTGGACGCGCAGCGCGTCTGTGCGCCGCGTCGAGGCGACTGCTGCGCCATCGTCCAGGGCGGTGGTAGCCAGTGCCCCTGCGGATATGACGCCCGCGGCTGCTGACGTGTGGCGGATGAATTCTCTGCGGTGCATGGATGCGCCTTCCTGTGTGTGCGCCGAGGCGTTGGCATCGGGCCCGCTTGGTGGACCGCCCCCTCCGTAGTGGTCGTTCAGGACGGTCGCAGATTCCGGTACGAGGACGTGTTTCCGCAGGGGGCGGTACTTAAGGGCGTGCAGATCATTAACATGCTTTCTTGATCTTGCTGGCTGCGTGGTGGGGTGGCGGCAGACTTTCTCGGGTGTCGGATGATCTTGTGCCTGATGACCTGTGGGAATGTGTGGCTCCGCTGCTGCCGGCTCGTTCGCCGCGGCGTGAGCGGTATCCGGGCCGGTTGCCGGTGGACGACCGGACCGCCCTGCGCGGGATCGTGTACGTCCCGTGTAAGGGTGAGCCGACCTGGCAGAAGCGACACGGGCCGAGGTCTCGGTGACCGGTACGACCGCTGTGAACATCGACGTCTCCGACCGGTTGGCGAGCTCTCTGATCCCCTTCGCGCTCGTTGTCGTCGGCCTGTCGCTGCTGCTGTTGCTCCTGGTTTTCCGCTCGGTGATCGTCCCGTTGAAGGCCAGTCTGGGCTTCCTGCTGTCGGTGGCCGCCACCTTCGGCGCGGTCGTGGCCGTGTTCCAGTGAGACTGGCTCGCGAGCGCGCTCGGCGTCGCCGAGACCGGTCCGGTGGTCAGCATCCTGCCCATCCTGGTGATGGCAGTGCTGTTCGGACTCGCCATGGACTACGAGGTATTCATGGTCAGCCGCATCCGCGAGGCGCTCGTCCACGGCGCCGCGCCACCGGAAGCCGTCCTGGCCGGTTCGCGCCATGCCTCCCGCGTGGTCACCGCCGCCGCCCTCATCATGTTCGCGGTGTTCGCGAGCTTCATCCCCGGCGGCAGCACGATGCTGAAGCCGATCACCTTCGCCCTCGCCGTGGGGGTCTGCATCGACGCCTTCCTCCTCCAGATGACGCTTGTCCCCGCCGTCCTCGCGCTCGTCGGCCGAGCGGGCTGGTGGCTTCCGAAGTGGCTGGACCGGCTGCTGCCCGACCTCGACATCGAGGGCGAACGGCTCACGGCGGATCGGCAGAAAGACGGCACGGACGGTCACGGCCCGACCCCGCCCGTCGCGGTCGGCGCGTCCTCGTGCATCTCCCCACGCAGGATGTCTTGAGCCATAGCAGCGATCATGTCGAGCTGCGGAGCGGCTGTCCCCAGAGCTCAGGCTGGTGTCCGGGCGGCGGCCGTTCCCGTGGTCAGCGGGCGGTGCGTTGCCGTCGGGAACGCGCCAGCCTCGGCAGGACAGCGAGCAGCAGCAGGCTGTAGTACTGCAGGACGGGTACGGCGAGCGCGATGGCGAAGGCGATGACCAGGGCGAGGACGTTGAGCCAGCTCTCGGTGTACAAGTCCTCGGCCCTCCGGCGGACCTCCGGGCCGTCTTCCTCGAAAAGTGCCGGGGTGGCCTTCAGGATCCTCAGCATCGCGAACCGGCAGACCATGCCGGCCAGGAGGGTCGAGTAGTAGAACGCCGCCACGAATCGGTCGCGGCCGAAGGTGCCGAGCATCTCGGTCGGCAGAGGAAGGACGACGACGGAGAGCAGCCACCCCATGTTCCATACCATCAGGGAGCGGGTGAACTCCGTGACCGATGAGAAGGTCCGGTGGTGCTCCCGCCAGATGTTCGCGATGACCGCGAAGCTGAGCAGGAAGCTCCAGATCTGGTCGAGGTGACCGGTGATCACCTCGCTGGCGCCCTCGTGGGCGGACGCGGCTTCTGGGACGAGGTCCACCAGCGGCAGGATCAGCAGGGTGATGGAGATCGCGGTGACCGCGTCGGTGAAGAGCACCAGGCGCTCCCCCGGGACGCCCCCCTCGGTCCTGTCCGCCGCGGGAACCGACAGCTCTGCCTGGTCGGACCCTCCCGTCCCGGTCTCGCCGATGACACCACTGGCACCCATACGTTTGCACCTCTCTCTTGCCGCCCCGGCGCGCCTGCCGCCGCTGCCGGACGCTGCTGGTCGTGGACGTTCCCGTAGACTCTCCACACCCAAGCCGTTGACCCAGCATTGATGGATGAGTCCGGACCAAGTCCTAGACTAGTGGCCTGCGTTCGGGCCACCACCGCTGGACGGCCTCGACGGTTGTCGACGGGCTCACGTTGAAACAGAGCTTCGCACCGGGCGCCAGTTCGTGAGTGATGCCGACCAGGACCTCGAAGAGCGGGGTCAGCGCCGGGTCCAGCCGGACACCGGCGCCGATCACCACGATGTCGTAGTCCTTCCCGGACAGCGCGGCGCGGTAGACCGCCTCGGCCGTGCGGCCGTAGTCGAGCAGGCAGACGTCGACAGTGAAACCGAGTTCCGCGAGCCGGGCCCGCTCGGCGGCCACGCCCGCCTGGACCACTTCGGCGCCGAGCTCGGGGAACGCCGCCCGCGACGAGGCCGAGTCGTCCACCAGCGCGGGATCGAGTCCGACAGTGAGCATGGACGGGGACATGCCGTGACCTCCTG
>NZ_JBSHBP010000118.1:0-11933 GCF_053612065.1 Streptomyces sp. NPDC054765 | reverse complement strand
CGTTACGCGGCCCGGCAGGACTGGGACAAGATCTCGAAGGCGCTCAAGCCGGTCTACACAGCCCCGACCGAGGACGCCGCCACGGAACGGTTCCTGGAGTTCAGTGACACCTGGGGCGGGAAGTATCCAGCGATCGTGAGGCTGTGGGAGAACGCCTGGGCCGAGTTCGTGCCTTTCCTCCAATTCGACACAGAAATAAGGCGAGTTGTCTGCACGACGAACGCCATCGAGTCGGTCAATGCGCGCATCCGCAAGGCCGTCCGCTCCCGCGGACATTTCCCGAACGAGCAGGCAGCGATCAAGTGCGTCTACATGGCCGTCATGAGCCTGGACCCGACGGGGCAGGGCCGCAAACGCTGGTCACAGCGATGGAAGGCCGCACTCAACGCCTTCGAGATCACCTTCGACGGTCGGCTCTCCGCCGCCCGCCGCTGACTCACTAACAACTCCAGAACCACCGTTAACTTTACAGACCCTCACCACGAAAACGAGTCTGGCCCCACCGCTCACGCGGCGAGGCCAGAACCCAAGATCTTCATGAATCTTCTAGTGCCCGTCCGGCGCTCTTCGAGATAGCGGACCAGCGCGTCCCAGACGGGCTTGCAGCGCAGATGGTAGCGGTCGACCAGCTCAGCGGTGGGCCGCTGTCCCTGATGTTGAAAGGCCTTGTAGGAGACGGATTTGGGCAGGATGCCGACGCCCCGCAGCAGGTCCCACCCTGGGTAGATGCCGTGCGGGAGGAGCCCGTTCTTCGCCAAGCCCCAGTACCGGAACTCCTCGAAGTCCTCGGGCGTGAGCTGATCCGGTCCACGGCCGGTGTGCAGCACCAGTTTCGACAGCACGTTCATGCCCTCGATGAGGCGCCGTTCGACCATGCCGTCGTTCTTGGCCTGCGGCAGGATGCGGTCGAAGACCTCGGGCTGGATCGAGCGCCACACATCCCGGAACAAGGTGAGCGAGCTGTATGCGGCCAGGAAGCCGTGGCTGGGCAGGATCACCTGGTTCAGCAGCAGGCTGGCGATGCCGGCGACGTTCGTGGCCCGTCGATGCACCACTCCGGTGGTGGAGCCGGCCGGAACCAGGCTGAGCCAGCCCAGGTCGGCGTCCGCGTGAGAGGCCAGCCAGCGCTCCTGCCATCCCTCGCCCGGGTGAGACGCCAGCCAGTCGAGGATGACGGGAACGCCGCGCCGGCGCCGGCGGCGTGCTGGTGAGCCCGCACCGAAGTGGAGTCGACGTTGACGTTCCAGTCCAGGTTCCCCTCCGCGTCGGCAATGGCCTGCATGTGCCAGAGGAGCCTCTCCCAGGTGCCGTCGGCCGACCACAGCAAATGCCGCTTGTGGACGGTCTTCCAAGGCCCGAAGCGTTTGGGCAGCTCCCGCCACTGCACCCCGGTGCCGAGCCGGTGAATGATCCCGTTGATCACCTGCCGGTGGTCCCGCCACCGGCCCCACCGGTTATTGCTTACCGGCAGCGGTGGCTCCAGCACAGCCCACTCCGCGTCTGTCAGATTCCCCCCTGCTAAGCATGACCGGAACAACGAGTCACCTGATCGAAGAGACACCACCTAATGGCGAGGGCCCCTCCGACGACACCTACTCGACTCGCTGTCGAAGGCTTCCCTCCGGCTCAAGGGTCCGTGGGCCACAGGCCTTCAAAAGTTCGGCGAGGACGGCGTTGATCTCCTCCTGCTGGCTCTTCGTAGCAGGGGAATGGGGCAGGCGGGGCTCGCCGACTGGGCGGCCTAGGTCGGCGAGGGCTGCTTTCACGAAAGGCACACCGCCCACCTGTACTACCAGCTGGAAAAGGGGGACCAGACGCTGGTGAACGGCCTGAGCACCGAGCGTGTCTCCACTGGTAAACGCCCGGATCATCTCCTGGAGCAAACGTGGCACTACATGCCCCACCACGCTGATGGCCCCCACCGCTCCTACGGAGAGCCATGGCAGAAGGAGAGGATCATCACCGCAGTAGTAGGCCAGGCCCGTATTTCTCGCCACGGCGCTGCCCCCCAGCAAATCGCCTCGAGCATCCTTGACAGCCACAATATGAGGATGCTCTGCGAGGCGTGCAAAAGAGTCGGCTGAGATGGCGATGCCCGACCGGAAGGGAATGTCGTAGAGCATCATCGGCAACGGAGTGGCATTTGCTAGGGTGGTGAAGTGCGCAACGACGCCTTCTTGCGCCGGGCGTGAATAGTAAGGGGTAACGGTGAGGACGCCGTGCGCGCCAGCGTCAGCGGCCTGGCCGGCCAGTTCCACGGAATGGCGGGTGTCGTTTGTACCGACCCCGACCGTCACGCGTACTCGTCCGCCAACGGCGCGGACCACTTCCCGAACAAGATCGCGCTTTTCCCTGTCAGAAGTGACGGGGGCCTCGCCCGTCGTCCCGTTTAGGACAAGGCCGTCGCACCCCTCGTCGGCCAGGTGGACGGCAAGTGAGATCGCCGCATCGATGTCCAGCCCACCCGAGGCCCGAAAGGGGGTCACCATCGCGGTGATGTTCTGCCCGAACTGGCTACGAGCGGTTTGGTGCTCAACGGAAAGCGTCATACTTGGCTCTTCTTTCGCATCTTTCGACGGGGTGCATCCGTCGCGGCATTGCTTCGGTTATGCCCGGCCCCGTCACTCGATATTTCGGTGTGCTGGCTTTCCTTGACGAGTTCGTCGTGTACCCGCTGGAGCGGGTACAGTAGGCGCAAAATAGGCCCCGCAGCCATGGTGGTCAGCACAGCCATGGCGATGAGTAGGGAGTACATATCGCGGTCCAGCAGCCCGGCACGTAGGCCTACAGAGAGGATAACGATCTCGGTAAGGCCGCGTGTGTTCATCAACGTGGCGAGGACGGCAGAATGGCGCCGGTCAAAACCATGAAGTCTGGCCGTGGGGTAGGTTCCCAGGACCTTGCTGCCCACCGCAACGACCAGGACGAGACCCAACTCTCCCAAGTGGGAGATGCCTGAGGCTGTCAGGTTCACCGTCAGCCCCGTCACGGTGAAGTAGATCGGCAGCAGGAGGCCGGCCATCTGCTCTGCGGTGCCGGTGACCTCTGTGTGGAGGAGCTTCTTGCTCTCCTTCGGGACAGCGACCCCGAAGAGGAACGCGCCGAAGATCGCATCGAGCCCCATCCACTGCGCGGCGGCGCTTGACACCAGCAGCCCGGCGAAAACAGCGACCCGTCGGTGAGTAGCCATCGCCTCTCCGGTCCGCGCGAACAGGGTCCGCAGCAGTGGGCGCACCAGGCCGAAGAGCACTAGGACGAAAGGCAGGACGAGCAGAAGGCGGATAGTGTGGCTCCGGCCACCGTGGGCCATAGCCACCACTCCGGCCAGCAGCGTCCACACCAAAGCGTCGCCCACCGCCGCACTCGCCAATGCCTGCTGACCGACGGAGACACCGGTCATTCCCCGGTCACGAAGGACCCTGCTGAGCACTGGGAAAGCCGTTGCCGCAATGGCTACACCGAGGAACAGCACAAATGCGGTCTTCTGGCCCGGTGGCTGATGCCCGGACAGGACAAACGCCAAGGTCACACCACAGCCGAAGGGCACGAGTGTTGCCCCCAGTGCGATGTTTGTAGTCGCCCATACTCGCCTTCGGACAGCTGCAAGCTCGAACTCGCAGCCGACCAGGAACATGAAGAGCACCACGCCGACATTGGCCAGAGCCGACAGCGCAGAGACCACCTCCGGGGGAAACAGCGTCTGGGACAACGCCCCCTGCAGCAGCGTCGGCCCCAGGAGAATGCCGGCCACAATCTCACCCATGACCGCGGGCTGGCCCAGCTGCTCGACAAGCCTGCCGAGCAGCTGGGCCAGTGCCACGATGAGGGCCATATCGACCAGAAGGACCATCATCGACTGTGCGGTCACAGCATGGAGCTCCGCGACTTGCGACCCACCCCGACAAAGGAGCTGTAACGCTCAGGGTTTGCCGTTACGGTCTCCGGGTTGTCCGGTCGCCATAACGGCGGATACACAACTCCCGGCTCCACCGTTTCGAACCCGGTGAACAGCGCCGCGATCTCCTCCTGCGAGCGCAGAGTGAATTCGCTGTACTCCTCTTGATAGAGGGAGTCGATGGCGCCTGCCGCATCGGAACCATTGGTTGCCACCGACAGTGCCAGCAGGCTTCCCGGAGCAAGGGTCCGCTGGTAGTGGCCAAGGGCGGGATGCACCTTGCTGTCAGGGAAGAAATGGATCACGTTCAGCACCAGCAGCGCGACCGGCCGCCGGAAGTCGATCAGCCGACTCACCTCGCCGTCCGCGAGCAGGGCGTCTGGCTCGAAGAAGTCGGCCAGCACGCTGGTGGCGTACGGGTCGTCGTGCAGGATTGACCGCCCGTGGGAGACCGCCACCAGGTCGACGTCGACAGACACGACACGCGCTGAGGAGCCGGACTTGCGGACGGTTTCGTGAACACTGCCACGGGCCGGAATGCCCGACCCTATGTCAAGGAACTGGTCAATTCCCTGTTCCAGCGCATAGCGCACTGCGCGGCGCAGGAACTTGCGGTTCTCCCGAATCAGCAGCACGAGTCCGGGTGCAGCCCTGATCGCTTTGCGGCCCAGTTCACGGTCGACTTCCAGGTGGTGGCGTCCACCGAGAAGGTAGTCGTAGAGGCGGGCGATGCTGGGGCGCTCTGTGTCCACATCTGGGGTGACCCAGCTGGGTGCATCAGTCATCTGGTCCTCCCGCTGCCCACGGCAGCCTTATCGGGCTCGCGCATCGCCGGAAGTCCGTCGATACTGAGGCCGTTTGTGGTCTGCCAGTAATTGTCGAAGTAGTCGTCGTCCCGACGTTCGTGGTGGCGGTCGAGGATGTCACGGTCGCTCTGGTAGTCCATCAGTGGCACGGACCAGCCACAGGCATCACTGACGCGTTCCACATCCACCACTACGATCGCGCGTTGGCCAGCCGTACGCGCCTTGGTGAAGTGCGTACGTAGGTAGTCGAACTCGGCTTCATCGGGCAGGATATGTCTGCCGCGTCCGTATAGCCGGACTATCTTGGGCCGGCCCTCAAAGGCACAGAACATCACGGTGATGCGGCCGTTCTCCCTCACGTGAGCGATGGTCTCTGCACCGGTGCCGGTGTAGTCCAGGTAGGCCACCCGGTGCTCGCCGAGGACATCGAAAGTGCCTCCCATTCCTTTGGGGGAGACGTTGACCCGTCCATCCGCTGCCAGCGGAGCGGTGGCCACGAAGAACATGGGCTGTCTGAGGATCCAGGCCCGAATCTGATGGTCGATCTTCTCGTAGACCTTGCTCATACCCCGGCCTCCGCTGCTGGCACGTTCGGTGCACCGGACCGGCGGATTCGCAGCTTTGGCTCGAGCTCGAGGTAGAGCCCGCCAACGGCGTCGCGTGGTGAGGTGGGCATCGCATTCATGGCCTCGTTGTGGCCAGCGGTGATCTTCTTCTCGTTTGCGAGCTGCTGCGAGACGGATGCCAGCGCTTCCTCCCCGTCCCGTGAATCGTCCAGGTCCTCGATTCCGGTAACGATGTGCAGGAAGGACTCATAGAGGTTGAGCATGTGACGCTCGCGTCGCGTCAGTTTGTCCGCCTCGAAGAACTGGGTCTCGCGGTTGTAGCTCTTGTAGAAGAACGAGACCACGACCAGTAGCCGCTCGTACGCCTGGTGGTAGGCCTTCTCGTAGAACGCCATCGCCTCCTCCTCCGACAAGTCGCCGTCGAAGACCGCCGAGATGGAAGCGGCGGCGAGCAGCGCACTGAACGTCGAGAGGTGAACACCGGTGGACAGCAGCGGGTCCAGGAAGCAGGCGGCGTCTCCGACGAGGACGTATCCCGGGCCGCACTTTCGCTCCGAGACGTAGGAATAGTCTTGCTCCACCTTGAAGTCCGAGACTTTGGTGGCGCCCTTGACCATCTCGGAGATCCGCGGGCACTGGGCCAGCGCATCTTGGTACACCGCCTCTATGCTGCCGAGCCGTTCACGCTCGTCGGAGAAGGTGCTGCGCTTGGCGACTAGCCCGATCGAGGTGGTGCCGTCGTGGAGCGGAATGGCCCAGAACCAGCCGTAGGGCACCGAGCACACCGCGATGGCGCCCTTGGGACCGCGGTCGAGCGGCTGGACGTCACGCCAGTACGCCCAGACACCGACATTTTTGAACGCCTCGTGATAGTGCCGGTTCTTGAGGTACTTCGTCGCCATCACGCCGGCCCGGCCGGAGGCGTCGACGAGGAAGTCGAAATCGATGCGGCCGGTCTCGGTCCGATCATCGCTGCGCGCCCACTGTGCCGACACAGGCCGTTCCCCGTCGAAGGCGATCTCGGTGACCTTGGTGCCATCGTATACCTTTACTCCTTCGCTCTTGGCGTGCTCGAGCAGCAGGTGATCGAACTCAGAGCGGATGACCTGGTAGCTGTAACCGTTGGCGCCGGTGAGGTGATCGAAGTTGAGGTCCCAGTCTTCCGGTCCCCATTCGAAGTAGGCACCGTCCTTGCGCACAAAGCCGTGGCTTTCGACCTTTTCCCGCGCGCCCATCAGGTCCAGGATTGGCAGTACGGACGGAAGGATGGATTCGCCGATGTGATAGCGGGGGAAGACTGCGCTCTCCAGCAGCGTCACCTCGGCGCCCTGTCGGGCCAGGAGGGTGGCGGCGGTGGAACCGCCGGGCCCACCGCCGATCACCAGCACGCGGGTCTGATCGGGGATCTGCTCGCTCATGTCGTGCCTCTCGTGTCCGTCGTAGGTGAGTGGTCATGTCGAGATGTGGGAGCCAACGCAACGACGCTGCCGGCGTATCCGCGTGAAACCGGGAGGCTCCGGCGCTGCCACCGGATTCCGTGGCCGTCCATGGGGTCCGCGAGGCCGCGGATACCGACCCCACGAGCCTTGGCATGTGCCTCGCGGGTGGTCCAGATCCGGTACCAGCGTTCCGGGTAACGTCGTGGCGATCCCCGACTGAGCAGTGCGCGCTCGCTCTCGGTGAAGTAACGGCGGGCCAGCGTGCGGTCCGAGCCACGCGCCACCACCTGCTCGATGTCGACACCCACACGGAGGCCTGACGACACGGCCAGTGCCAGCCAGGTCCCGGAGTGGGACAAGTTGAAGTCATATCGTGGCCGTCCGTTCCGCTCACCGATAAGGAACGGTCGGCCGTCAACATCTTCGCCCAGCGGCACCCGGTGCGGGGGCAGCCCCAGCCGTGCGCCCAGCATCCGACGGACAAGGGCGCGTCCCACCGTGTATTCGGCCCGGCGATCCGGAAAGGACATCGCTGCCCGACGGGCTCGCTCCCCTGGCGTCAACAGCGAGGTTTCCGCGGTGGATGGCTCCGCGGCCCGTGTCGGCACTCGGGTCAGCCACACCTCCACAGGCCTGCCGAACATCCGCAGTCGGGTACACCGGGCTGGCCCGCATGGAGCCCTCATGGCGCTGCGGCGCGGATGCGCTCAGGCAGATCGGGACAGTCGATACCGAACCGGTCCGTCAGCGCGGCGAGCCAGCGCTCCAGGCCGAAAGCTACACAGGAGGTGAAGACCGGGGAACCGTCGTCCTGGGTGATCTCGCAGCGTTCGCCGAAGAAATTACGGTGGAAGTTCACCGAGGCAATGGCCAGGCCATCACCGTAGACAAACTCTTCCTTCACGGGAAAGAGTTGCTGCATCAGGGTACGGGCGGCGTCCTGCTCGAAGAACGGGTCGGTCGCCGGCTGGACCGCCAGCGGAAGGTCCAACCGCTCGGCGAAGAGACGGATACGTTCCTTGAACGTGGATACGTGTTCCAGAACGGTCTCCCGGTCCCCGAGACATACCACTTCCCTCATGGAGAAGCCCAGCAGACGCCGCAGCCCATCGAAGTGGTCTTCACGACGGAAGCAGGTACTCACCGTGGTGATCTTCCGAGGGGCTGACAACTGTTGCTGTGCTAGGTCCAGGTAGACCGCATAGCAAGCCGCTGAGGGGAGGGCATACTGCGCCGGCTCAAGCAGGTCGCCAGGGATCTCCGAGGGGGCCGCTGCGACCAGGTGCTCCGTCCGATCATGCCGAGCACCGGCGGCAAGCAGTGCCAGGTGTGGAAAGTTCTTCCAGTAGTCGAGCTTTTCCAGATCGTCCGTACGCAGGAGTGGCGGGTAGGCCATAGGGTCCGCACCCGCTGCGGTCCCCCAAGAGGCGAAGGTCTGGTCAAGCGCATCGCGAACGCCAAGGTTGCGGGGGCCCAGGACGGCAAGGCCGCCGGCGCTCGTTACGGACACGTCAGCTCTCTGTGGCATCGAAGAACCTCTCCCGAATCCGGCGGAGCGTGCGGAAGTCCTCCGGGGAGACTTGGTCGAGGGTGATCTCGCGTCCGGTCTGCTCCTCCAGTACGTAAAGGAAGTTGACGAACCCGAGGGAATCGATCACACGGTTGTCGATGAGGTCGTAGTCCGGATCTATCGTGCCTAGTTCAGGGCGGCGAGCCAGCAGGAAGTCGATCACCAGATCACCAGTCTGCTGTGTGGGGGTCGAGTCGGTCATGACGCGGGAATCCTTTCGTCAGAGAAGATCTGCTCGCCGACCATGTGCGAGGTCGACCTGCGCAGGACGCGCGCGGTGAAGTCCTCGAAGGCAGGGTCGGCAAGTACCGCACGGCGCGCTGCGTACGGTTCCGGAATGCCGGCGTCGCGGAAGGCGGCCGGGTTGCACAGCGATTCCACCGAGTGCCGCATGTAGCGCTTGAGGTAGCTCTCCAGCACCGCGAGTTGTTCGGAATCCAGTCGTTTGCGCAGATCACGGTGTAGGAGCGCGACGATCTGTCGGCCGAACGCGATGTGCCGGGACTCGTCCTGGTGATGAACGCTGTTGATCTGCTGGATCGTGGGGTCCAGGCGCTTGTCGCTGCCCATCTTCTGGTTGAAGACGTCGACTAACTCTTCGAAGATCAGCAGGCGGGAGAAGAGGAGGAACGTGTCCGCCTGCGGAATGCCGGGGGAGGCAAAAGTCATGGACCGGTCAGGATACACCTTGCCCGCATAGTTGAGACAGAACTTAGCGAAGAACCACATATGGTCGTTCTCTTCACCGATGATGTGATGGAAGTACTCGGATGCAACCTCGAAGCCCGGGGTGTGGATTCGCGCAATAATCTCCGTCAGGAGCTCCCGGATTCCGTGCACATTCAGGCTGTAGAAGTTGATGCTCTCCCACTTGCTCAGCGCCTGCAGGTGGCCTTCGCCGAAATGTGAGCCGACTTCGGTGTTGTGCACCGTCATAAGCTCGGGCGACATCCAGTAAGCGTCTTCCTTGACGGATTCAGGCCACTGGAAGAGCTTATAGGGATCGTAGTAATCCCGTTCGGACATGGCCGTCAGACGGTCAAGGATCGTCTTGAAGCGTTCGTCGCTTCCGAGGATGTCGGGCAGTTCCGCCATATAGGCGGCCTGTACGCCCTCATCATTCAGGTTGTCAATCGCTGCGGTATTCACTATGACGCTACCTTTCTGCGGATCACGGTCTTGCGGCGCGGGTCCACGTCCCGGTCGCCGCACTGGTGCGTCGCCATCCGTCCATTCGCGGCCATCGCCGCCGGCAGCAGACGGTTCATACGCGAACCAATCGAGGCCGCGGCCAAGTCGGGGTGTGGCTTGGCCGCGTACGCGGTCAGCCAGGTGAAGATCGGGTCGACGGGCTTGGTCACGCCGTCGTCGTCGGTGACCTCGACCCAGGAATGGGCGAGATCGAGCATGCCTAGGAGCCACCCCCTGCGGGTGAAGGCGTCATATCCGGCGGCTTTGAACTCCTTCTCCAGGAAAAGACTCGCCGAGATACACGGGGAGACTCCCGCGCTCAGCAGCCGCTGGTACTCCCACTGCAATGGTTCCGGAAGGCGGACCCATCGGTAGCCACAAGCAAAGAATTCGTCGATGATGCGTCGCAGCTGCGGTGACCTCAGGTTCATCAGTTCTCCGCTTGTTGAGACGTGACCTGAGAACTGGAGTGGGCCTGGTCCTTCGTACCGCAGCTGTTCGTCGACGATCCGGGCTCCTTCCGGCTTAACGTGCCACGAGTGGAGCTGGCCGCCGACGGCCTCTGGCAACATCTGGGCATGCGACCACCGGGGGTCGGCGCCGCACTCCTGGTGGGGGCACTCCAGGTCGACTACGAAGCTCCAGTCGAGCTCAGTGATCCAGGTATGCGGGCCTCCGTGCATCCATCGCAACGCGTACTGGATGGCCATCTCCGGTACGGACGTGGCCGACCCGGAGGCAAGAGCGAGGTTGAACAGATCGAACCGGTCGAACCATTCCTTTCCGGTCTCTCCGAGATAGGGAAGTCCCACCTTGATGAGGGCGTCCAGCGTGGCCTCTTCGCAGCGCAGCATGTCGAGGGCCGCAACTCTGTCGAAATAGGCCACTCGGTGATCATCCGGGACCGTGAATAGGCCGTCCAAGGCGGCTATCCAGCGGTCGATTTCCGGGGAGGGCGTCATGGGATCCTCTCGGTTTTTCGTCGAGTTTGGCGATTACACCTCGGCCGCGACGACAAGTTGGGCGATGAGATTTGCCACGTCACCTACGGTTACCATGTTTCCGGCCTGTTCCTCGTCGAACTCGAAAAGGTTGAAATCGGATTCCAACGCGAGCGCGAGTTCCATCAGAGAAACAGAGTCATACCCGAGATCGTTGACCAGGTGCTGTTCAGGTGCCGGGTTCTTTTCCTTTTTCGGCGACATGTCGCCGATGATTTCGCGTACTCGCGTGACGGTTTCGTCGTACAGAGACATAGCTCTCCCAGCAGAGTAATGAGTGAAATGACGGTGCAGGCGAGGGATTGCGGGAAGCGACCCTGACCTCAGTTGCAGCGATGGTCAGACCAGCGAAAGCCGCCGGGCACGAGCGACGGGATGTTCGGTTCCCCAGGCCTCTTGGTACTCAGTGAAGGCCGCCGCGAAGGCTTCGCCCCAGGTGAGTTCGAGCTCACCGCGCAGCGACTCGAGACCGATGAGCCCGAGCTGACGCATCATTCGGCCGTGCGCGATCGACCATTGCGCACAGATCTGGCCCGCGTATGCGGCGAGGGCCTGGCGGATCACAGGGGCTTGTGAGCGCTGCATGGGATTGACCAACACCCGGGCTCCGATGGCCACACCCTCCCGGTACGTCTCGCCGATGATCCCACCCCAGCCTGAGCGCACGCCGTCACGTGCGGTGGACAGCCCGAAGGTAAGGTGGCGAGCCTCGTCCCGTGAGACGTTGGTCAGCCCCTCTTGAAGAGCTGGCAACCCGCAGGCACGCGCCATGGTGCGCAAGGTTCGCAGGCCGGCTGCTGCCAGGATCCCCTCAGTGACCAGGTGGTAGTGAACCAGTGCGGCGTACCAGGCAGCAGGTTCGCCAGGTTGCTCCCGTACCCGGGCGGTGGCTTCGCACAGTAGGGGTTCGAAGATCTGACCGTAGCCGGACGCCTGCCCCAGTGCGCCGGCTGGTTCCAGATCTGTGGCTGCAACCTGCGCTACCTGGAGGAGATAGCGCTGGAAGAACTGGACATGGCGTGCTTCATCCGCCAGTTGGGTGCACAGGTAAATGCGGTCGGGTTCGGTGGGGGCATGGTCGGCGAGTGCGCTGAGTGTCCGGGTGACGCAGGACTCGCCGATCTCCAACTCGGCCAGCGCGGTCAGCAGCTCCCGTCGTGCGAAGGGCCGCAGCTCCGCGAAGCGTCGTGCGTCGCGGACAACCTCGACCCTCGAGACGCTCCATTGCTGGATTTCCCAGCGATCGTAGAGCTCCTGTGCCCCAGGCAGTCCGACCGGCGTCTCTGGCGCCGCTGGATCTGGGCTGGCACGGTCGAGTTCATCGATCTCGATGCCCACGATGGGCCCTCCTTCTCAGGCGTCATTTCGACTAAGACCTGTCCCGTAACTGCTGGTCACAGGTGAGATGATCTTGCGGTGTCTGGTGTGATCACGGCGTCGGAGCCGTCCTGGATAGCCCCGTTCA
>NZ_JBSHBP010000117.1:0-12480 GCF_053612065.1 Streptomyces sp. NPDC054765 | reverse complement strand
GCTGCGGCTGCGGCTGCGGCTGCGGCTGCGGCTGCGGCTGCGGCTGCGGCTGCGGCTGCGGCTGCGGCTGCGGCTGCGGCTGCGGCTGCGGCTGCGGCGGATGGTGTGCCTCCGGAGGGGGGACGGGCGCGACGGCGTCCTCTCCTGTTGTTCCGCCCGCATCCTCTTGCCGGTCTCCGTCTCCCCGAGCTGCGGTCCCGTGGGGATACCGGGGCTGTCGAAGCCCGGACTGGTGAACTCCGGTGCGGAGAAGCCCGGCCGCGTTGCGGGTTGTGAGGCATCAACTCCTGGCGTTGTTCACGCCATCCCAGGGCCATTTGACAGGGCGCTGGTGGGTGAGAGGGTGGAATGAGTGGACGCGTCGTCTCATCGGTGGCGGCAGGTGGCCGCCACCGCAGGGGCGGCTGACCGCTGCCGACGAACCCGGTGGTGAACCCGGCGGTGCGTGGTGCGCCGACATCTCGTTCGCGGTTCCGCAAAGAATCCCCATCCCCTCCCCATCGCTGCGCACCACCCCCTCCCCTCGTCGTTCTGCTCGCAGGCCGGCCCGCGTACGGGGCATCCAGAGGCAGAGGGAGAGGCGCAGGCACAGGGAGACGGAGAAGGAGAAGCCGACGGAGAGGACGCGGCGTGAGTGTGCAGCGGGTGGGCATCGTCGTCCATGAAGGGCGTCCTGCCGCCGTGGCGGCCGCCGGCGTCGTCCGACGGTGGTGCCTACGCCAGGGTGTCGGCTGTGTCGCCATCGATGTGTGGAGTCAGGACGAGCAACGGCGGGATGCCCGGGAAGAGGTCGATGCCGCAGGTGGCCCCGACCTGATCGTCACGCTCGGCGGCGACGGTACTTTTCTGCGCGGAGCACGCCTGGCCGCGCAGAACGACGCGCTCGTGCTCGGTGTCGACCTGGGCACCCTCGGCTTCCTGACCGAAGTCCCGGCCGACGATGTCGAGTGCGCGCTGGACACCGTCCACCGCGGCCAGGGGGACGTCGAGACCCGACTGATGCTGACGATGCGGGCGTCGAGGCCGCTGGAGCTCCCGGAGGGGATGGAAGCCCTGCTGCAGTACGGCCGTGGTCCCGCGCTGCCGGCTCCGCTGGTGCGCTCCGACTGCGCCGTCGCCCTGGACTGGGGTGTGGCCCTGAATGTGACGGCCCTCAACGACATCGTCCTGGAGAAACTGGCCCGCGACCGGCAGGTCTCGCTCGGCGTGTACCTCTCGGGCCGGCTCCTCGCCTCCTACTCCGCCGACGCCGTCCTGGTCGCCACACCCACCGGGTCCACCGCATACAGCTTCGCCGCCGGCGGCCCCGTCATCTCCCCCGCTGCCGACGCCATCGTCTTCACCCCCGTCGCCCCGCACATGACGTTCAACCGGTCGGTGGTCGCGGCCCCCGACGAGGCCGTCGCCCTGCGCGTCCTGGGTCACTCCGGGCGCGCGGCGGTCAGCGTCGACGGCCAGTTGCGCGGCGTCCTGGATCCCGGGGACTGGATCGGTGTCTACGCGGCTCCGTGGCGTCTGCGCGTCGTACGGCTCAGGCCGACCGACTTCTACGGCAGGCTGCGTGACCGTATGCGCCTGACCGACGCCCCCGCGGCAGCCGACGCCGATGTCACCCCCTTGTGGCCGCACACCAGCCCGCCCCCCGATGATCTCGCGCACCTCCGTCTGCCGCGCCCGTCCACGAACGTCGAGTGATCTGCACACCAACTGCCCAGCCTCCGGGGCGGATTACCGCGCGAACGGAGTGAGCCCCCTGCCCCGCGTCCAGGCGTGCCGCCGGTGGATCTCGCCGATGCCGTCCATATCGCCCGTGCCCCCAGGCATCCGCTCCGTGGAGGGCCGCCAGGCATACATCCGCTCCGTGGAGGGCCGCCAGGCCGCCCATGCGCCTCCGGGCGGACATGGGCAGCCATGGACAAATCTGGGTGCCACGAAGCCATGGGGCAGGCGAGGTCACCGTTTCGCGGTGTGCAAGCTTTCCGCCGGCCCCGGGTCAGCCGCGGGCCGCGACGCGATCACGGCGAGCGCGTCCTCGGGGCTCGCGTGGACCGGGGTGGTCACGCTGATCCCGGTCAGATCGAGCAGGCGCAGCACGACATCGGACACCGCTGCCAGATGCAGGCTCCCGTCGAGACGCTTGGTCTCGTTGGACGCACGGATGATGATGTTCAGCCCCGAGGAGTCCATGAACGGCACGGCTCGCAGATCCAACACGAGATACCGCCTCCCGTGCACGATCTGGTTGGCGAGCTGGTGGTGCAGGGATGTGCCGGTCTCGCCGTCGAGATCCCCCGACACGGTCACCACCGCCACGTCCGGCTCGGTGACGTTCACTTCGACGCTCAACTCGTACGAATCGGACACGATCTCCGCCTTCCTGTGGACCAGTGGAGCTCGCGTACCCCGTTGTCCCGGCTTCAGACGGAGGCAAAACGGCACCTGTTTCGGATCCGCCGGCGCACAGACGCGTCAGCTGTCCCTGCCCTGGATCGACCTCCTCCTGGTAATCGGCCTGTCCGGCACCTCACACCCGCCCGGGGCGACGGTTACGGTCCGCGGTCACGGCGCGACTGTCAATGAGGGGCACCCGGCTGATCGATCGCCCGTGACGACCGTGGCATTCACCTCCAGCGGCGCACACAAACCACGCTGACCAGCACGAACGCTCGACCTCGACCTCGGGCACGACCTCGGACTCGGGCTCGGGCAGGCACCCCTCCACCCCCGACAAGCCGACGCGTACCGCATCGCCGGAGTCGCGACCACCCACCACTTAATTCGCCACAAAACGGGCAAACTGCTGGTATGAGTTCTCCATATTCCGACCCGAATCCGCACCACGCCCCCGACCGTCCCCCTGCAAGTGGGGTCCCGCCCGAGGAAACTCCACCGGGCGAGGGCAGCACGGGTGCGGAGACCGGCCCCCGCGACAGCCAGACACGGGGCTGGGCCAAAGGCCCGGTCATCATCCTCGGCATCATCGTCATACTCTGCGCGGCATTCTTCATCGCGTACGCCGTGACCGTGACCGTTTGACCGCCGACACCCCATGCGCCGACGGTCTCGACGAGTTTGACCGGAGCCCGCGAGAGCGGTCCGCTCATCCGGCCTGACCCCGCCCTGGTTCAAACTGATCCACTCCAACGCCGATCCACCGCAACGCCGATCCACCCCAACGCCGGCCCGGTTCGACACCGGCCCGGTCCAAAGTGTTGACGCACCCGTGACGAGGCGTCACCCTGTGGGGCAATTGGTCTGGACCAGATTCGCTCCGCGGGAGGGCCTGTGCCACCTCGTCACGTCAGAACGCTCGCCGCACTCGTCTCAGCGGGCTGCCTCGCACTCACGGCGGCCGGCGCGGCGCTCGCCGCCGCCCACAGCCGCACCGCCACCCCGACACCGAAGGCCGTGGGCAGCAACTGGTACGCCGCGGCGCCCTATCTCATGCCGCTCGACAACGACCCGCCGGACGCCGGAGCGGTGATGGACGCCACCGGCCTCAAGGCGTTCCAGCTCGCTTTCGTCCTGGCCCCGAACGGCGGTGGCTGCTCGCCCACATGGGGCGGAACCAGCCCGGTGGGTTCGGACACCGCGGTGGCCGGCCTGATATCCGCGGTCCGCGCGAAGGGCGGAGACGTCTCCGCCTCCGTCGGCGGCTACGGCGGCACCAAGCTCGGGCAGAGCTGTACCACTCCCGAGGCGACAGCAGCCGCATACCAGCAGGTCGTCGACAAGTACGGCCTCAAGGCACTCGACTTCGACCTGGAGGAGCCGGAGTACGAGAACGCCGCCGCCATCCACAACGAAATCGGGGCCGCCAAGATCCTTCAGCAGCAGAACCCCGGCATCTACCTCTCCCTCACCACGGCCGGAACCGCCGACGGCACCGGCTGGTTCGGCAAGCAGATGCTCAACGAAGCCAAGTCCCAGTCCTTCACCCCGGACAACTTCTCCATCATGCCGTTCGACGGTGGCTTCAACGGCGCGGCTTCGCAGACCTCCGCCCTGACCGACTTCAATGCCGTGCTGCGCTCCACGTTCGGCTGGGACGAAGCCACCGCGTACGCCCACGAAGGCATTTCGCAGATGAACGGTCGCAGCGACACCGGTGAGTGCTTCACCCAGGCGGACTTCCAGGCGGTGCTGGACTTCGCGACCGCGCACCACATGGCGCGCTTCACGAACTGGTCGGTCAACCGGGACCGGCAATGCTCCCCGCCGGACAACAACGGCAAGACATCCGGCACCTGCAGCAGCGTCCCGCAGGGCGCGTACGACTTCACCAAGTACTCGGTGAAGTTCGCCGGGGCCACGCCCCCCACCACGCCGCCCCCCACCACCCCGCCGGGCGGCGGAAGCTGCACCGCGGCGGCCTACAGCGCCGCTTCCGTCTATGTGGGCGGCGACACGGTCTCGTACAACGGCCATACCTGGAAGGCCAAGTGGTGGACACAGGGCGAGACACCCTCCACCGGCGGTTCGGGCGTCTGGCAGGACCTGGGCGCCTGCTGACCCCAAAGGGGAGGAGCGTTCCCCCGGCCGCCGCCCCGGGTCACGGAGGGGGAGGCGGCCGGCCACAGCATGCCGCCCGGATCGGCGCGCCCTCTCCCTGTGACTTGCCTGCGCCTGCGCCTACCCCTGTGCCCGGAACGACTCCGGTCGCTCCGGTGATGCCTCGGCCAGGGCCTTGGTGACCCCTGCGACGCCCGCCCGCAGACCGTATACGGGGGTGTCGGGCTGCTGGCGCCAGGACGTGTCGATGCCGCCCGCGTCGACGGTGTCGAACCCCAGCTCGTCGACCAGGTCGCGGACGACCTTCTTGGCCGCCTCGTCGTCACCGGACACCGGCAGCGCGATCCGTTCGGGGTGGCCGGCGGGGCGCGGCTTGTCGAGAATGTCCTGCGCGTAGGTGCCGTTGAACGCCTTGATCACGGGGTGGCCGAGGTGCTGCTCGGTCCAGCGGCTCTCGGTCAGGCCGTCCTCGATGGCCGCGATCCGGCCGTCGCGTTCCTGGGGTAGTAGTTGCCGGTGTCGATGACGGCCACGTTCCCGGCTGCCTCGTCCAACAGGCCGGACGGCAGGTGCGGGACGGCTTTCAGCGTGGCCGTGGCTGCCGGCGCGAGGAGGGCCGGGGCGACGAGGGCCGGCGAACCGTCCACCACGGCCACGGCCACGGCTCCAGGCCCAAAGGCCTCGAAAGGCATCATGAAGCAGTTCCATTGGTGAAATTGTTGTTTCTTCTGTGTTGAACATCTGTCAAAAAGCGTCAACTCCTGGCACGCTCCCATCGATTCACTCCTTCTGCTCCACCGGGCACCCCACCCCTCGGTTGCCCGGCCGCATCTTGGGCCGCGACCCGCGGCCCTCACAAGGGAGACCGAGTTGAGACGGATCTCGTCCACCCCCCGCAAGAACACCCTGCGCGCTGCCGCCCTGGTCGCCTCCGCCGCCATGGTCGCCGTCGGCGTCCAGGCCGGCTCGGCCAGCGCCCAGCCGGACCGTGCGACCGGCACGTCGGCGGTCCAGCTCTCCGCCGCGCAGCAGGCATCCGCGTTCAAGGATGCTCAGCACGGTGCCACCGCCACCGCCGCGAAAATCGGCCTCGGCGTGCGGGAGAAGCTCGTTGTGCGGGACGTCATCAAGGACGCGGACGGCACGGTACACACCCGGTACGAGCGCACCTACGCAGGACTGCCCGTCCTCGGCGGCGACCTGGTGGTCCACGAGGCCAAGAACGGCACCCACAGCGTCACCAAGGCGACCGACGCCCGGATAACCGTGCCCAGTACGACCGCCGCGCTCGCCCCCTCCGCCGCGAAGAAGAGCGCACTCAGCGCTGCCGCCGCGAAGAAGGACGCCAAGACCAGCGCCTCCGCCGCGCCGCGCAAGGTGATCTGGGCCGCCACGGGCAAGCCGGTTCTCGCATACGAAACTGTCGTCACCGGCGTCCAGAAGGACGGCACGCCCAGCGAACTGCACGTCGTCACCGACGCGGCCACCGGCAAGAAGCTGTTCCAGAACGAGGCCATCGAGACCGGCACGGGCACCAGCACCTACAGCGGCAAGGTCGCGCTCACCACCACCAAGAGCGGGTCGTCCTACCAGCTCACCGACGGTGCCCGCGGGGGCCACAAGACGTACGACCTCAAGCAGCAGACGTCGGGCACCGGCACGCTGTTCACCGACGCGGACGACGTATGGGGCGGCGGCCGTCAGACCGCCGGCGTCGACGCGCACTACGGGGCCGCCGTCACCTGGGACTTCTACAAGAACACCTTCGGCCGCAATGGCATCCGCAACGACGGCAAGGGCGCCTACTCCCGCGTCCACTACGGCAGCAACTACGTCAACGCCTTCTGGGACGACAGCTGCTTCTGCATGACCTACGGTGACGGCGAGGGGAACTCCCACCCGCTCACCGCGCTCGACGTGGCCGCCCACGAGATGAGCCACGGCGTCACCGCCGCCACCGCGGGGCTCAACTACAGCGGTGAGTCGGGCGGCCTCAACGAGGCCACCTCCGACATCTTCGGCACGTCGGCCGAGTTCTACGCCAAGAACGCCTCCGACCCGGGCGACTACCTCATCGGCGAGAAGATCGACATCAATGGCGACGGCACCCCGCTGCGCTACATGGACAAGCCCAGCAAGGACGGAGCCTCGGCCGACTACTGGTCCAGTGGCGTCGGCAACAAGGACGTCCACTACTCCTCCGGCGTCGCCAATCACTTCTTCTACCTGCTGTCCGAGGGCAGCGGCGCCAAGACCATCAACGGCGTCAAGTACAACAGCCCCACCTCCGACGGCTCCAAGGTCACCGGCATCGGCCGGGACAAGGCCGATAAGATCTGGTACAAGGCCCTCACCACGTACATGACCTCCACCACCAACTACAAGGCCGCCCGCACCGCCACGCTGAAAGCGGCAGGGGCCCTGTACGGCACGACGAGCGCCGAATACAAGGCGGTCGGCGCCGCATGGACCGGCGTGAATGTGAAGTAAGCACCCCTCGTATACGGCGTCCTGGCACCGAATCCGGTGCCAGGACGCCGTACCGTGTGCCCCGGCTTCGGTGCCGGACGGCACCTCGCCTCTCCTCGGGCGCGACCGGCCGGCAGCGCCACTTCGATGGCGAGCTGCCCCCTCCTCAGTGACGGCCTCCGCGCTCCCCCATGACGCCATGGCCTTGCCGGCCGTCGCCGGTGAGCGCCGACGCCGCCTCTGCTACGCACGCGGTACCGTCCCGCACTCGCTTCAGCCAGCGGTTCCTCAATCGGCATGCCAAAAACGCATAACAAGTTGCCTACATGCATTAGGCAAATGCATAATCCATTCTGTCGAATGGGAGGACGGGCATGGTACGCGCAGGACTGACCACGGAACGCCTGACGCAGGCGGGGGCGGAACTGGCCGACGAGGTGGGCTTCGACCAGGTGACCGTTTCGGCGCTCGCCCGACGGTTCGACGTCAAGGTCGCGAGTCTGTACTCGCACCTGAAGAACTCGCAGGACCTCAAAACCAGGATCGCGCTGCTCGCCCTGGCGGAACTCGCCGACCGCGGTGCCGCCGCCCTGGCCGGGCGGGCCGGCAAGGACGCCCTGACCGCCTTCGCGAACGTCTACCGCGACTACGCCCGGGAGCATCCCGGCCGCTACGCCGCAGCTCAGCTGAGGCTCGACCCGGAAACGGCGGCTGCCAGCGCCGGTCGCAGGCACGCACAGATGATGCGGGCGATCCTGCGCGGCTACGACCTGACGGAGCCGGACCAGACCCACGCGGTCCGGTTGCTGGGCAGCGTCTTCCACGGCTACGTCAGCCTGGAACTGGGCGGAGGCTTCAGCCATAGCTCCCCCGACGCGCAGGAAACCTGGCCAAGGGTCCTGGACGCCCTCGACGCCCTGCTGCGGAACTGGCCCGCTCCCTGACCGGGCCCCCGCCGGCCGAAGGCCATCGGCCACGCGACGCACCAACAGCTCGCCACATCGACGCAGCCACACATCGGCGCATCAACGCGGCGACGCATCTCAACCATCCGGATATTGACCAACAGGCTGAGGCAATGCATACCGAACACCACTGGATCACCACGCCCGTCACCGCGGACATACTTCGCGGCGCCCTCGATCTGGAGCGCACCGCGCACGGTGTGCTGCCGCACCGGCTGCCCGCCTGGGCCCGCGCCCAGTACACCGACGGGCAATTGGCCATGGCGGAAGCCCAACCCTCCGGCGTACGGCTGGCTTTCCGCACCCGGGCCACCCTCATCGAACTGGACACGCTGCCCACCAAGCGGGTTTACGTGGGTGCCCCACCCCGCCCGGACGGGGTGTACGACCTGCTCGTCAACGGCCGCCTGGCCGGTCGGGCCGGCGTGACCGGCGGGAACACCCTGACCATCGATATGGCCACCGGATCCGCCGAGACACGGGCCGGTCTGCCCGGCACCCTCCGCTTCGCCGATCTGCCCGACGGCGCCAAGGACGTCGAGATCTGGCTGCCGCACAACGAGGCCACCGAACTCATCGCCCTGCGCACCGACGCCCCCGTCGAGCCCGCACCGGACCGGGGCCTCAAGGTATGGCTGCACCACGGCAGTTCGATCAGCCACGGCTCCGACGCGGCCGGCCCCACCACCACCTGGCCCGCAGTCGCCGCCTCCCTCGCCGGGGTGGAGCTGATCAACCTGGGTCTGGCCGGCAGCGCCCTGCTCGACCCGTTCACCGCCCGCACTCTTCGGGACACCCCAGCCGACCTGATCAGCGTCAAGATCGGCATCAACCTGGTCAACGCCGATCTGATGCGCCTGCGCGCCTTCACCCCCGCCGTCCACGGCTTCCTCGACACCATCCGCGAAGGCCACCCCACCACACCGCTGCTGGTCGTCTCGCCCATCCTGTGCCCCATCCACGAGGACACTCCCGGCCCCAGCGCCATGGACTTCGGCAGCCTCAGCGAAGGGCAGTTGCGGTTCCATGCCACGGGCGATCCGGCGGAACGCGCGAGCGGGAAACTGACCCTGGGCGTCATCCGCGACGAGCTGGCCCGGATCGTGGAACAGCGGGCGGCCGCGGACCCGAACCTGCGCTATCTCGACGGCCGTGACCTCTACGGTGCGGCCGACTCCGCCGAACTGCCACTACCCGACCAGCTCCACCCGGACGCCGCCACCCACCGCCGCATCGGCGAACGCTTCGCCAGGCTGGCCTTCACCGCCCAGGGCGCCTTTACGGACCGCAATGCCTGATACGTACCGGCGCGTCCGCGGGCGTGAGCTGCCGAGAACGCTGGTGGCCTGACCGAGGTCGGCACCGTCGGTCATGGCGAGGTTTGGCGCCCCCGCCGGCGAAGGGGGACATGCGGTGCGCGGCGTCCCCGAGCAGCCGTCACGGGCATGCAGTGTCAGGTCACGGTGACCACCACTGAGTGCCGGCCGGAGGCACCGTCAGGAAGGGGAGGGGCGCGCTTGTCGGTCTGGGTGTAGCCGGTGCGGTCGGTGGCCCGGACTTCGAGGGTGTGGGTACCGGACTCGGCCACAACCGCTACTGCTCGACAAAATCACTCCTGGGCAGGACAGGGGTACCTCCCGACCCGCCGCCCGCGACCGCTTCACGGGAACATATCCGTATTCCTCTTCTCGGGAAGGGGAAGGGGAAGGGCCAGGGGAAGCGTCAGGGCTGAGCCGGCGTGCAGCGTGATACGTACCGGCATGAGGCTGGTGGCTTCGGTCGTTGGCTGCCCGGTGCCGGTTTGACGGTCGAAGCGCGGGTGGGCGCCTCCGCTGATCTGGAGACGGATGCGGTGACCGGCGGCGAATCGGTAGGCGGTGGAGCTCATCGCCACGGTGGCCTCCGAGGGGGTCGGCCCAGTGGTCCGCAGTCGGGTCAGCCCATCGCAGATATTGGTGGAACGGCTCTCGGTGTCCACATCGCACAGGCGGGCGAAGACGTCGGCATAACCGGTGTCCGTGGAGATCCGCACTCGCGCGGAGACCGGGCCGAGGATGTCGACGGGTTCGGTCAGCGGCGCGCTGGTATACGTCAGCACGTCCTCTCGTGCCTCCAGGGCGCTGTTGTCGCGGGGGCCGGCGCTCGGGGACAGCAGGGGCCCGCCCAGGGAAGGCGTGGGGTCGGCCGGGTTGTAGTGGAAGGACGCCAGCGGTGTGGAATTCGCGGGGGGCCGCTGGGTGAGAGTGCCGTTCGCCCCGGGGTACCAGGCAGATGTGACGGGGGCCGGCGGCCAGTCGTCGAGGTCGCGCCAGGTGCCTTCGCCGCCGATGTGCACGCGTACGGGGGTGGGGCGCAGGCCGGCGGGGTCGTCGCACAGGTGCGCGCGCAGCCAGGCGAGGGTCTCGGAGAACACCTCTGGCCAGCCTTGCTGAAGCGCGGAGGTGTGCGTCCAAGGGCCGACGAGCAGAGCGGTCTCACAGCCGGCCCGACGCAGCCGGGCGAACTGCTGGAAGGTCTGGTCGGCCAGTCCGTCGTGCCACCCGGTGATCAGGCTGGTGGGCACCGCCAGCCGCTCCGCTGCCGATCCCACGGATGCGCCGTGCCAGTACGGGTCGGCGGCGTCCGGGTGGGTCATCGCGTCGTCCAGCCAGGGCACTTGGCCGAGGGCAGACGCGTACGCCTTGCGTAGCGGCAGCGCAGTGGTGATCCTACGCAGCCGGCGGCGCAGGCGCAGTGTCGCCCTCACGAACGGCGCCGGCCCCTGGTGTTGGTACGTCATGCCCAGACCGACGGCGAGCGCGTTCTCCAGGCGGAGCGCACCGCCTTGATGAAAGAGGGCATGGGGATCGTGCAGGCCGACCTGTATGGCCATCGCTTTGAGCTCCGGAGGCGGGTCCAGGGCGAGCGCCCACTGCACATAACCCAGGTAGCTGGGGCCGACTGTGCCCAGTACCCCGTTGAACCAGGGCTGTTTGCGCAGCCAGGACACGGTTGCCCGGCCGTCGGCGGCCTCATTGCTCCATGGGGCGAACCGGCCGCCTGAGCCACCGGTACCGCGGCAGCTTTGCAGGAGCACGCGGAAGCCTTGTTCGGCGAAGAGGATGCCGTACAGGGGGGACCAGGGCAGGCGCCTGCCGTACGGCGAGCGCACGAGAAGGGTGGGGAAGTCGCCCTCTGCGCGGGGGAAGTAGTGGTCCGTGAGCAGTGGACTGCCGTCGGCAGCCGGCACCACGAGCCCCGGTTCCCAGCCGACGGCGTGCTGTTCGGCCGGAAGATTGCGCCATGCCGCTCTCATCATCCGCGAGGACAGCGGAGGCTTCCCGGTGGGCACGGCCCGGTCGGGCCTCGGCACGACGTCATGCGTGTGTGCTGTCATGATTCCCCTCCACTATTCTCGTACGTCGTACGAGAATAGTGGATGCTTGGATGGCCTCCGCAAGTCCCAGTGGCCAGGAGAGGAACAAAAGATCGTGACCCGTCGTGACGGGACGGCCGGCGCCTCCGGCATCGATCCCCAACAGCTCTGGCTGAGCCCCCGCCGGCCCGGCAGAGGGCGCAAGCCCGCCTTCAGCCGCAAGGCGATCACGGCCGCGGCCGTCGCTCTGGCGGACGCCGAGGGGCTGGAGGCGGTCACCATGCGGCGCGTCGCTACGGAGGTCGGGGCCGGCGTCATGTCCCTCTACAGCTACGCCCGAGACAAGGAGACACTGCTGGAACTGATGGTGGACCACGTCAGTGCCGAACTCCCGACGGCAGATCCCCTCAGCGGCGAGTGGCGTACCGATCTGAAGGCCGTCGGCCATCTTCAGCGCGCGCTCATGCTCCGTCACCCATGGCTCCCCGCCGCGCTGTCCACCCGCCGGTCGCTCGGCCCGCACGCGCTGGCCTTCCTGGAACGCGCACTCGCCGCCCTGCGCCCCACCCGGCTGGACGGTGCCGCGAAACTGGAGGTCTTCAGCCTGCTCACCGGCTTCGTTGCCGGACACGTCGGCTACGAGATCACGCAGTCCGCAGCCGCGGGCTCACCCGGCCGGGCCGCGGCCGAAGCCCGCTACCTCGCCGCCGTCGCCGCCGACGGTCATCACCCGGAGCTCGCCGAAGCCCTCTCCGCACCTGGACGCCCCCTGGCTCCCGACGCCACGTTCACCCGGTTCCTCGACCGCCTGGTCGACGGCCTCGACAGCGACTGATCCCGATGGTTCAGTTCCCGGACCCACACCGACGCGAAGCGCGCCCGCGCATCTCCCTCCTCATCTCCTCCCGTGTCTCCTCCCGCGCCGGAAACCCTCACCACATCACCGAAGCCGGAGCGGTGCCCTTCGGCCTGTCCGAAGGGGACCGCTCCGGGTGGCCCGGAAGGGACAGGCTTCACTGTGATGCTTGCGAGGGATTCCCGAACCCTGGCACCGCTCGAACAGGGGATCAACGCTGAGCTGCAATGAGCTGCCCCGAGTTTCGTAGCGGCCGGTTTCTGTGGTTTCAGGCGGCGTTCGGGGCTGCCTGGGATCGGTAGTGCTGGGCTTCGAATTCCTCG
>NZ_JBSHBP010000116.1:0-13071 GCF_053612065.1 Streptomyces sp. NPDC054765 | reverse complement strand
GTACGGAGATCCGTACCGGGGCCGCCGCATGTCCGGGACGGCAGCCACCGGGAGGAATCCCTGAGGCGGGCGGCCGCTGCCGCGGGAACGGCAGCGGTTTCCGCCGCGCGTCAGGGCCGGCGGGCCGAGGTCACTCGGTAGACGTCGTACACGCCCTCCACGCCCCGTACCGCCTTGAGCACATGCCCCAGATGCTTCGGGTCGCCCATCTCGAAGGTGAACCGGGAGGTGGCCACGCGGTCGCGGGACGTCTGGACGGCCGCCGACAGGATGTTGACGTGCTGGTCGGACAGGACCCGGGTGACGTCCGACAGGAGCCGTGAGCGGTCCAGGGCCTCGACCTGGATGGCGACCAGGAAGACCGAGGACTGGGTGGGCGCCCACTCGACGTCCAGGATCCGCTCCGGCTGCCGGGACAGCGAGTCGACGTTGACGCAGTCGGCACGGTGCACCGAGACGCCGCTGCCGCGGGTGACGAAGCCGATGATGGGGTCACCCGGCACCGGTGTACAACAGCGGGCGAGCTTGACCCACACATCGTCGACGCCCTTGACGACCACCCCGGGGTCGGCGCTGGAGCGCCGCTTGGAACGCGGCCGGATCGGGGTCGACTCGGCGATGTCCTCGGTGGCCTCGTCCTGGCCGCCGAGCGCCTGCACCAGCTTCTGGACGACGCTCTGCGCGGCGACATGGCCCTCGCCGATGGCGGCGTAGAGCGAGGAGATGTCCGGGTAGCGCATCTCGTGCGCGAGGGTGACCAGGGAGTCGCCGGTCAGGATCCGCTGGATCGGCAGATTCTGCTTGCGCATGGCGCGCGCGATGGCGTCCTTGCCCTGCTCGATGGCCTCGTCCCGGCGCTCCTTGGAGAACCAGCCGCGGATCTTGTTGCGGGCGCGCGGGGACTTGACGAAGCCGAGCCAGTCGCGGGAGGGCCCGGCGCCCGTTGCCTTGGAGGTGAAGACCTCCACCAAGTCGCCGTTGTCCAGGGTCGATTCGAGCGGGACGAGCCGCCCGTTGACCCGGGCTCCTATTGTGCGGTGGCCGACCTCGGTGTGCACCGCGTACGCGAAGTCGACGGGGGTGGCGCCGGCCGGCAGCGCTATGACATCGCCCTTCGGCGTGAACACGAAGACCTCGTTGCGCGACAGGTCGAAGCGCAGCGACTCCAGGAACTCGCCCGGGTCCTCGGTCTCCTTCTGCCAGTCCAGCAACTGCCGCAGCCAGGCCATGTCGTTGACGGTGTCCTGGCCGGCCCCCTTGCCGACGCCCTTGGGCACGTCCGTGCGCACCTTGGACGTGCCGGCCACCGCCTCCTGCTTGTACTTCCAGTGGGCGGCGATGCCGTACTCGGCGCGGCGGTGCATGTCGAACGTACGGATCTGGAGCTCAACGGGCTTGCCGCTGGGGCCGATCACCGTCGTGTGCAGCGACTGGTACATGTTGAACTTGGGCATCGCGATGTAGTCCTTGAACCGGCCGGGGACCGGATTCCATCGCGCGTGGATGGTGCCGAGGGCGGCGTAGCAGTCGCGGACGGTGTCGACGAGGACCCGGATGCCCACCAGGTCGTAGATCTCGGCGAAGTCGCGGCCGCGCACGATCATCTTCTGGTAGACGCTGTAGTAGTGCTTGGGGCGGCCGGTGACGGTGGCCTTGATCCGGGCGGAGCGCAGATCGGCCTGGACCTCGTCGGTCACTATGGCCAGATACTCGTCGCGCTTGGGCGCCCGCTCGGCGACCAGCCGCACGATCTCGTCGTACATCTTGGGGTAGAGGATCGCGAAGGCGAGGTCCTCCAGCTCCCACTTGATGGTGTTCATGCCCAGGCGGTGGGCGAGCGGAGCGTAGATCTCCAGTGTCTCGCGGGCCTTCTTCTCCTGCTTCTCCCGCTTGAGGTAGCGCATGGTGCGCATGTTGTGCAGCCGGTCGGCGAGCTTGATCACCAGGACCCGCGGGTCCTTGGCCATCGCCACGACCATCTTGCGCACCGTCTCGGCCTGCGCGGCCTCGCCGAACTTGACGCGGTCGAGCTTGGTGACACCGTCGACCAGCAGCGCGACCTGGTCGCCGAAGTCGCCCCGCAGGGTGTCCAGGCCGTACTCGGTGTCCTCGACGGTGTCGTGCAGCAGGCCGGCCATGAGGGTCGCCGGGTCCATGCCCAGCTCGGCCAGGATCGTGGTCACCGCGAGCGGGTGGGTGATGTACGGGTCGCCGCTCTTGCGCTTCTGGCCGCGGTGCCAGCGTTCGGCGACCTGGTAGGCGCGCTCGATCTGGCGCAGCGTCGCGGTCTCGATCTTGGGGTCGTTGCCCCGGACGGCCCGCAGCAGCGGCTCCAGGACCGGGTTGTACGGGCTGGAGCGCTGGACGCCGAGCCGGGCGAGGCGGGCCCGTACCCGGTTGGGCGAGCCGGAGCGGCCGGCGGGAGCGGAAGCCGGCGACTTGGGCACGGGAGGCCGGCCGGCCTTGGCGGGCGGCTTGGCGGCGCGGGACGGCGACGCCGGATGGGGCGAGGAGGCGCCGGGTTCCGGCTCGGCCGCCGTACGGGGCCGCTCAGCGGGCGGCCGGGACGCCGCGGGCCCGTCGGCCGGCGGCCGGGGCGTGGCGGTGCCGTCGGACGCACCCTGCCGCTCGGGCTGGGGCGCGTCGGGGGAAGCCGGGTCCGACGGCTTCGGCTCGGCCGGGCGCGCGGCGTCGGATCCCTCCGGGCGCAGTCCGGGGGAGAGCGGCTGGGCCTCGTCTGGCAAGAGCACTCCTCAGGCGGTTCCGGACCCCAGAACCTCGGTCGGGCCGGGGTGCCATCGTATCGACCCTTGGCCCGCCGCTCCCCCGCGGCCGGGGTTCGGTACATGACACAGCAACAGGGGCACCCGAATTCTTCCGGATGCCCCTGTGTGCGCACGTGCGGTGCGAGCGCGGCTCAGACCGTGACCAGAGCCTCCAGCGGAGCGCCCTTCAGGCCCGGCTCCAGCCGCTCCCGGCCGGCCAGGAAGCCCAGCTCCAGCAGTACCGCGACGCCCGCGACCTCGGCGCCGGCGCGGCGGATGAGCTGCAGCGACGCGTCGGCGGTGCCGCCGGTGGCAAGGACGTCGTCGATCACCAGCACCCGTTCTCCCGGGGCCAGCGCATCGGCGTGGATTTCGATCTCGGCGGTGCCGTACTCGAGCTCGTACGCCTGCCGGAACGTCTCGCGGGGCAGCTTGCCCGCCTTGCGGACGGGCACGAACCCGACGCCGGCACGGAGCGCGACCGGGGCGGCGAGGATGAAGCCGCGTGCCTCCAGGCCCACGACCTTGTCCACCCGGTGCCGCCCGCACAGCTCGGCGAACGCCTCGGTCAGCGCGCCGAAGGCGGCCGGGTCGTCGAGCAGCGGGGTGATGTCCTTGAACACCACGCCCGGCTGCGGGTGGTCCGGGACGTCCGCGATCCGGCTGAGCAGCAGCTCGCGCAGGCCTGCCGGGGCGCTCATCGGCGCTTGCCCGACGGGCGGCCGCGGCCGCGGTTGCGGGAGGCGGGCTGCTGACGGGGGCCGACGACCGCGGCGCCGTCACCGTCCTCGGCGTCCACCGCGGGGACCGCATCCTGCGGGTCCTCCTGGCTCACGCCCTTGGCCTCGGCCGCGGCGCGCTTCGCCGTGACCCGCCTGGCCAGCGCCTTCATCTGCGGCTCGCGGCTCTTCAGATCCGCGACCAGCGGGGTCGCGATGAAGATCGAGGAGTACGCACCGGCGGCGAGACCGACGAACAGGGCCAGCGAGATGTCGTTGAGCATGCCCGCGCCCAGGACGCCGCCGCCGACGAACAGCAGACCGGCGACCGGGAGCAGCGCCACGACGGTGGTGTTGATGGAGCGCACCAGGGTGCCGTTGATGCTGCGGTTGGCGATCTCGCTGTAGGTGAAGCGGGTCTGCTTGGTGATGTCCTTGGAGGCTTCCTTGAGACTGTCGAAGACGACGACCGTGTCATAGAGGGAGTAACCGAGGATCGTCAGCAGACCGATGACCGTGCCGGGCGTGACCTCGAAGCCGACCAGGGCGTAGACGCCGACCGTGATCGTGAGGTCGTGGATCAGCGCGACCAGCGCGGCCACGGCCATCCGCCACTCGAAGGCGATGGCGAGGTAGAGCACCACGAGGACCATGAAGATCCCCAGGCCCAGCCAGGCCTTGTTGGCGATCTGCTCACCCCAGCTCGGGCCGACCAGCTGGGTGTTGACGTCCTTGACCGGGACGTTCAGGTCCTTGGCGAGCTCTTCCTGGACCGGCACGGACTGCTTGGTGTCCAGACCGCTGATCTGGATGCGCAGCGCGCTGCCGCCGAGCTTCTGCACCATGGCCTGGTGGCCGCCGGCCACCGACTCGGCCTTGTGCTGCGCCTCCGAGGCGGAGACGGAGGTCTTCGGAGTGGTGAAGACCGCGCCGCCGGAGAACTCGATGCCCATGTTCAGGCCGCGCACCGCCAGGCCGACGATGGCCACGACGGTGATGAGGATCGAGATGCCGTACCAGATCTTCCGCTTGCCGATGAAGTCGTAGCCGACCTCGCCGCGGTAGAGCCGGGCGCCGAGGTTTCCGAGCTTGGACATCTCACGCCTCCTTCGTCTGGGTGGGGGCGGCGCCGCGACGACGGCGCAGCGGCGGCTTGGCGCCCAGGCGCTTGGGGTCGAGGCCGGACCAGGAATGGCCTTCGGAGAAGAACTTCCGCCGGGCGAGCAGCGTCATCAGGGGCTTGGTGAAGAAGAAGACCACGACGACGTCGAGGACGGTGGTCAGGCCGAGCGTGAAGGCGAAGCCCTGGACCTTGCCGACGGTGACGATGAACAGCACCGCGGCGGCCAGGAACGACACGAAGTCGGAGACCAGGATCGTGCGGCGGGCCCGGGGCCAGCCACGCTCCACGGCCGGGCGCAGAGTGCGTCCCTCGCGGATCTCGTCCCGGATGCGTTCGAAGTAGACGATGAACGAGTCGGCGGTGATACCGATGGCGACGATGGCGCCACAGACCGCCGGCAGGTTCAGCGCGAATCCGATGGCGGGGCCGAGCAAGGTCATGATCGTGTACGTCAGGACCGCCGAAACCCCCAGGCTCGCCAGCGCGACCAGCGCCAGACCCCGGTAGTAGGCGACGAGGTAGATGACGACCAGTGCGAGGCCGATGGCGCCGGCGATCAGACCGGCGTGCAGCTGCTCACCGCCGAGCGCCGCGGTGACCGTGGTCTCGTCGTCGATCTTGAAGGAGAGCGGCAGGGCACCGTAGGACAGCATGTTGCCGAGGTCCTCGGCGGACTGCTGGGTGAAGCCGCCGGAGATGGTGGCTCCGCCGCCCATGATGGCCTTGTCGACCGAGGGAGAGGAGACGACCGCGCCGTCCAGGACGATCCCGAACTGGTTCTGCGGCGGCGCCTTGGTGGCGAGCTTGCCGGTGATGTCCCCGAACTTCTTGCCACCCTCGGAGGTGAAGTCCATCTGGACGATCCAGCCCTGGCCCTGCTGGGCGTCGAAGACGGCCTTGGCGTTGTTGACGTCCGTGCCTTCGACGCCGACGGGGCCGAGCGCGTACTTCTGCGTGCCGTCCTGCTTGCACGCCACGATCGTGTCGGACGGCTTGGCGTTGGCGGCCTTCTCACCTGCGGCGGCGCGGCCCTTCTTGGTGGAACAGTCCAGCGCGTTGAGCTGCTTTTGGAGGGCCGGCGGAATCGCCGCGCCACCCGGAGGCGCCGGCGGCGCCGGGGGCGTGGAGGGCTTGGCCGTGCCGGAGGGGGTGGGCTTGGCGGAGGGTGCCTTCTTCAGCGAGTCGGTCACCGCGCGGCCCTGCGTCGACGGCTTGGAACCCGGCGGCTGCGAGGAAGAGGCGTGCGGCCCGGTGCCTGCCCCGCCCGTGGCCTTGTCGCCCTTGCCGTTCGCGCCGCTCTGGGAGGGGCCGGGCGTGGGCTGCTCGGGGGTCTTGGCGCCCGCGGTGGTGGTCAGCACCGGCCGGAAACCGAGCTGGGCGGTGGTACCGACCTGCTGGCGCGCCTGCTTCGCGTCCGTCCCCTTGGGGATGTTCACGATGATGTGGTTGCTGCCCTGCGTCTGGACCTCGGACTCGGTCACACCGAGACCGTTGACCCGCCGCTCCATGATGCCGGCGGCGGTGTTCATGTTGGTCTCGTTGATCGCGTTGGGCTTGCCTGGCTGGTTCTGGGCCGCCAGCGTGAAGCTGGTGCCGCCGGCCAGGTCGATGCCCAGTCGCGGCGTCAGCGTGCCGGAGTAGAACATGCCTCCGATCAGCCCCGCCATGGCGATCAGGACCAGGATCAGGGTGCGGCCCGGATGCCCCTGGCTCGCGGGCGCCCTGCGGCCCTTCTTCGGTGCTGCCACCTTCTCGTATCTCCCTGTCCAACCCCTCGGCCCGGGATGCCGGCCGAGCGGCCACGAAGTCTTGTGGGGACGTGCCCCCGCCGGAGCCTAGACCGTCCCGGAACCGCGGTGCACGACACACCACGCGTGCTCCGCGGTTCCGTGGGGCGGGCTACTTGGCTTCGTCGTCGCCGGACTTCTTGTCGTCCTTGGCGGTGTCCGCGTCCGCCTTGGCGGCCTTGGCGTCGTCGGCGGCCTTGGCGTCGTCGGCCTCACCGGCGGCGGGCTCGTCCACGGCGGGCTCGGCGGCCGGGGCCTCGGCCTTGCCCAGGTCGATCTTGTCGCCCTTGTCACCCTTTTCGGTGGCCTCGCCGGTCAGCGAGGAGGCGTCGTCCGGGACGATGGGCTCGTCGCCGTGGATCGGGTCGGCACCGTCCAGGATGCGGTTGTACTCCTCGTCCGCGAGCACGGCGCCGATGGCGTTCTTGGCGTAGATCGCGTGCACGCCGGGAGCGACCTCCAGGAGGACGGTTTCCTCGTGGATTTCCTTGACGGTGGCGTACATGCCGCCGATCGTCCGGACGCCGGTGCCGGCCTGCATTTCATTGCGCATCTGCACGGCCGCCTGCTGCTTCTTCTTGGCAGACCGGGTCATCAGGAACATGGCCCCGATGATGACGATGAAGGGGACGAGAGTCACGATACTCACGGGACGGAAATCCTTCGCACGACCGCTGATGCACGGTCTCATATACGGGGGTGGGTATGCCGTCCATACGGATGGCATCGGCGGAGTCTAAGCGAGTCCCCACCAGTGGAACAACGCCCAGCATCCCACCGCAGTTCCTGACCGGGCGACTCCCCGCGCCGTCACGCCCCGAACAAGCCCTGCTGCCCACTTCCGCCTGATTGCTGCTGCGGCGGCACGAGCCCCAGATGAGCCCACGCCGCCGGAGTCCCGATCCGGCCCCTGGGGGTCCTGGCCAGCAGTCCTTCCCGTACGAGGAAGGGCTCGGCGACCTCCTCGACGGTCTCGCGCTCCTCCCCCACCGCGACCGCGAGGGTGGACAGGCCCACTGGTCCGCCGCCGAACAGCTTGAGCAGGGCAGTGAGCACGGCGCGGTCGAGACGGTCCAGGCCGCGGGCGTCGACCTCGTAGACCCCGAGGGCCTGGGAGGCGATCTCGCGGGTGATCAGGCCGTCGGCCTTCACCTGGGCGTAGTCGCGGACCCGGCGCAGCAGGCGGTTGGCGATACGGGGCGTGCCGCGGGAGCGGCCGGCGATCTCGGCGGCGCCCTCGGGTTCTATGTCGACGTCCAGCAGCCCGGCCGAGCGGTGGATGACCCGCTCCAGCTCGGCGGGGGCATAGAACTCCATATGGGCGGTGAAGCCGAAACGGTCGCGCAGCGGGGGCGGCAGCAGACCGGCCCGGGTCGTGGCGCCGACCAGGGTGAACGGCGGCAGCTCCAGGGGGATGGCGGTGGCTCCCGGGCCCTTGCCGACGATCACGTCGACGCGGAAGTCCTCCATCGCCATGTAGAGCATTTCCTCGGCGGGCCGGGACATCCGGTGGATCTCGTCGAGGAAGAGGACCTCGCCCTCCTGGAGGGAGGAGAGGATCGCGGCGAGATCACCGGCGTGCTGGATCGCGGGGCCGGAGGTGATCCGGATCGGGGCGCCCATCTCGGCGGCGATGATCATCGAGAGGGTCGTCTTGCCCAGGCCCGGCGCCCCGGACAGCAGGACGTGGTCGGCGGTGGCGCCGCGGGCGCGGGCGGCGCGCAGCACCAGGTCGAGCTGTTCGCGCACCCGCTCCTGGCCGACGAATTCGTCCAGGTCCTTGGGCCGCAGCGCGGCCTCGACGGCGGTGTCCTCGCCGTCCGCGTCGGCACCGACCAGCCGGTCGGGCGCGGCCGTGGCGGCGTCCTCGGCGGTGTGCGGTGCGGTGTCGTCCCAGTTCACTGCGGATTGCCTCGCGGGGTCGGGGCGGCCGGGCCGCCTGCGGGGTCGTACGGTCGGGGGCGCGGGGCCCGGCCGGCGGGGGTCATCGTGCCCGGTTGAGGGTCTGCAGGGCGGCCTTGAGCAGCTGCGGCACCTGGGGCGTACCCCCCTCGGCGACGGCGGCCTCGGCCCGCGGGGCGACCGCGGCGACCGCCTCGTCCGCCTCGCGGGTGGCATAGCCGAGGCCGATCAGGGCGGCGTGCAGCTGATCACGCCAGCCGGCCGTGACGGCGCTGCCGACGCCCGCGCGGCCGGTGCCCACCGGCTCGCCGAGCCGGTCCTTGAGCTCCAGGAGCAGCTTCTGCGCGCCCTTCTTGCCGATGCCCGGCACGGCGGTCAGGGTCTTCTCGTCGCCGGTCGAGACGGCCAGGCGCAAGGTGTCCGGGGAGTGCACGGCCAGCATCGCCTGGGCGAGCCGGGGGCCGACGCCGCTGGCGGTCTGCAGCAGCTCGAAGGTCTGGCGCTCGTCGTCGTCGGCGAAGCCGTAGAGGGTGAGCGAGTCCTCGCGGACGACGAGGGAGGTGGCGAGCTTGGCCTGCTGTCCGATACGGAGGGCGGACAGGGTGTTCGGCGTGCACTGGACGGCCATGCCGATACCGCCGACCTCGACGACGGCGGTGTCCGGGGCGAGGGCCGCAACCGGGCCGGAGACGAAGGCGATCATCGGGTGCCCTTCTGGGGAGCCGTCCGGCGCGGGCCGGCGGACGGGACGGTGGCGGAAGCGGCGCGGCGGGCCGCGGCATGCGCCTGCTGGAGGCGGTTGACCGCGGGGGCGCGCCAGATGTGGCAGATGGCGAGGGCCAGGGCGTCGGCGGCGTCGGCCGGCTTCGGCGGCGCGTCGAGCCGCAGCAACCGCGTGACCATTGCCCCGACCTGGGCCTTGTCGGCCCGGCCGGAGCCGGTGACGGCGGCCTTGACCTCGCTGGGGGTGTGCAGGGCGACCGGCAGTCCGCGGCGCGCCGCGCACAGCATGGCGACCGCGCTGGCCTGGGCGGTGCCCATGACCGTACGGACGTTGTGCTGGCTGAAGACCCGCTCGACGGCGACGTACTCCGGGCGGTGCTCATCGAGCCAGGCGTCTATCCCGCGCTCGATCTCGACGAGACGGTGGGCGATATCCGCGTCCGCGGGGGTGCGGACGACGCCGACGCCGACCATGGTCAAGGGGCGCCCCGCGACCCCGTCGACCACGCCGATCCCGCAGCGCGTCAGCCCCGGGTCCACCCCCAGCACCTTCATCGGTCCCCGCCCCTCGCACTGTCGGTCAGCTGTTCGTCATCGGAGAGCGGATGCCCTCTGATCAGCACAGTAGTGGCTGCCACTGACAAACCGACGGGCCGACGGGGTGTGTCCCCGTCGGCCCGTCAGTCGACCGAGTGTGCCACGCCTGTCAGGCGTCGACCTTGGCCATCACATCGTCCGAGACGTCGAAGTTGGCGAAGACGTTCTGCACGTCGTCGCTGTCCTCCAGCGCGTCGATCAGCTTGAAGATCTTGCGCGCGCCCTCTTCCTCCAGCTCGACCTGCATGGTCGGGACGAAGTTGGCGTCGGCGGAGTCGTAGTCGATACCGGACTCCTGGAGAGAGCTGCGGACCGCGACCAGATCGGTGGCCTCGCTGAGCACCTCGAAGGACTCGCCGAGGTCGTTGACCTCCTCGGCGCCGGCGTCCAGGACCGCGCCCAGGACGTCGTCCTCGGTCAGTTCACCCTTGGGGACGATCACTACGCCCTTGCGGTTGAACAGGTACGACACCGAGCCCGGGTCGGCCATCGAACCGCCGTTGCGGGTCATGGCGACGCGGACGTCCGAGGCGGCACGGTTGCGGTTGTCGGTGAGGCACTCGATGAGCACCGCGACACCGTTGGGGCCGTACCCCTCGTACATGATGGTTTCGTAGTCGGCGCCGCCGGCTTCGAGGCCCGCACCGCGCTTGACCGCGGAGTCGATGTTCTTGTTGGGCACCGAGCTCTTCTTGGCCTTCTGAATGGCGTCGAAGAGGGTCGGATTGCCCTCGGGGTCGGCGCCGCCGGTCCGGGCCGCGACCTCGATGTTCTTGATCAGCTTCGCGAAGAGCTTGCCGCGCTTGGCATCGATCACGGCCTTCTTGTGCTTCGTCGTAGCCCATTTAGAGTGGCCGGACATCCGCCTGTCTCCTTCGCGTAACCAACGTCTGAAACGAACGCCTCAGATCCTACCGGGGACGGATCACACGGTGTCACTCCCGCCCATCACCCGGCCACCGTCCCGGAGGGAGTCCCTGGGCGCGCCGCACCATGTCCACGAACAGCGCGTGGACCCGGTGGTCACCGGTGAGTTCCGGGTGGAAGGACGTGGCGAGGACGTTACCCTGCCGCACGGCCACGGTGTGCCCGTCGTACGTCGCCAGGACCTCGACGGCGCCGCCGACCGACTCGACCCACGGCGCCCGGATGAAGACGCCTTCGACCGGTCCGCCGGGGATCCCGGCGATGTCGATGGCCGCCTCGAACGACTCGTTCTGCCGCCCGAAGGCGTTCCGGCGCACGATCATGTCGATGCCGCCGAACGTCTCCTGGTCCTCGCGGGCGTCCAGCAGCTTGTCCGCGACCATGATCATGCCGGCGCAGGTGCCGTAGACCGGCCTGCCCGCGCGGACGAAGGCACGCAGCGGCGCCAGCATGCCGAAGACGATCGCCAGCTTGGACATCGTGGTGGACTCGCCACCCGGTATGACCAGGCCGTCGATCTCGTCCAGTTCCTCGGGACGGCGTACCGGCCGGGCCTGGGCGCCGGCGTCCGCGAGCGCCTTGACGTGCTCGCGGACATCGCCCTGAAGGGCCAGCACACCGATGGTGGGAGTGCTCATCTACGTCCCTACCAGCCGCGGTTGGCGTAGCGCTCGGCCTCGGGGAGGGTGTCGCAGTTGATGCCGACCATGGCCTCGCCCAGGTTGCGGGAGACATCCGCGATGACCTTCGGGTCGTCGTAGAAGGTGGTGGCCTTCACGATGGCGGCGGCTCGCTTGGCGGGGTCACCGGACTTGAAGATGCCGGAGCCGACGAACACGCCCTCGGCGCCGAGCTGACGCATCAGCGCGGCGTCGGCCGGGGTGGCGACGCCACCGGCAGAGAACAGCACGACCGGCAGCTTGCCCAGCTCGGCGACCTCCTTGACCAGCTCGAACGGGGCACGCAGCTCCTTGGCGGCGGCGTACAGCTCATTGTTGTCGCAGCCGCGCAGCTTGGCGATCTCGCTCTTGATCTGGCGCATGTGGCGGACCGCCTCGACGACGTTGCCGGTGCCGGCCTCACCCTTGGAGCGGATCATGGCCGCGCCCTCGGCGATACGGCGCAGCGCCTCGCCCAGGTTGGTGGCACCGCACACGAAGGGGGTGGTGAACGCCCACTTGTCGGAGTGGTTGACCTCGTCGGCCGGGGTGAGGACCTCGGACTCGTCGATGTAGTCGACGCCGAGCGACTGCAGGACCTGGGCCTCGACGAGGTGGCCGATCCGGGACTTGGCCATGACCGGGATGGAGACGGCACCGATGATGCCGTCGATCATGTCGGGGTCGGACATCCGGGCCACGCCGCCGTCCTTGCGGATATCGGCGGGGACCCGCTCCAGGGCCATGACGGCGACGGCGCCCGCGTCCTCGGCGATCTTCGCCTCTTCCGGCGTGACGACGTCCATGATCACGCCGCCCTTGAGCTGCTCGGCCATCCCGCGCTTGACGCGCGCGGTTCCGGTCTCGGGGTTCTGGGGCGTGGTGGGCGTGCTGGACACGTGTGACCTCACTCAATGCGGGTGGCTGTGCTGCTGCGCCCACACAACCGTTGGTGAGTGGCCCGGGAAAAGGGCCAATTAGAGGTCAGTGGCTCGTCACCGCCGGCAGTCGCAGCTCCGGCGCTCGTGGACCGGCGCCGCCTGCCCGGTCAGTTCCCGGCCGAGCGGTCGTCCAGGACGGCCGGCGGCTCGTCGTCCATTTCGAAGGCGAGCGGGAAGGGCGCGTGTCCGGCGAGCCGGAGATAGCGCACCACCCGGTGGCGGCGGACGGCGCGGGCTGCCCGTACGACGTCGTTGTGGAAGCGGCGGGCCATCGGGACCCGGCGCACCGCGGCGGTGAGTTCGGTGACCGTGCGCTCACCACCGGGCGCCTCCCGTACGGCCTCCAGCGGCGCCTCCTCGGCGAAGACGGCCCGCAGCGCCTGGCTCAGCTCACTCTCCGCGACCTCACGGTGGTCCTCCTCGGCCTGCCGGGCCTCGTGCGCGGCCTGGTAAAGGACGATCGAGGCGGCGGGATCGAGAATCCCCGAGGTGCCCACCTCCTGCGCGACGGACGCGCGCCGGAGCAGCTGGGCGTCGAGGGCCGCCCTGGCCGCGTCGATGCGGGCGTGCAGACGGTCGAGGCGGCCGGCCGTCCAGCTCAGATAGATGCCGATGAGGACGATCGCGGCGGCGATCCAGATGAACGTGGTCACGGCGGGTCACATTACGCGTCCGCTGCGGTTTGCCGCCGCCCCACGTTTTCGGCTTTCCCGCCGCTCCGCTGCGCTTTGTCGCCGCCCCACGTTTTCGGCTTTCCCGCCGTGGGGCTTTGTCGCCGTTGCGCCTGCGGCCCTTCCGCTGCGCTGAGCCGTGCCGACGTTGTCGGCTTTGTCGCCGTTGCGCCTGCGGCGGGCCGGGTCCGCTGCGCGGGGCTGTCGGGTGCGGTGACGGTCCTGCGGGGCAGGGGTGTGGGACTGCTGCGCTTTAC
>NZ_JBSHBP010000115.1:11752-13144 GCF_053612065.1 Streptomyces sp. NPDC054765 | reverse complement strand
GCTAACGATCACTGCACCTGCCAGCGTGAGGACCTCACCGACGCATCACACCAGCCCCACTGAACTGCGGAAACGAGCTTGGCGGAGCCTCAGTGGAGATCCGCCCGCTGGAACGCCGGCCGCTGTCGCCACGCCACAGGTCGGGACGAGGTGCGGGCGGCCCTTGAATGCCCTGGCATGCATGTCGGCGGTATCGGGGGCCCGTTGACCGTATCGGTGCGCCCGTCGGCCTGCTCGGCGGACGGCTACTCCTCTGCGGCCCCGTTCGTCTTCTCGGCGGTCCCGTTCGTCTTCTCGGCGGTCCCGTCCGTGGATCGCTGCGCACAACAGCCCGTTGGGGCAGGGATGTTGTCCCCAACGGCCGATCCAGGGGGTAGGGCTGTCCCTGCTTCGTAGAGTCGGTGTGAGTGGCGCGCGGACAGGCACGGCCTCCGCGGCCACCGCCGCATCACGAAGGAGTGTCGAATTGTGCCTGTACTGTTCCCCCACATGTCCACCGGAGACACCGGGAACCAGGACGAGGACCCGCCACCTCACCGGCCGTCGGTGGCGGGGCGGGCGACGAAGGTCCCGGGGGCCGCAAACTGTCGCCGGGGGCCCGGATAGCGGCCGGTGCAGCCGCCGTTGTCGTCCTGGCCGGTGTGTCGGTGGGCTTCGCCGCGATCGTGCACAAGCTCGGGGGAGGTTCCACGGCCACCACCGCGGCCTCGTCGACGATCACGGGCGAAGCCGTGCCCCCGAGCCCCGGTGCGTCCTCGCCCCGGTCGGGTCACGTCAAGCTCCCGACGTCCCTGACGGCGGTGAAGCCGTCGCCGTCTGCCTCCGGGGACACGGTGCCGGGCACACCGAAGAGGACGGACTCGAAGCCGCCGGCCGGGACACCGGTGACCAAGAAGACCGAAGCCAAGAAGGCCGCTCCACCCGCGACCACGGGCGAGTCGGTGATCGGCTCCGCCTCCCATCGCTGCGTCAGCGTCGTCGGCAACGCGAAGCGGACCGGCGCGTCGATCGACATCTGGGACTGCGGGAGCCTGGCCGGGCAGAGCTGGACGCCCGGCGCCGACGGCACGTTCCGCACGCTGGGGATGTGCATGACGGCGAGCGGGACCTCGGACGGCGCGGCCATCACACTGGAGCCGTGCAACGGCTCTGCGGACCAGACGTTCCGCCTGAACGCGTCCCAGGACCTGGTGCGTTCGGGTACGAACAGGTGCGTCGACGTCACGGACGGCGCAACGCACGACGGTACACACCTCCAGCTGTGGAAGTGCGACGGCACCTCGAACCAGAAGTGGTACAACGGCTGAGCCGACCCGGCGGTGGGGGGGCCGGGCGGCGGGGGGCGGGCCCCCCGGGCCGCGGGCACAACCGTGGCGGGGGGGCGGGGGCCGG
>NZ_JBSHBP010000115.1:0-11742 GCF_053612065.1 Streptomyces sp. NPDC054765 | reverse complement strand
ACACCTCCTGGTTGGCAGGGGCGAGGGAACCTCCAACCATATGGTTTAAAAGGGCTGTGCCGCCCGGGCGGTCCTGGTCCGGGGGTGGGTCCCCCCCCCGCGGGGTACGCCACCACTGGGCGCACGGGGGATCGCGGCACGATGAGACGCAGGGCGACGGTGCCGCCCCCGTGCGATCGTGGTGAACGCGGGCGCCACCGGCGTGCCGCCGGGAACGGCGGCGACCAGTGGCGCGTCGCCCGTGTCCACCAGCACTACCCGTCCGGCCGAAACCGGCTGGTCGGCGACGGACCCGTATCCGGTGGCTACCGCCGGACGGCCGCGTCCAGCATGTCCCCGGGCTCCCAGGCCGACGACTCGTCCCGACCAACGCGGAGCAGGCCGGTGCGCGTCGAACGCCGGGTACGGGTGTCGCAATCTCACATGCCGGAAGGACGCCACGTGTCGGAGAACGGGATGGCCCGCCTTCTGCCCACCGATACACTCGACCGCATACCCGGAACACACTCACCCGACCTCTCAGCGCCCTTCAGCACGGGCGCCTGGCGGGACACTTCAGGGACGACCGCACCAACACCGCGGAGACTTTGGAGGCCGTGGCGGGAAGAGGAAGGGACAAAGTCCCCGGCGCGACGGCCGCCACCGGTCCGGCGCGTACCGCGCCACAGAGCGGACAGGCACGAACGTCTCGCTCGTCGACACGGAGGCCGGCATCGCCACGACGGGACACAGCAACGTGAAGCACCGTTACCATCACGGCGCGCTGAAGGGGCCCCTCATTCAGGCAACGCGTCAACTGCTCGCCGAGAAGGGTACCGACGGCTTCACCTTCAAAGAACTGGCCCGCCGCGTCGGAGTCAGCAGAGCCGCCCCCTACCGCCATTTCCCCAGCAGGGACGCCCTGTTCGCCGCAGTGGTCACCAGCGACTGGGAATTGCTCTCAAAGCTCCTGACGGAGTCCGCGCAGCGCGGAATGGGTCCGATAGCTCGGCTGAAGCTGTTCGGAGTCTCCTGCGCCCGCTTTGCGGCGCAGCACACCGACCTCTTCTCGGTCATGTCCGGCGAACGCTACGTGTCGGGCGTGGAAGCCGCCCATCGGACGTGTTTCGAGTCCGTGGTCGACAGTGTCGCAGAGGCCCAGGAGACCGGACTGCTGACCACGCGGGCCCCGTCCGCGGAGGTGGCGCGCCTCCTGTGGGCCACCGCCCACGGCATGACCGTGCTGCACGTGAACGGTGGTCTCGAAGCATGCGGCCCGGACGGCGGCTCCGAGTGCCTGACGGAGTCGGTGTTTGTTGCCCTGCTGGGTTGATGGGGACGCTGGGGAAGGTCTGTCGTGTGTCGGCGGGTGACGGGGCCGGCCTGTCGGCGGTCCCGTGAGGGCGCGGGTGTCCGAGTGCGCTGTGGTGTGTCCCGGGCGGGGACCGGCGCCCTAGCCGCTTGCCCTGACCGCGAGCTGCGGGCTGGGGCCGTCAGCTGTCGACCGCCGCGAGGCCCGCCGCCGTCAGCAGGCGGTCGGCGCCGAGTGCGCGGTGCAGGCGCAGCGCCGTGAGCAGTTCGATCCGGCGGTCCGTGAAGTCGGGACCGAGAGCGCCGGCCGCGGTGGCGAGGCGGAGCCGGACCGTGTTCTCGTGGATGCCGAGCCGGGACGCGGTGAGGGTCTGGGACCCGGACGAGAGCCAGGCGAAGAGGGTTTTGCGGATGCGGGCGGCGCGGGGGGTCGGGTCGGCCAGCTCGCCCAACTCGTCCGCCGCGAAGGCGCTCGCGGCCGACACGTCGCTGAGCAGGACTGCTTCGAGGGCGAAGTCATTGAAGTTCAGGCAGAGTTCGCCGTCCACGGCGAGCATGGACCGCATGTCCTCGATGCGCCGGGCCTCCTGGTAGGCGCGACGGAATCCCTGAAGTTCTCTGCGCTGGCCACCGATCGCGGTGTGCACGCCCGTACGCCCGAGGGCCTCGCGCAGTTCCCCGAGAGTGTCGGGATCCAGGGCGCGGGGGTGGCCGAGCCATGCCGCCCAGGTGGTCTCGTCGATGGCCACGAGCAGGCCGTCGCGCGCCTTCGTCGCGGTCTGCGCGCCACGGAAGACCCGCTCCGCCTGCGCCAGGTCGCCGACGCCGATCAGCACGCACAGGTGGGCTCCCGAGAGCCGGTAGCCCAGGTCGGCCTCCAAGGCGAAGGTACCCCTGTGGTGCTGGCCGTCGAGGATCTCGAGCGCGAGGTCGCGGCGCCGCGGGTCGCCGCCGCGCCGGAGGTCCGCGGCGGCCTCCTCACGTGCGGCCAGCGCGAGCGCCTTGCCCTCCTCGGTCAGGCCCATGACCAGACGGGTGACCCGGGTCACGACCTCGCCGGACACCGTCCCGCCGTCGCCCGCGCCTGGCAGACCCCGCCATTGGGCCTCGGACCACAGGTCGAGCATGCGGCGCATGACGGTCCAGTACAGGTCCTTCACCGTGTGCGCAGGGATGCGCTGCTCCGCGAGCCACCGGCCGAGCCGCCGGGAGGTCTCCTCGTCGACTGCCGCGGCGCCGCCCGACTGCAGGACCGCGAGGGCCGTGGCCTGTACGTGCGCCCTGACCAGAGCGGTCAGGCAGTTGCGGAACGCGGCGTTGCCCTGCCGCTCGGGGCAGACCTCTTCGACGGCCGCGGTCGCGACGGCGTCCACCATCAGATCGACCCACGCGGACCAGTGCGAGGCCCCCGCGGGGGCCTCGGTCACACCGCCGGGCCTCGTCGACTCCATGACGTTCAAGATTCTTCTCCTGAGCTCCAGCCGTGTCCGGTGTCCACAGCGAGACCTCACGGCCCCGGCGCACGCCGGGGAACGGCGTGGCCACCCGCGTGACGACGGTCCGTGCCTCTGCACGGTGGCCGCGAGAGGTCAATGTGAACGCCATAAACATACGGCCCGATGTTAGAGTCGTCAACATGGAGCAAGGCGACAGGCAGCGCGACCGCTACCACCACGGATCACTCAAGGAGTCGCTCATCGCGGGCGCCCGGGAGCTGCTGAAGGAGAAGGGAACAGGGAACTTCAGCCTCAGTGAGCTGGCGCGCCGCGTGGGAGTCAGCACGGCCGCGCCGTACCGGCACTTCGAGAGCCGCGAGGCCCTGCTCGGCGCAGTGGCAGCGCAGGGTTACGAGGAGTTACTGCGTCGACTCGAAGAGGGAGTACGGCCCGGCGTCAGCCCGGTGGAACAGCTCAAGCTGTTCGGCATCGGCTACCTGGCCTTCGCCGCCGACCATCCGGAGCTGTTCCAGGTCATGTTCAACGGCCGCTACAACGAGGAAGCGGGCGGCCCACGCGGCGCGGCCTTCGCGCCGATGATCCACTACGTGGAACAGGCCCAGGCCGCAGGGCTGCTGCCCACCGACGTTCCCTCGTACGAGGTGGCCCGCTTCCTGTGGGCGACGGCGCACGGGCTCACCGTGCTGCATCTGAACGGCGGTTTCGCGTCGCTCGGCATCGACGACACCCCCGAGGGCCTCAACTCGTCGGCGTGGGACGTCGTCCTGGGCGAGACCCCACAAGGCGCACCGGGGCCGGCGGACGGCGCGTAGGGCTGCGGGGGCGGCCCGCGCAACCGCCGCCCCCGGCGCGCGTGGATCCCCTCGATAGGCCGCGCCCGCCCCGGCCGGTCAGGAAGGGCAGTCGCGGCCCTTCGCGCGCGGGGTGACGATGCCGCCGGACGACAGCACCGACGGGTCCAGAGCGGGCCCCGTGGGCACCGCGTCGAGCACGGCCGCCGGCATGGTCTCCCGGGGGGCGTCGCCGAAACCGAGCTGCGCGGCGGCGTCGTCGGAGGGGATCGGGTACTTCACCGCGTCCTCGGTGACCAGGTAGGACAGGGCCCTGCCCTTGCCGCCCGCGGTCGCGACCGCTGCCAGGACACCGCTGCCGGGCTGCACGGCCACGCCGTCCGCGGGCCGGCAGGCGGAAGCGCTGGCCTCGGGGACCACGGACCTCGTGGAGGCCGTCAGCGACGCGTGGCAGGGGCCACGCGCGCCCCGGCTGAGGATGCTTCCGCTCGACCTCGGGGCGGACACCCTGCCGGCCCCCGACGGGGACCTGCGGGTCGCGCTCGGCGTCGAGGAGAGCGAACTCGGCACGTTCTGGCATGACTTCGAGACCTCGCCGCATTTGATCGTGGTGGGTGGCACGGAGGCAGGCAAGACCAACCTGCTCCGTCTCGTCTCCCGCGCGGTGGTCCAGCGTTATTCGCCGGCCGAGGCGAGGGTGGCGCTGGTGGACTTCCGGCGCGAGCTGTACGACGAGGTGCCCCAGGACAGCCAGCTCGGTTACGCGGTCTCCGTCGACGTCGTGCGCGAGCTCGTGGACGGCGCGGCCCGCGCGATGAAGACCCGGGTCCCGGGCGCCGACATCACACCGGCGCGGCTGCGGCTGCGCGACTGGTGGACCGGGCCGCAGCTGTTCGTGATCGTCGACGACTACGACATGCTGGGCAACACCGTCAACTCGCCGTTCGCGCCCCTGCTCGACCACCTCGCCCAGGGCGCCGAGATCGGCCTGCACCTCGTCGTCGCGCGCGGCGCCAACGGCGCCGGCCGCGCGATGACGAGTGACCCGCTGCTGCGCCGGCTCACCGAGGTCAACACGCCTGTCCTGCAGATGTCGTGCCCGCCCTCCGAGGGGCAGATCGTCCTGGGCACCAAGCCTCGCAAGCTCCCCGCGGGACGCGCGCTGCACATCACGCGGCGCGGCGTCGTACAGGTCCAGACCGCGAGGATCGCGGAGACTCCGGCACAGGTGTGACGGCGGGAGGCCGCGCGCGCGAGCCGGCCGGGGCAGCACATCCGTCCGGGCCGGCTCCCGTGCGTCCGGCCACCGCGGCCGGCCCCGCCGCGTCCAGGGGCCGCGCCCGGAACGGCCACCTCCAGGCTGACCTCGCCTCGGTCACCGGAAACGCCACTCCCCCACTGCCGGCCCACCGGGTTCCAGCCGTACGCACGCCCCTGACAGGGCCGCACGGACGGCCGCCGGACCGCCGCGATGCGGAAGAACAACAGGCAGAGGGGCCTGGGCAGCCGTCGCGTGGACGGCCGCCCGCGCCCCTCTGCCTGTCGTCACACACCGGGAGGGGCGTGCGGCCCTCTCCGGCTCACTGCGCTCGCGACCCGCTACGACCGCACGTTCAGGGCACGTTCGATGTCCGCGGCCATTGCCTGGTGCCCGGTCTCGTTGGGATGGGCGGGCGCGGCCGAGGTGCCGGGGACGACCGGTTCGACCCAGCGGGTGCCCTCGGCCTTGCACATGTCGTGGCCGACGCTCGGCTTGTACGTGTCGACATACGCCGCGCCGCCGAGTCTCGCGCGCCTGGCGAGCATGGAGTTGAGGTACTTCTCCGAGTCCCGCAGGTAGGCGAAGTCTCCACTCGCGAACGGGACAGCCGCGCTGGTGCAGCTCGACCCGTCGTCCGGGAAGAGGTCGGGGTAGCCGATGACCGGCACCCGCGCGTGCGGGGCGCCCATGGCGTCGCGCCACATGCGGTGCGTACGAGGGCAACACACCGCTCCTGGCCTACACGATCCGCAACCGCCTTGCTGGGATTGGGCGTTCAGGAGTAGGGGTACATGCGGGAATTCGGGAAGGGGTACATGCGGGCGGGACGGCGTGACCGAAAGTACCGCGAGCGGCCATACTCGGCCCGGAGCGTACGTACGGCGCCGAGAATGAGGCGGCGGAAGCGCTCTGCCCCTCCCCCAGCGGATTGGGCGTCCTTCGCTGTGACGGGGGTCCACGGCACCGCACCGTCCCGCGGTACACCACCGGGCACCTGTGCATGTCCGGCCACCGGCGGCCACAGCCGCCGCCCTCCGCCCGCGCTCCTGTCTCACTCCACCACACTGTGCACGACGACCTGTCACGATGGCCCACACCTGGCGCATCGCACACTGTCTAGTCTCCCGGTAGAACTACTTCTCGCCCGAGGGAGATTCTGTGCCTGCACCGGCGCTGGCCGTCGTGGCCAGTGATCCGATCACGCGTGACGGCGCCATCGCTTTCTTTCGCAGCACCGGCCAGGTGGAGCTTCTCCCGGCGCAGCGGCAGGCCGATGCGGAAGTCGTCGCGCTCTTCACCACACGAGTGACCGAGGAGACCCTGGCCGTGATGCGGCGGCTGGCGTCCGAGAGTTCCCGCCCCGACATGCGCATCGTGCTCGTCGCGGAGTGCCTCGGCGAAGCCAAACTGCTGCGCGCCGTGCGCTACGGCCTGGTCGGCTTCGTGGACCGCTCGCGCGCCGGCCTGGGCCTGGTGCTGCACTCCGTGCTCAAGAGCCGGGAGGGGCAGGCCGAACTGCCCGACAACCTGGTCAGGACGATCATCGAGCAGATCAAGGCGATCGAGGACAAGGTCCTCGAACCGCACGGCCTCAACGCGGCCGGCTTCACGGAACGGGAAACCCAGGTGCTGCGTCTTCTCGCCGAAGGCCTGGACACCGCTGCGGTCGCGGACCGGCTGAACTACTCGGAGCGCGCCATCAAGGGCATCATCGCGAAGATGAACGTCCGCCTGGGGCTGAGCAATCGGGCCCATGCCATAGCCCATGCCATGCGCTCCGGCGTGTTGTGAGGCTCGTCGGCGGGCCGGTCCCTCAAGGCCGCCGTCATTGCACCCGGTCGACATCTGCAAGAGCTCACCGTTGGCTGCTCCGAGTGCGCCGGCATCCTCCCGGGCCTCGTCCGACAGATTGTGTGACCGGCGGGAAACTCGTTCGCCGCGCGCGGGCCTCTCGGTGTTCCACAGGGCCGGTCTGGACGGCTGCTCCTAGAGTTTCGACCCGGCGGCCATGGCGTGCAGCAGGGTTCCTGAGCGGCGTCGCGTCAGGGCGGTACCCCAACGGGCGGCGACCGCGGTGCCAGGGACAGAGGGCCCTGTGGTCTACGACATCGCAGGGGCCGGGGCGTTCCGCGCGGCACGTGACGGTGACCGAGCGGCCCCCGCCAAGCCCCGGCTTTATCGAACCTCCGACAGAAACGAGACGAATCATGCAGGTGAAATCCCGGATCTTCGCCGGAACGACGATCGTGGCAGCCGCTCTGGCCGCCACGACAGCCCTCACCGCAGCCACCGCCTCCGCGGCCCCGGCCTCGATCGGAACGGGCCGTGTGCAGCTCTGCTCCCGGGGCGACTACAGCTCTTCCCTGTCGCTCTCGGGCTCCGGACACTCCCAGCGGACCACGTATGTACCCACCGGCCAGTGCGAGACGTTCGACATCCCCTTCGACGCGACGCTGAGCGTCGGCGGACGCGGCAACAACGGCGCGACGTTCTCCGTGCCGGGGCCGTCGATCCAGTCGAGCCCGTCGCACGCCGGCATGAAGCCGGCCAGCCTGGGCACCGAGTCGTCCCCCAGCTTCGTCCAGTACGCCAACAACTGAGCGCACCTCCGGCGAACAGGCCATGTCCGGCTGAGCTGATCATTCTCAAGGCAGGCGGCGTCAGCCACTCAGGTAGCCCAGAGGCACGATGCTCACCGCACGCCAGTCGTAACCGCCTTGTTTGAAGCCGGCGGCCTCCCACGTGAGGTTTATCTGCTGCCCGAGCGGCAAAGCGCGGAAGCCAGCTATCTGAATGTTGGAGTAGCGGCCGAAGCAGCCGCCGGGCGAGTCGAGCACCCCCACCCCTCCTCGTCGCTCCACCATCGGACGGTCGCAGTCACCATGTCCGGAACCTTACGAATGCCAGGTCGACAGTTGCGGCCGTGGTGAAAGCGAGGCGCAGATGGGTGCCGATCGCTGTCCCGGCGGTGCCGGCCTCGGTGCCGACACCGGGTATGGGCAGCAGGATGCGATCGGTGCGGTCGCAGGTCAGCCCGTGGATGGGCCACTCCACGAAGCCCTCCGGGATCGGTCCCGGTGACGGCGCCGGTCCGATCCACCAAGCCGGTGGGCAGTGTCGTGGACGGTTCGGGCGACGAGAGTACGAACAGGAGGTGGCACCGGTGTCGCCATCGAATACCTCCTACGATCCGGGATGTGCGATCGCCACAGTGGTTACTGCCGCTCCGCGCCATAAAATAAGCCGTCGAACAACAAAGGGCCGACAGGCACCTGTTGCCCCTTTCAAAGTAGCGCCAGCGACCCGTAAGGACCTACTGATGATTTCCGCACGCGTGAAGAAATTCACTGCATCGGCAGCTATTGCGGCAGGAATGGCCGCAGCAGCTTTTTCTCTCACCACGGGAGCGGCCTCCGCCGCGCCCGCTTCGGCGTCGGCTGACGCCAACTACTACTATTCCACCTACGACAACCCGGGCTCATGCGCACGGGACAGGGATATCAACCAAGCGCAGCACGCGGAGCACGGGGGGTACTTCTACTGCGGCGGGGCCAACGCCACTGAGCTCTGGTACCACGGAGACCACGCCGTCCCCGCCGAGGGTGGCAACTGACCCCACTTGGGCATCGACTGAAGAGGGGCCGCGTCCCGGCATCCGGGGCGCGGCCCCTCGCTGTCGCTCGCCTGGGCTGCGGCAGCTGGGGCTCGCACCCGCACCACCCGCTTCGCAGCACTTCGCCCCTCATGGAGGGGCGCTCTCGTCCGCTCCGGCGGACGAGCCCCCCGGACCTCGGTGGCGAGCCGCTGACCGGAGTCGCGCAGATCGACCCTCACACCTGTCCTGCGAACACGCAGAACGGCATTGTCGACGTTGCCTGTGAGCCTGTCGGTATCGACATGTAGGACTTTCGGACCGGGATTTTCGCCGGCGAGTGGGCGCTGCTGTCCGTCCCACAACTGCTGGACCTTGACGTCTGGTGTGTGCTGAGGACACGCGTCGGCCTGGCGAACAGCAGCGCCCGTCACCCCGGGAGTACTCCAGGGCCTCCCCGAGCTCAGTAGTCCAGGAGGTAGTTCTTCAGGCAAAGGCCGTCCAGCAGAGCGAAGCCCACAGGGCATTGGCTGTGGGTCGCGTGGACGGTGGGGCTGGCGTCGGTGGCCGAGGCGCTGGGTGCTCCGGCTGCTGTCAGCCCGACTGCGGCGGTCGCCGTGAGCAGCAGGGCTGTGATGCGCTTCATCAGTTCCTCCTGTGGCGCGTCGAGCATGCATATATATCCGTCATCGAGGCAGGCGGCTGGGCTCACCACACCTTTCCCCTCCCGAGATCACTGGAAGTGATGCGTGCCGGGTGCCCACTCGCCGGCGGTTTTCAGGCCGTCGGCGGGTGGGCGGTTGCGTGTGGTGGTCAAGCGTCGCCGGGTTTCTGGCTGGCGGAGGTGCAGGCTGTCCAGAGTTGGTCGAGGGTGCTCCTGGTCCGTAGCACGAGGACGTTCTCGATCACGTGTGAGCCCTCCAGGGGGCCTGCGGCGAGCGCACGGTTGAGGGCAGTGGTCAGAGGGAAGTCGCCGAGACCGGGGACGGGCTGTTCGAGGTACCAGAGTTGCCCCTGGTCGCCGGAGCGCAGGCGATCCACCTTGACGGTGACGCCTTCCCTGCCCTCGGCGACGGTGAGGTAGAAGTCGAGTCCGTTTCTGATTCGGGTGGTTCCGGTATCGGTGGGTTCGAACTGCCAGGTCCGGTTGCGGCAGTCAGGGGTGTCGCCGGAGTTGATCCCCCTTTCGGCGGGCCGGCCGGCACCCCACAGGCGCATCTCGGTGCCGCGACGGTCCTCTGAAGGCGGGGGGGGTGATGATCAGGCCACTGGCGGAGTGCACCAGGAGCTGGCGGGTGCCGGCGGGAGGTGTGTACATGCGGTTCCCTCCCTCACGCCGGCCCTCACGACCCTTGTCGCCGTTACCGTTGTCGTGCGGGTGGGAAAGCGGGCGCAGGTGGGCAATCTCGCCGTAGATGGTGCCCAGTTGCAGTCTCTGGCTGGGGCCGCCGTCCTCGTCCGCCAGGACTTGATAGCCGAACTCGCGACCGGCGCTGCTGCGCACGGTCGCGTCGACCCGCTCGAGCCGCCACACGTCATGGGCGTCGCTGGGCGCGAAACGCAGGTAGACCGGGCAGCGCAGCAGATCTGCCGCCTGTAAGCGCAGATTGCGCGGCTCGTTGCCGGAGAGGTCGAGCAGGTTGGCGTCCGGGCCGCCCAGAACGAAGAGCGTCCTGGCTGCGGGCGAGAAGTCGGCGCCGCCGGTCTCCAGGGCGAACTCACGTCCGCCGGCGCCGAGGTAGACCCGGCCGGCGGGATCCGTACCCTTGGTATGGAAGGTCTGCACGGTGATGCGAATGGTGTCAATCAGTTCAGACTCCATGCCTCTCCTCTCATGACCCGGCCCTGGGCGGCCGCGTCGTGGCGGCCGGCGCACCGGCAGATGTGGCCCGCAGCGCGGAGAGCAGGACAGCCCCGTATCTTGCCCTGGGGTCGGGAACTGAACTGGCAGCAGAGGCCTTCGGGGCATGGGTTGTCATTCCAACTGCTCCGCACGAGCGACATGTTGCCCGGCCCCGTCATGGCGTACTCCCCCAGCCGCCGTACCTGAGCTTGTCGGTGTGCCACAGGTTCGGCCCAGTCGGCTCGCCCTAGAGTTTTCGTACCGGCGGCCGCGGCCTGCGCTGGGTCCCCGAGCGGCATTGAGTCGGGGGGATCCCCGCCGGTCGGCGATTGCCGTGCCAGGGACAGACGGCCCGGTGGCGTACGACATCGCAGGGGCCGGCGTTCCACGCGGCACGTCGCGGCGATCGAGTGGCACCCCGGCGAACCACAGATCTATTGGACACGCGTCAGAAATGAGATCAATCGTGCGGATGAAATCCCGGATCTTCGCGGCCACGACGTTCGTGGCCGCCTCTTTGGCCGCCACGATGGCCACCGCTTCGGCGGCCCCCGCTTCGATCGGTACGGGCCGTGTGCAGCTCTGCTCCCAGGGCAACTACAGCTCTTCCCTGTCGCTCTCGGGCTCCGGACACTCCCAGCGGACCACGTATGTACCCGCCGGCCAGTGCGAGACGTTCTCCATCCCCTTCGACGCGACGCTGAGCGTCGGCGGACGCGGCAACAACGGCGCGACGTTCTCCGTGCCGGGGCCGTCGATCCAGTCGAGCCCGTCGCACGCCGGCATGAAGCTGGCCAGCCTGGGCACAGAGTCATCCCCCCGTTTCGTCCAGCACGCCAACAACTGAGCGCACCTCCGGCGGAGCGGGCACGTCCGACCACCACGCCGCCCCCGGGCCCGAGTTCCTCGGCCCCGGGGGCGGCGCCCGCTTTTCGTTCCTGCGCTGCGTCCGGTACGCCGGACCCGCCCAGGGCTTCCGCGACGCCCCCGCCCCGTCCACCGACTGGCCTCAGCCGCCGCCCGCCCGGCACCGCCACCTCGGTGAACGGCGGCGGCGATGAAGAGGACCACCGGAGCCGTCCTCGGTCTGTGCGCGACCGGCCCGCTGCTGCCGGCCGTTCCTCTGCCCCATTTTCCCGGGCCCGATATACCACGACCGGCAGAAGGGCGTGGGCAAGCATGGCAAGGGCGATTGCCGATACCAGCCCGCGTAACGGCGGACTTCATACGCGTCGAGGCCACACTCGTCTTTGGCTGCCTGGAAACACTCCTCGATCGCCCAGCGTGCCCCGGCGATCCGCACCAGCTCCTCGACAGTGATGCCCAAAGGGGCGTGAGCAAGGAAATAGGCGATCCGGTCGGGCGCTTGCTGATGCCGCGTCGGGTCAGCGCCCACCGCGTCCGGTGGGGAACGGGCCTTGACCCTTGATCGTGGACACCGGTTGTCATGCGGCAGTGGCCAGCGTAGTTGATCGTTGCTCGAAGGCGGTCGGGCTGATCTGACCGAG
>NZ_JBSHBP010000114.1:0-13533 GCF_053612065.1 Streptomyces sp. NPDC054765 | reverse complement strand
CAGACGAGTTGGATCGCGGCAAGCGGAACCGTGAAAACGGTCCGCTCACAAGTCCAGCATGGTCGCTACGAGTTCGCGTCGGCTGCGGACACCGGCCTTCGCGAAGACGCTCTTCAGGTGGTCCTGCACGGTGGCTGCGGTGATATGCAGTTCCATGGCGATGGCCCGCGAGGGCAGGCCGGCGACGACCCGCTCCAGGACGTCCCGCTCGCGCGGCGTGAGCCCGTACGCGAGCAGCAGCACCTCGGCCACGTCGGCGGCCGGCGCCGGGTGCACCGTCACGGCGAGGGGCGCCGGGTACGGGCCACCGCTCATCGGCGAGGCGTGGACCGAGAGCCACCGGCCCGACCGGCCGCGGATCCGCCCGTAGGCCGGCAGCGCCGCGCCTCTCCCTCGCGCGGCGGCGTCCAGGACCGCGATGGGCAGCTCCGACCCGGACGAGGCCAGTTCGTCCCGCCAGAGTTTCGCGGCCGGATTCTCCGAGAGCAGCCGCAAGTCCTGATCGAGCAGGAGCACACCTGCCTCGGCCGGGCCGGGAGCGGCGTCGGCGGGTGCCCGGTGGACGGCCCGGCGCAGGGCCGCAGCCACCGGGGCGGACAGCCGCCGCAGAACGTCGACGTCGGCCGGGGTGAAGTCGGGCCGCCCACCGCCGCCGAACAGGACGATGGCGCCCCAGCACTGGCGGTCCACCACGAAGCTCGCCCGCAGCTCGTGCCGCGCGTCGATCATCGGGAGCACGGCCCGGTACCGGTGGCTGGACTCCGGGTCACCGCCGGTGGCCGCACCGAGCGTGCCTGCAGACACCTCGGAGCGGGCGAGCGCCGCCCACTTCAGTACGTCGTCCACCAGGTACTCGTTGTGCGCGGCTGCTGCGGCCGCGGCCGGCGTGAGCCCGGCACTCACGTCGTCGGTGATCAGCAACGTGGTGGGGTCGATCGTGCCGAAACAGTAGGAGTCGGCCGGGACGAGCCGCGTCAGCCGCTCGGCGATCCGGCGTCGCAGCTCCCGGGAGTCGAGGTCGAGACGGCAGATCGCCTCGATGTCGCGCACGGTCTCGCGCCGGGCCACCGGGGAACTCACCGGCCGAACGATACCCCAGAAGTGTGGGATGCCCGTATGGCTGCTCCGGTGCCTACTCTCAGTCCGGAAAAGGCAAATGCACAGGCAAATGCACAGGAGGTCACGGCATGTCCCCGTCCATGCTCACTGTCGGACTCGATCCCGCGCTGGTGGACGACTCGGCCTCGTCGCGGGCGGCGTTCCCCGAGATCGACGCCGAAGTGGTCCGGGCGGGCGTGGCCGCCGAGCGGGCCCGGCTCGCGGAACTCGGTTTCACTGTCGACGTCTGCCTGCTCGGCGACCACCATCCGCAACCGCCGCGACGAGTAGATCGCCCTCGGCGTCTTCACCCGGCTCAACCAGATCGCGTTGGAGTCCTACGACCGGATCATCGGGCTGGAGCTCGACCAGATTGCCGTCGACGGCGCGATCACCAAGGCCCCCGGCGGCGGCGAGGTCGCCGGACGATCACCGGTCGACCGCGGCAAACGAGGCCTCAAACGCTCGGGTATGACGGATGGTTACGGAATCCCACTCGGCAGAATCCTCGCCGGAGCGAACCGCCACGACTCCCCGCTGCTCGCCCCGACCCTGGACCTGCTGGAGGACCTCGGGTCGCTGCCCGACGACATCACCGTCCACCTGGAAGCCGGCTACGACTCGGACAAGACCCGCATCGAACTCACCGCCCGCCACCTGCACGGCCGCATTGTGCACAGGGGCGAGGAGGCGCCGATCCAGGCCAGCCGACGGTGGCACGTGGAGCGCACACACGCCTGGCAGAACGCCTTCCACCGCCTCGCCCGCTGCTACGAACGCCGCGCGACTGTCATCAACGCCTTCTTCGATCTCGCAGACACGATTATCACCGTCCGCAGCCTGATCCGCCGGGCCTGGACCACCCATCGCTGGGACGAGCGCCCGAAGCGCCGCCCATGAACCCCGCCTGTCTGCGCGGCCTCCTACGCGCAGACTGTTCCCGGCGACCGGCAACCCTGATCAGGCCAATGCCTGAAATGACAACGGGCCACGTCTTGCCCTTGTGGTTCAGGCGAGCCGGGTGTCGTAGGTCTCGCGGTTGGCGAGCACATCGTCCATGTGCTCCTCGGCCCAGGTCTTGAAGCCGCGCATCATTTCGTGCAGTGACAGGCCGAGATCGGTCAGCTCGTAGGCCACCGTGACCGGCACGGTCGGCGTCGCGGTGCGGGTGATCAAACCGTCGCGCTCCAGGGAGCGCAGCGTTTGGGTGAGCATTTTCTGGCTGACGCCGGCCAGCAGGCGCAGCAGCTCCGAGTAGCGCATCGACCGGGGCTCGCCGGCGCAGTCGGCGCCTGGCTGATGCGAGCCGCCGCCGTTGCCGAGCGCGGCCAGGATCAGCGTGACCCACTTGTCGGAGACCCGGTCGAGCAGCTTGTGGCTGGGGCAGACCGCCAGGAAGGCGTCGTACTCCACCTTGGCCTGTGCCCTCTGCTGGGCTGCCGTCATCGTTGCCATGGACCTTTCCTCTCACCCGCGGGTGCCTTACGCACTTCGAAGTGCCTACTTCCCACCAGGAAGCGACATGTAAATGATGGTCAAGGAGTGGTTCGAAATGGCAGCCGCAGATCATGTCAGTGAAATTGTGCGGAAGAGGGGGCAACCGGTGTGTGCGCTGCCGGAGTTCTTTTCGACCGTGGCTCAGGGGAAGGTGCACGGCCGATGACGATGGACGCGGAGTTCTACTCCCGGGTGGCCGAGCGGTTCGGTGGCTACTTCAGCGATGCGCAGAGCACCGACGTATTTCCCGACGGCCGTCCGGACGCCGTCTTCGACGAACTGGTGGCCGCACTGGGGGCGCCGCAGGCCCGGCTGCTGGATGTCGGCTGCGCCGACGGGCGCCGACTGCTGCAGACCTCTTCGGCTTACGGCGCCGTGACCGGCATCGATCTGTCGCCGTCGATGCTGGAGGTTGCCGAGCGATACCGAGAAGAGGCAGGCCTGTCGCACGTCGCGTTCGAGCTGCGCGACGCGACCCACACCGGGCTGCCCGACGGGACCACCGACGTGGTCACCTCCCGCCGCGGCCCGCTGATCGTCGGCGAATTCGAGCGGGTGCTCTGCCCCGGTGGATCCGTGGTGTACATGGGCATCGGGGAGCAGGACGCGCGCGAGCTGAAGGAGACGTTCGGTCGCGGCCAGGACTTTGGAAGCTGGAACGGTCGGCCACTGGCAGAGCAGGTCGCGCGAGAACTCTTCGCCGTCGGCCTCGTCGTGACGAACAGTCAGTCTTTCCGGTTCGAGGAGTTCTACCACTCGCCCGGCGATCTCGACACGTTTCTGCAGCAGGTGCCGATTCTTGAGGACTATGACCCGGCAGCCGACAAGGAAGCATTCGAGCGATATGTCGATGCGGCGACCGTTGACCAGCGCGTCCGGCTGCGCCGGCACTGGTTCATCGTGCAGGCGCAGAAACCGGCGGCCGTCGCTCCGTCCGATTCTTAGGGAACGGGGCACCCATGAAGCAGGATCTCGTAGTCAACGAAATCTTCGGTCCGACCGTCCAGGGCGAGGGTCGGTCGATGGGGCGCAGGTGCGCATTTTTGCGGCTCGGCGGGTGCAATCTGTCGTGCTCGTGGTGCGATACGCCCTACACGTGGGACTGGACCGGAGTCGGTGACACCGGAGTCGCCCACGATCCGCGCAAGGAACTGCACCGCCGCCCGGTCGACGACGTCCTCGCGGAACTGCTGAAGTTCGGGACCGACCTCATCGTGATCTCCGGCGGCGAGCCCCTGGGCCAGCAGGAGCGGCTTGTTCCTCTGGTGGCAGCACTGACCGAACGCGGCAAAGAGATCGAGATCGAGACGAACGGCACACATGCCGCGCACCCCGAACTCGTGTCCGCCGGCGTCCGATTCAACGTCTCACCGAAGCTGTCGCACTCGGGCGACTCCCTGAAACGCAGGATCGTCCCCGACGCTCTCGCCAGTCTCTCGGCACTGCCAAGCAGCACCTTCAAATTCGTCTGCCAGAACCATCGCGATCTCGATGAGGTGGCCGAGCTGGTCGAGGCTTTCGACCTGACCTCGGTGTGGATCATGCCGATCGGGCGGACCGCTGACGATGTCACCAAACACATGGGTGAGTTGGCCGACGCAGTGGTGGAGCGCGGCTGGAATCTGACGACCCGACTGCACACCTTGTTGTGGGACGACACACGCGGCGTATGAGCAACAGCGCGCAAACAAGAACGGAACTCGAATCGATGACCTTTCACATCACGAAAAAATTCGAATTCTCGGCCAGCCATCAGCTCGCCGGCCTCGCACCCGAGCATCAGTGTGCCCGCTTGCACGGACACAACTATGTGATCGAGCTGGAACTCGGAGCCGAGGACGCAGATCTGTTGCCCGTGGGCTTCGTCCGGGACTACGGAGAACTGTCCGCATTCAAGGTGTGGCTCGACAATTACCTGGACCATCGGCATCTGAACGATGTGATGGATAACAATCCGACGGCCGAGCACATGGCCGCCTGGATCTACAAGACCTGGTCCACGGAGCTTCCCGAACTGACCTGCGTACGTGTCTCGGAAACCCCCAAGACATGGGCCGAATACCGGCCGTGACATCCATCATTCCGAAGCCAGAAGAGAGATGACCGCATGACGGTGACAAAAGTGGACCGCGTCGTTGACCCGTCGGCGCCGGTGACGACCGAGGACCCGCTGGTCGGGCTCGCCCGTCAGTTGCTGGAAGAGATCGGCGAGGACCCGAACCGCGACGGACTGCGCGACACACCCGCGCGGTTCGCCCGCTGGTGGCGCGAGTTCATCAACTACGAGCCGGGTTCCCTCGGCACACTCTTCGAGTCCATCGGCACGAGTCAGCTCGTCGTCGTCTCGGACATCCAGGTGTGGTCGCTGTGTGAGCACCATCTCCTGCCGTTCAACTGCTCCGTGACCATCGCCTACCGACCTGCGGGGCAACTGCTCGGCCTGTCGAAGTTCGCCCGGGTCGCCCACCAGTACGCGCACCGGCTGCAGGTCCAGGAGCGTCTCGTGGACCAGATCGCGCTGGAGATCAGCACCCGGTCCGGCACCCCGGACGTCGCGGTCATCGCGAAGGGCGAGCACCTGTGCATGTCGATGCGCGGCATCAAGGCCCCCGCGCAGATGACATCGACCGCGTACCGCGGCGAGTTCGGCACGGACCCCGGCCTTCGGAGCGAGCTGTTCGACCTGCTCCGTGCGTGACAACAGTCGCCGCTCCAGGCGCACCCAGGAACTCCGTCCCCTCGTCAGGAAAGAATCATTATGAACGCACAGGAGTCCTCGACGCCCGCGGAAGCGGTGCGGCTGCTCCCCACGCTCGACGCCGACCGGCTGTTGGCCGACCTCATGACGGCCCGCGACCACCTGTGGGACGAGCAGAGCTCGTACACCAACGGACGTGTGTCCAGGTGGGCCGAGCAGGACTGGCGCTGCCTCGCGGTGCGCAGCCCCGGCGGCGACAAGACACGTACCGACCCGGGCGGTCCCGGCAGCGTGGAGTTCGCCGACACCGAGTGGCTGGACCACATGCCGTACGTGCGCGAGACCCTGCGCTCGATCCCGGGCCCCCTGTACGCCGCCCGCTTCATGGATCTCGGCCCCGGAGTCATCGGATACCCCCACTCCGACCCCAAGTTCGCCCCGGACTGGGGTATGGCCCGGCTGCACATGCCCGTCATCACCCAGGAAGAGGCATTCCTCGACCTCGACGGAGCGATCCACCGCTGGCAGCCCGGTGAGTTCTGGTTCGGCGACTTCAGCCGCAAGCACCAGATCCAGAACGTCGGTACCGAGCACCGCGTCCATCTCGTCGTGGACGTGCTGGTCACCCGGGAACTCGCGGAACTCTTCCCTGCGGAATGGGCCGACTACTTCAACAGCTCGGACGTGCTCTGCAACCGTCCGGCCCTGACCACTACCGAGCAGGAGCGCAAAGCCGCTCGGTGTTCGTTCGAGGCACCGGAACACCTTCTGGAGACCGAGGTGTTCGGGTCGCTCACCGGCCCGCAGCCGCAGGCCTCGTTCAGCATCGAGGACACCAGCAGGGGCCTCGCTGTCCGCTCTCCCCAGGACCACCTCTTCCCGCTGGTGGCACTCGGCGGCGACGAGTACCGCCTGGTCGGATGGAGCGACGAGCGCACCATCACCACGAAGCTGGACGGTGCGCGGCCCGAGGTCGAGCTGACCTACCGCAAGGGCCACCGGACGGACCGGCTGAGCGTCCCTGCCACGTCGGCGGCGTGACGACCACCGCTTACCCGGAGCTCAGTGCACCTGCCCTGATTCTTCATCCCCTTCGTTTACCGAAAGGCGACGTATGCCGAAAACTGTCGCGATCGTGTCCGGAGGCCTGGACTCGGTCACCATGGCGTACCACCTCCACGCGGAAGGACACGCCCTTCACCTGTTGTCCGTCAACTACGGCCAGCGTCATCTCGTCGAGCACGAGTTCGCCGCGAAGGCGGCTCGAAGGCTCGGGGTGCCGCACGAGGTCGTCGACCTCAGCCCCGTCGGCAGGCTCCTGAGCGGGTCCTCGCTCACCGACCCGACCGTCGACGTGCCCGACCACGGAACCGGCACGTCCGGCGGAAGTCCGAACGTCGTGCCCAACCGCAATGCCCTCCTGCTGTCCGTCGCGTTCGCGGTCGCCGTTGCCCAGAAGGCGGAGGCGGTGGCCGTAGGCGTCGTCGACGACCTCCAAGCCGCGCCCGACAGCAACGCCGCGTTCATCGACTCCTTCCTCGCCATGGAACGGATCGCCACCCGCGGCTACGCACACCCGGACCTGGACCTGACCGCGCCCCTGGTCAGACTCCGCAAGAGCGACGTCGTGTCGCTCGGCGAGAAGCTCGGCGTCCCCTGGACCGAGACCTGGAGCTGCTTCAGGGGCGACGCCCAGCAGTGCGGGCGGTGCGCCGCCTGCACCGAGCGGCGGGAAGCGTTCCGGGACGCCGGCGTGAGCGACCCGACGACCTACCAGGCCAGTGATGAGCAGGAGTTGACATGACCGACCGCTTGCCCGTGCTCGACCTCCGTGACGCCGCCGGTTCGCCGGAGACCCGCGCGGAGTTCCTGGACCGGATGCGCCGGGCTATCCACGAGGTCGGCTTCTTCCAGCTCGTCGGCCACGGAGTCGAGGACGCCGAGGACATGCTCGAACTGACCCGCCGGTTCTTCGCCCTCCCCGAGCCCGACCGGCTCGCGCTGAACATCCTCGACTCGCCCCTGTTCCGCGGCTACTCCGAACTCGGCCGCGAACACACCAAGGGCATCCCCGACCAGCGCCGGCAGCTGGACATCGGGCCGGAGCAGCCCGTGCGCACACCCGCGCCCGACGACCCCGCCTACCGGTGCCTGATCGGCCCGAACGAGTGGCCGAAGGCGATGCCCGAGCTGCGTCCGGCCATCGAGTCCTGGATCACCCGGCTGAGCGAACTGTCCCATCAGTTGCTGCGGCTGATGCTCGAATCGCTGGCCGCCCCCGCCGGATTCCTGGACGACGTGGTCGCCCCGGACCCCCAGATCCACCTCAAACTCCTGCACTACCCCGGCCCCACGGAGACGAGCGAGGACACCGGCCCCGGCCAGGGCACCGGCATCCACAACGACCTCGGGCTCCTGACCCTCCTCGTCCAGGACGACAACGGCGGCCTTCAGGTCGCAGTCGAGGAGGGCCGGTTCATCGACGTGCCGTTGATCCCCGGGGCGTTCGTGGTCAACCTCGGAGAGCTGCTGGAGGTGGCGACAAGGGGCTACGTACGCGCCACCCTTCACCGGGTGGTCCGGCCCGCCCCCGGCGTCAACCGCTACTCCATTCCCTTCTTCTTCAATCCCCGGCTCGACGCCACAATGCAGCCACTGCCCAGCCCCTACGTCGAGGGCGCCGACGGAGTCATCGACGTCGCCGGCAACCCGTTGTTCGCCCTCTACGGCGACAACGTGATGAAGGGGCTGATCCGCTCCTTCCCCGACATTGTGGCCCGCCACCACCCCACCCTGGCCGCCACAGCCGGGTCCGGAAACTCCTGACACCGGGCGGCCTAGCACCTCTTCACCGCCGGCCCGGACCGGCCGCGCGGTGGCGCCATCACCGTGCCCGACGGGGACCGAACGAACATGAATTAGGGCGAATCTCATGAGAATCAATCTTCTGGGGCCTCTCCAGGCCTTCGGGGACGATGACGGCGTCGACATGGCACCGGCCGCCCAGAAAGTACGTCAGACACTGGCAATGCTCGTGCTGAACGCGGGCCGGGTGGTGCCCTTCGAGTACCTCATGGACGAGCTGTGGGAAGGCGACCCGCCCGCCAGCGCACACACCGCGTTGCAGACGTACGTGTACCAGCTCAGGAAGAGGTTCTCGCTGGGCAACCCGCGGCGCGGTGGCGCGGTGCGCGCGACCGGGCCGCTGCTCGCCACGGTCGACGGCGGCTACCAATTGTCGCTGCCCGCCGACCACGTGGATGTCTTCCGGTGCGAGCCGTTGCTCGCCCGTGCCCGCGCCGAGTTCGGTGACGAGCACTTCGCCCGGGCCCGCGACACGGCCGCCGCGGCGCTGCGGATGTGGCGCGACGACGCCCTGGTGGACGTGCGCAAGGGGCCCGTGCTGCAGGCCGAGGCGGACCGGCTCAAGGAGTCGCGTACCAGCGCCTACCACCTGCGGATCGAAGCCGACCTGCGCCTCGGCCGGCACCACGAGGTGTTTGGCGAACTCGCGGCGATGGCCGGCCGGGAACCGACGGACGAGCGGGCCCAGGGCAATCTGATGACGGCCCTCTACCGCATGGACCGGCGGGTGGAAGCGCTCCAGGTCTACCGGCGGGCGCGCGAGCACATCGCCGCCGAGCTGGGTCTTGACCCTTCGCCCCAGCTCAAGGCCCTGCACACGGCCATGCTCATGTCGGACGAGGCGCTGCTGCATCCCGCCGGTCGGCTCACGGCCGTGACCGCCGCCACGCGTGTGCCCCGCCATCTGCCTGCCCCGCGCGAGCGACTGACCGGACGCGCCGACCAGCTGGCGCGCATCACTGCGGTGCTGGCCGGCCAGGGGCGCCAGGACCGGCCGCTCGTGATCGTGGGCGGTGCCCCCGGCACGGGCAAGAGCGAGCTGTGCCTGCACGCCGCGCACAAGGCGAGCCGCCACTATCCGGACGGACGGCTCTACGCGCGCCTTCGGGACGGCGCCGGCCGGCGGGTGCGGCCAGCCGAGATCCTCCGCTCGTTCCTCCTCGGACTCGGCGCGACCGAAGAGCAGTTGCGGCTGAGCACGACCGACCTGAGCCTGTTGTTCCGTACCTGGACCGCCGAGCTCCGTGTCCTGGTGGTGCTCGACGACGTGTGCGACGTACGGGACCTGACGCCGCTCCTGCCGTCCGGCGCGGGCTGCGGCGTGCTGATGGGCAGCCGACAGCGACTGTTCGTGTCCTCGTCGGCGGCCCATGTCGAACTGACCGGACTCTCCTTCGACGACTCGCTGCACCTGCTGGAGTCCTCCGTGCCGAGACACCGCATCACCATGGACCCGGAAGGGCTGCGACGGCTGACCCGGCTCAGCCGGGGCCTGCCGGGCGTGCTCTTCGCGCTCGCCGCGCAGTTGCGCCGCCGCCCGCATTGGACGGCCCGCCAGGCCACCGCCTGGGTTATCGCGTCGGGTGACACCGACAGCGATCCGCTGGACGTACGGGCCGGCTTCGACCGGACGTTCGCGACGCTGCCCGCCGAACTACGGTCCCTGGCGTACGCACTGCTGTCGCCCGGCGTCCCCGACCGGCTCACACCAACGATCGCCGCGGCGGTCCTGGGGATCAGCGAGCAGCAGGCAGAGAACCTGCTGGAGGAACTGGCGGAGAGATACCTGCTGCGCGTGCAGCACCCGTGCGTGAACGGCCGGTTCTCCTACGAATGGGAGCCTGGGATAAGCCCGTTCGCGGCGCGACCGAGCAGCGCGCCGGTCATGTGCTCCTCATGACGGTCATGGCTCCAGTACAACCGTGCCCGTCGTGCCGCGCGCCTCCAGCGCTTGGTGCGCGCAGCACGCTTCAGCCAATCGAGGTCGAACGTCAAGCTCGGAAGCGAAGCTTTCAGCAGTGGAGACACCGTAGCGTGAGAATCTTTGTCAGCAGCGTCCGCAAAGGCTTGGAAGAGGAGCGTGACTCTTTCCGCAGGCTGATCACCGCGCTGGGCCACACCCCGGTGCGGTTCGAGGAATTCACACGAAACGTGGAGACATACGCCACCTGTGTGTTCCGCGGCTCCGTGATCGCCGGGATGACCCCACGCAGGACTGTACCGGCCGACGCGCTTTGTCCGAACCCGCCCAAGCAACCTAACCTTGGAGAACCGTCATGCCGCAGCGCCCGAAACTCGTCCTCGTCGGTCAGTTGTCCGTGTTCCCCTGGGTGTTCGAAGCAGCCAAGCGCGCCGGTATCGACCTGATCCTCGTCCCCAGGGGGGACGACTCGGCGGAGTCCGCTGGGCGGGCCGACGCGGTGGTCGAACTGCTGCCACTGGACATCGACGAAGACCCGGAAGGTGCGCTGTCCGCGCTCGCCGACCGCTACCGGCGGGAGCCCTTCGACGGAATCATGGCGGGCAACGAGAGGGTCGTGCCGTTCGTGGCGCGCGCCGCTCGGGAGCTGGGCCTCACGGGCCTGACCGAGGAGGCGGCGGCCGTGGTGCGCGACAAGCGCAGCATGCGCCATCACCTGCTGGAGGCGGGTCTGGGCGTGCCCGGCTTCGTGGTCATCGAGGATCCGGACGGCTGGACCGACGCGCTGACCTTGCGGTTCCCCGTCGTGGTCAAGCCGGCGAACGGCCACTCCAGCCTCGGTGTGATCCGTGTGGATGACAAGGACAGCCTTGAGCAGGCCGTGGCCCGCACATGGAAGCTCATCGAAACTCACCACCTGGGGGTCGCCGACGGACCGACCCCGGAAACCGGTGTGTTGGTCGAGGAGTACCTGGACGGGCCGGAGGTCTCCGCCGAATCCCTCGTGCACCACGGGCAGGTACGGGTCTGTGGCATCAGCTGGAAGGGGGAACTGGCGGGACCCTACTTCGAGGAGACCATGTTTAGGGCCCCCGCCCAACTGCCCACCGAGATACTCACCGCGATCGAGGCGGAGGTGATCGGCGCCCACGACGCCTTCGGCATCACGGAAGGCACCACGCATACCGAACTGCGGCTGGTCGGTGGGGTGCGGCCGGTGCTGCTGGAGATGGGCGCGCGCCTCGGCGGCGGGGGCTTTACGCACCACCTCGTCCACTTCAGCACCGGGATCGACCTGGCCGCCGAGGCGCTGCGCATCCACCTCGGCCGGGAACCGCTCTGCTGGCGTGAGGAGCCGGCACTGGTCGGTCACGTGGCGGTCTATGAGGTGCCGGTCGGCAGCGGAGGACGGATGAAGCAGGTACACGGCTTGGACTCGGTGCGTAACGACCCGCAGGTGGACTACGTGGTGCAGACCGTGGGTCCCGGCGAACTGCTGCTCCCCTACCCGGACCATTCCGGATACCCGGCCATCGTGGTCTCCCGTCACGAGTCGGATGCCGCGGCCGTGGCGTACCGCGCCCACCTCGCCCGGACGCTGCACGTCGAGTACGAAGAGCAGGGTTGAGCATGCGCCACGGCGCGGTACGCCGTGGCGGACAACGCCTCATGGCCTTCCTCCGGACGACCGTGGACGGATTGCCGTCCCTACTGGTGGCTCTGGGGCGGCATGCGCATCAACCTCATGTATGCAGCTGCAAATGTGAACTGACGTCCCGACAGCAGAAGGGTTCCTCCCTGCCCTTGCCGGAAACCTCGTCCGTGCAGGTCACGCCGCGTGTTGGTATTCGTGGAGGATGCCGCCGAGGCGATCGTGTCGGCGTATGTCGAGGCGGGCTAACGTGTCCGGATCGTCGATTGGCGGGGGCAAGGGGTGCAGCGGTCTGGCGTTTGCGATGCCCTGGTGTGGTCGGTGTCCGTTGTAGAACTGCTCGAACTCGCGCAGGGTGTGGAGGAGATGCCGCTGGTTCCAGATCAACGTCCGGTCCAGGAGCTCGCGGCGACAGGTCTGTATCCACCTTTCCATGATCGAGTTCATCCTTGGCATCTGGATGCCGCTGAGGACGACGTCGATCCCTGCGTCCTTGAGGACGGCATCGAACAGTTCGGGGAACTTCCCGTCCCTGTCCCGGATCATGAACCGTGCCCGGCAGCCGAGGTCTTCAAGGTCCGTGACGAGGTTCTTCGCCGCTTGCGCTACCCAGGATGCGTTCGGATGCGTGGTGGCGCCTAGGACGCGGATCCGGCGACTGCCGTGTTCGATCACCACGAGCACGTACATCCGTATCCCCGACAGGGCGACTTTTTCCATGAAGTCGCAGGCCAGCAGGGCATCAGCCTGGTTGCGAAGGAAGTTGGCCCAGGTACTGGCGTTCCGCTCGGGCGCCGGGTCGATGCCTGCCTCCTTCAGGATTTCCCAGACAGTGGAGGCGCCCACCTTCACTCCCAGCACGAGCAGCTCACCGTGCAGACGCCTGTACCCCCACTGTGGGTTCTCCCTCGCCAGACGCAGCACCAGAATCCGGATGGAGCGCACCGTACGAGGTCGACCAGGTCGCTGGGGTCGCGATAACGCGGCATGGTGGCGTGTGACGAGGTCGCGATGCCAGCGCAGCACCGTGTCAGGACGCACGAGCAGCCGCACACGCCGCAGGGCGGGTAACGGCATGCGGTGTAGCAGCGCCGCCAGGAACGCCCGGTCGCTTGAGCTGAACCGGACCTTTCTCTTGCCGAGTTGGCGTTCCAGGACCGCGATCTGATGGCGCAGGGCGAGGATCTCTACATCTTTGTCCCGGTCGCTCACCGGCAGCAGACGCAGCACCGCGAACGCATTCGTCACACCGAGGTAGGCCAGTCGTAGCAGCACGATCGGTCATCATGACGCGTGGACCACCGGCAACGCGAGAGCGCCGACTCGAGCGACCGCGGCCGACGACTGTGAGGTCCGGTGTAGGCCTCCGACCAGGGCGGATGACATTCTCGGCAAGCACAGCGTCAGCGTCGACGGCATCCGGGAGGCACGGGTGGAGCAGGAGCTGTTCGCGTTGCTGAAGGAGCGTGAGGAAGCGGCCCGGGTCCGGGTGGAGAGGTTGCAGGGCGAGCTGGCCGCGCTGAACGTGCAGATCGCGGCTGCCGAGGACGAGCTGTCCCGGCTGGAGATCACCCGGGAGACCCTGGCCACTCTGGGTGGCGAACACATCTCTCCAGTGCTGCAGTTCGAGTCGTCCCTCTCCGGGGATGCGAATCCGGACGATCTGTCCGCGCCCGTCCCGCCAGTGGTCAACCTGGCGACCGGCGAGGTGCCTGCGGAGGGTGACTGGCCCGTGCTCGCCCTGCTGGCCAGAACGGACGTGCCGCTGCGGGCCAAGCAGATCTGCGAGCAGACCGGGGAGAC
>NZ_JBSHBP010000113.1:0-13871 GCF_053612065.1 Streptomyces sp. NPDC054765 | reverse complement strand
GTGCGGACGTAAAGCGAAGCAGTCCGCACACCCACCCCTCCGGCCCCGCCACCGGCACCCACCACCCACATCGGGACCCACCCCACACAACCAACCCCGCCCCCGCCGAAGGCGGGAAAAAACCACAGAAAGCACAACGACGGGGTCACCCGGCAACGTGGGAACTACCGCCGCGGAGCGACGGTCACCTCCACCCGCTGGAACTCCTTCAGCTCCGAGTACCCGGTCGTCGCCATCGCCCTGCGCAACGCACCGAAGAAGTTCATCGAGCCGTCCGGGACCGTGGACGGCCCCAGCAGCACCTCCTCCGTCGTGCCGACCGCACCGAGGTCCATCCGCTTGCCGCGCGGCACGTCCTCGTGGACCGCCTCCATGCCCCAGTGGTGGCCGCGGCCGGGCGCGTCCGTGGCGCGGGCCAGCGGGGAACCCATCATCACGGCGTCGGCACCGCAGGCGATCGCCTTCGGGAGGTCGCCGGACCAGCCCACGCCGCCGTCGGCGATGACGTGGACGTAGCGGCCGCCGGACTCGTCCATGTAGTCGCGGCGGGCGGCCGCGACATCGGCGACCGCGGTCGCCATCGGGACCTGGATGCCCAGGACGTTACGGGTGGTGTGCGCGGCGCCGCCGCCGAAGCCGACCAGCACACCGGCCGCGCCGGTACGCATCAGGTGCAGCGCCGCGGTGTACGTGGCGCAGCCGCCGACGATGACCGGGACGTCCAGCTCGTAGATGAACTGCTTGAGGTTCAGCGGCTCGGCCGCCGAGGAGACGTGCTCGGCGGAGACGGTCGTACCGCGGATGACGAAGATGTCCACGCCCGCGTCGACGACGGCCTTGGAGAACTGCGCCGTACGCTGCGGCGACAGCGCGGCGGCGGTCACCACGCCCGCGTCCCGCACCTCCTTGATCCGCTGCCCGATCAGCTCTTCCCTGATCGGCGCGGCGTAGATCTCCTGGAGCCGCTTGGTGGCCGCGGCCCCGTCCAGCTCCGCGATCTCGGCGAGCAGCGGCTCCGGGTCCTCGTACCGGGTCCACAGGCCTTCCAGATTGAGGACGCCCAGGCCGCCCAGCTCACCGATACGGATCGCGGTCTGCGGGGAGACCACCGAGTCCATGGGAGCGGCCAGGAACGGCAGCTCGAAACGGTAGGCGTCGATCTGCCAGGCGATCGAGACCTCCTTCGGGTCGCGGGTGCGGCGACTGGGTACGACGGCGATGTCGTCGAATGCGTATGCCCGGCGGCCGCGCTTGCCGCGCCCGATCTCGATCTCAGTCACGTGTGTGGCCTTTCCCTCTACGTCTGCGGTTCCAGTATCCCCGACACACCGAAGCCCGCGGCCGGGGTGCGGCCGCGGGCTTGTGCACGCGTACGGGCAGTGCCGTACGCGCAGGTCAGCGCCGAGTGTAGTTCGGCGCCTCGGTCGTCATCTGGATGTCGTGCGGGTGGCTCTCCTTGAGGCCCGCGGAGGTGATGCGGACGAAGTGGCCCTTCTCCTTGAGCTCGGGGATGTCGGCGGAGCCGACGTAGCCCATGGAGGCGCGCAGTCCGCCGACGAGCTGGTGGGCGACCGAGGAGAGCGGGCCGCGGTAGGGCACCTGGCCCTCGATGCCCTCGGGGACCAGCTTGTCCTCGGACAGCACGTTGTCCTGGAAGTAGCGGTCCTTGGAGAAGGAGCGGCCCTGGCCGCGGGACTGCATCGCGCCCAGCGAGCCCATGCCGCGGTACGACTTGAACTGCTTGCCGTTGATGAAGACCATCTCGCCGGGCGACTCCTCGCAGCCGGCCAGCAGCGAGCCCAGCATCACCGTGTCCGCGCCGGCCGCGATGGCCTTGGCGATGTCACCGGAGAACTGCAGACCGCCGTCACCGATCAGCGGCACGCCCGCGGCGTTCGCCGCCTTCGCCGCCTCGTAGATGGCGGTGACCTGCGGGACGCCGACGCCGGCCACGACGCGGGTGGTGCAGATGGAGCCGGGGCCGACGCCGACCTTGATGCCGTCAGCACCCGCGTCGATCAGCGCCTGGGCGCCGTCACGGGTGGCGACGTTGCCGCCGACGACATCGACGCTGATGTTGGACTTGACCTTGGCGATCATGTCGAGGATGCCGCGGCTGTGGCCGTGCGCGCTGTCGATGACGAGGAAGTCGGCACCGGCCTCGACCAGCGCCTGCGCCCGGTCGTACGCCGCGTCGCCGACGCCCACCGCGGCGCCGACGACCAGCCGGCCCTCGGCGTCCTTGGCGGCGTTCGGGTACTTCTCCGCCTTGACGAAGTCCTTGACGGTGATCAGGCCCTTGAGCACGCCCGCGTCGTCGACCAGCGGCAGCTTCTCGATCTTGTGGCGGCGCAGCAGCTCGATGGCGTCCTCGCCGGAGATGCCGACCTTGCCGGTGACCAGCGGCATCGGCGTCATGACCTCGCGGACCTGACGGCTGCGGTCCATCTCGAAGGCCATGTCGCGGTTGGTCACGATGCCCAGCAGCTTGCCCGCGGCGTCGGTGACCGGCACACCGCTGATCCGGAACTTGGCGCACAGCGCATCGGCGTCGGCGAGCGAGGCATCCGGGCGGACCGTGATCGGGTCGGTGACCATGCCGGACTCGGAGCGCTTGACCAGGTCGACCTGGTTGGCCTGGTCCTCGATGGACAGGTTGCGGTGCAGTACGCCCGCGCCGCCCTGCCGCGCCATGGCGATGGCCATCCGTGCCTCGGTGACCTTGTCCATCGCCGCGGACAGCAGCGGGATGTTCACCGTGACGTTGCGCGAGACCCGGGACGCGGTGCTCACCGCGTTCGGCAGCACCTCCGACGCACCGGGCAGCAGCAGCACGTCGTCGTATGTCAGCCCGAGCATGGCGAATTTGGCGGGCATACCGTCGACGTTGTCACTCATGACACCTTCCCCAATGCTCTTGCCTCAGCGCGGACTCCCATGCTAACGGCCTAAGGAAGTGTCCCAATCCACGAGCGATGAGGGCCTTGTCACTTGTGCATTTCTACGGCGAAATCCCGCCGTGGGCAGCGGGATCTGCTATTGCTCGGCGAGCGCCCGCAGCCTGCTCAGCGCACGGTGCTGGGCGACCCGCACCGCACCGGGCGACATCCCCAGCATCTGCCCGGTCTCCTCGGCCGTCAGCCCGACGGCGACCCGCAGCAGGACCAGCTCGCGCTGGTTCTCCGGAAGATTCGCCAGCAGCTTCTTGGCCCACTCGGCGTCGCTGCTCAGCAGCGCCCGCTCCTCCGGGCCGAGGGAGTCGTCCGGCTGCTCGGGCATCTCGTCGGACGGCACGGCCGTGCTGCCCGGATGCCGCATCGCGGCCCGCTGCAGATCGGCGACCTTGTGGCCGGCGATGGCGAAGACGAACGCCTCGAAGGGCTTGCCGGTGTCGCGGTAGCGCGGCAGCGCACAGAGCACCGCAACACACACCTCCTGCGCCAGGTCCTCGACGAAGTGCCGCGCGTCACCCGGCAGCCTCGACAGCCGGGTGCGGCAGTAGCGCAGCGCAAGGGGGTGCACATGAGCCAGAAGGTCGTGGGTGGCCCGCTGGTCACCCTCGACGGCACGTGCGACGAGAGCGCCGATTTCCTGCTTCCCGTCATCACGCATCGGACCATGGTGCCTTGGCGCCGCACGATCCGCGGCATCAGGTCCGTACTTGTGCACAGAAGCGTTATGCGCGGCAGGTGCGCCGGCTGTCATGTCCTGCGCCCTCCCCTCGTGCCCGACCGACCCGTCCCCGAGGAACTCCATACCTCAAGGATGCGGCACCGCGCGGCGAATCGGACCGCCGGCGGACGCGGCGGCTTGCGGGGCACCTCGCCACCCCGCCCGCCACCCGGCGGGCGGGGATCTTCACTCCCCCGCATCGCTGCACGTCACAACGCCTTAGCGGACCAGTCCCCAGCGGAAGCCCAGGGCCACCGCATGCGCCCGGTCGGAGGCGCCGAGTTTCTTGAAAAGGCGCCGGGCGTGGGTCTTGACCGTGTCCTCCGACAGGAACAGCTCACGGCCGATCTCGGCGTTCGAACGGCCGTGGCTCATGCCCTCCAGCACCTGGATCTCCCGCGCGGTGAGCGTGGGCGCGGCGCCCATCTCGGCGGACCGCAGCCGGCGCGGGGCGAGCCGCCACGTCGGGTCAGCGAGCGCCTGGGTCACCGTCGCCCGCAGCTCGGCGCGCGAAGCGTCCTTGTGCAGATAGCCGCGGGCACCGGCGGCGACCGCGAGCGCGACACCGTCCAGATCCTCGGCCACCGTGAGCATGATGATCCGGGCGCCGGGATCGGCGGACAGCAGCCGGCGCACGGTCTCGACACCGCCGAGACCGGGCATCCGTACGTCCATCAAAATCAGATCCGAGCGATCGGCGCCCCAGCGGCGGAGGACTTCCTCGCCGTTGGCCGCGGTCGTCACACGCTCGACGCCGGGCACGGTCGCAACCGCCCGACGGAGCGCCTCTCGGGCAAGCGGGGAGTCGTCGCAGACGAGGACGGATGTCATGACCGCCCTCCGCAGCTGATGCGCGTCACCTTGAGCCTCCAGGCTGGTACGTATCGTCACCTGTGCGATTGGCGGCCTCGGACATCTGCCCGACGACTACCTCTGCCAACCGCCTCCGCACTCTCAACGACGGTCACCCGAAAGAGTTACGGCTTCGGCGACCGAGTTCAACACGCTCCGTGAGGAGCCGGATACACAGACGACTCGTCGGGCGAACGGCATCCGCGCGTGCACCCTATGCCCTATTTGGCTCTCTTTCTTCCATTTTCATGGTGACTATGACTAGATTCGCAATGAGTCATATTTACATCTACTTCGACAGTAGATGTACCGTCGTGAGCACCGAGCCCGAATCAGCACCGCTTCGAGGGGACAAGCAATGGCAGATTTCTCCCGCCTCCCGGGCCCCAACGCAGATCTCTGGGACTGGCAGTTGCTCGCCGCCTGCCGCGGTGTGGACAGCTCGCTCTTCTTCCATCCCGAGGGTGAGCGCGGAGCGGCCCGCAGCGCGCGTGAGACATCGGCGAAGGAGGTCTGCATGCGCTGCCCGGTACGGGCCGAGTGCGCGGCGCATGCCCTGGCCGTCCGCGAGCCCTACGGGGTGTGGGGCGGCCTGACGGAGGATGAACGCGAGGAGCTCATGGGCCGGGCCCGCCACCGGCTGGTCCCCGCGTCCTCCATGACCGGTCCCACGGGCGTCCCCGGCGCCTGAGCTTCAGGAGTGCATCACCCCTGAAGAAACGTTCCTGCATGGCTGCACGGTTGTGTGCCCGCAGGGTGGTGGCCGGATTGCTGCCGTGCGAGGCCAGGACGGTGCGAACAGGCCGTACGTCGGACCCGATGGACCCGGCGGGCCGTACGGACAGGGGCAGGGGCAGGGGTTTCCGGCGCAACGATGGGCCGACAGGAGCCGCGGCCGGGTACGGGCGGGCTCGGGTCTCTCAGCGCCCCGCGGCATCCGCCAGCCGGTCGAGCGTGGCCTCGACGGCGGGGACATGTGCCAGGTCCGGCAGCGTGAGCGCGACGATCTCGCGGTGCACGGCGGGTTCCATCCGTATCGCCGTGGCACCCTTGGGGCGTACCGACTCCAGGGTGAGTTCCGGCAGCGCGGCGACTCCCAGGCCGGCGCCGACCAGGCCGATCACCGCCGGATAATCGTCGGTGGCGAAGTCGATGCGCGGGGTGAAGCCCGCACTCTCGCAGACCTCCACGAGATGCCTGCGGCAGCGGGGACAGCCCGCGATCCAGGCCTCGTCGGCCAGCTCGGCGAAGTGCGCGGCACCCGCCTTCGCCAGCCGGTGGCCGTCCGGGACCAGGCCGATCAGCCGGTCCGCCAGGATCGGCCGCACCACCAGGTCGTCCCACTCCGCCCCGGCCGCCGGGTCCGCGCCGCGCACCTCCGGATAGCGGAAGGCCAGCGCGATCTCGCAGTCGCCGTTGCGCAGCATCTCGATCGAGCGCGGCGGCTCGGCCTCGACCAGCGAGACGCGGGTCCCCGGGTGTGCGGCGCGCATCTTCGCCAGGGCGGTCGGCACCAGCGTCGAGCTGCCGGAGGGGAAGGACACCAGCCGCACCCGGCCCGCCCGCAGGCCCGCGATGGCCGCGATCTCCTCCTCGGCGGCGGTGAGCCCGGCCAGGATGCCGACGGCGTGCCGGACGAGCGCCTCGCCCGCCTGGGTCAGCCGCATCTCGCGGCCCGCACGGACCAGCAGCGGGGTGCAGGCGGACTGCTCCAGGGCCTTCATCTGCTGGCTGACGGCCGGCTGGGTGCAGCCCAGCTCGCGCGCGGCGGCGGAGAACGAGCCGGTCCTGGCGACGGCGCGCAGCACACGGAGATGACGGGCCTCGATCATGATTTAAGCATAAGCGCGTCTTGGGTTGACCGGGCAAAATGAAGTCGAAGCTTTTGGGCGGGAGGGCCGGCGTGGGCCAGGGATCGAGGGCACACGTGCACCGGGAACGCCCGGCGGGCCCTTCCACGGATCATGCCGATCGAGCAACGGAGCGCCATATGAAGCTGCTGACCGTGAACCTGGGACGGCCCACCCCGTCCGAGCACACCGATGCCGAGGGCGGCACGGGCATCGACAAACGGCCCGTGGACGGCCCGGTGGCGGTCACCGCCCCCGGTCCCAAGGGCACCGGAGGCAGCGGGCTGGCCGGCGACACGGTGGTCGATCTGCGCTTTCACGGCGGCGACGACCAGGCCGTCTACGCCTATGCGCGGGAGGATCTGGACGACTGGCAGCGGGAGCTGGGCCGCGAGCTGGCCAACGGGGTCTTCGGCGAGAACCTCACGACCTCGGGCGTCGAGGTCACCGGCGCCCGCGTCGGTGAGCGCTGGCGGGTCGGCCCGCAGCTCCTGCTGGAGGTCACCTCGCCGCGTATCCCCTGCCGCACGTTCCACGGGTGGCTCGGTGAGCACGGCTGGAACAAACGGTTCATCCAGGCTGCGGTGCCCGGCGCGTATCTGCGGGTGATCGAGCCGGGCGAGATCCGCGCGGGGGACGCCGTCGAGGTGGTGCACCGCCCACATCACGAGGTGACGATCGAGCTGATGTTCCGGGCCCTGACCCTCCGGCGGGAGCTGCTGCCGCGGCTGCTGGCGGCGGGCGCGGCGCTCCCGGAGGAGGCGCGGCTCACGGCGCTGAAGTATGCGGGGCGGGCGGGGGATTGAGCCGCGGCCGGTAGGGGGGCTGCACGGCTCGGGGAGCCGGGCGGGGCGGCGCCCCGGGGGCCGGGGGCGAGCCGTACCAGCCGGGGGCGACGGGCCGTCAGAGCCGGGACCCACAGGCACTCAGAGCCGGTTGCCGCAGGCCTCAGGGCCGGTTGCCGCAGGCCCCCAGGGCCGGTTGCCGCAAGGCGTGACGCTCGTCGTGCGCGCGCGGCCGCGCCGCCGGGGGGAGGGGCTCGGGCGTCGTGCCCGGGGCGGATAGCGTGCCCGTATGACGACTGCATTGATCACGGGAGCGACGGCGGGCATCGGCGCGGCGTTCGCCCGGCGGCTGGCGAGCGACGGCCATAGCGTGGTGCTGGTCGCGCGCGACGAGAAGCGACTGCACGAGCAGGCCACCGAGTTGCACGACCGGCACGGCATCGAGGCCGAGGTGCTCAGCGCCGATCTGTCCACCGAGGAGGGCATCGCGGCCGTCGAGGCGCGGCTGTCGGACACCAAACACCCGGTGGATCTGCTGGTGAACAACGCCGGCTTCGGCAACAAGGGCGAGTACCTCGAAGTCTCGATGGCCGACGAGCTGACGATGCTGAAGGTGCACTGTGAGGCCGTGCTGCGGCTGACCACGGCCGGGGTGCGCGGAATGCGGGACCGGCGGCGGGGCGCGGTGGTCAATGTGGCCTCGGTGGCGGCGTTCGTACCGCGCGGCACCTATGGCGCGAGCAAGGCGTGGGTCGTGCAGTTCACGCAGGGGGCCGCGCGGGATCTGGCGGGCAGCGGGGTGCGGCTGATGGCGCTGTGCCCGGGGTTCGTACGGACCGAGTTCCACCAGCGGGCCGGGATGGGGACGGACAACATCCCCGGGTGGATGTGGCTGGACGCCGACAAGCTCGTCGATGCCGCGATGAAGGACCTGACGCGGGGGAAGTCGCTCTCCATTCCCGACCCTCGGTACAAGGCGCTCATGGGCGCCGTGAAGCTGGCGCCCCGTGGGGTGCTGGGGAGCATGACGTCCCGTACGGGCCGGAAGTACGGGCCGCGCTGAGGCGGTGTCGCTTCCTGCGCGGCCAAGGAGCGGTGACGTCGCGGGGCGTCTCTCCGATGCGGGTCGCGGTGGCGTGGGGCCGTGGCGTGCGGTGACGGGCGGTGACGTGCACCGGCCGGGGCCAGGACCGCCGTTCTCCGGCCGGGGCTGGATGGTGGCGGATTCGCTCCTCTAGGCTCGGCCGCGGTCCGGCCGGCCGGGCGACCGCGAAGGAGCACCGTTCCCCACCATGCACCCCACCCCTGACAGTGCCCCCGCCTCTGACAGCGCCCCCGGACCTGACGGTGCCCCCGGACCTGCGGAAATGCCGCCGGTCCGGCCCACGTTGCTGCTGTCGATGGGCCCCGGCATCGCCGAGCGGCTGCTCGATGCCCGCCACCACACCCGCCTCACGGCCCTCGCCCGCACCGACCCACGCCTCGTCGCACACGATCTGGCCACCCCCACCCCCGAGGTCGCCGCCGCCCTCGCCGGCGCCGAGGTCCTCCTCACCTGCTGGGGCGCCCCGCCGCTCACCGGCCGGGTGCTGGCAGCGGCCCCCCGGCTGCGCGCCGTCGTCCACGCCGCCGGCTCGGTCAAACACCACCTCACCGACGCCTGCTGGGAGCGCGGCATCGCCGTCACCTCGGCCGCCGACGCCAACGCGCTCCCGGTCGCCGAATACACCCTCGCCGCGATCCTCTTCGCCAACAAGCGCGTGCTGCACTCCGCCCACCGCTACCGGGGCCTGCGCACCCCGCACGACTGGCACCGCGAACTCGCCACCGCCGGAAACTACCGCCGCACCATCGGCGTCATCGGCGCCTCCCGCATCGGCCGCCGGGTCATCGAGCTGCTGCGCCCGTTCGATCTGCGCGTCCTGCTGTACGACCCGTACGTGGACGCCGCCGAGGCCGCCCGGCTCGGCGTGACACCGGCCCCGCTCGACGCCCTCTGCGCCGGCAGCGACGTGGTGACCGTGCACGCCCCGCAGCTGCCCGCCACCCGCCATCTGCTCGGCGCCCGCGAACTGGCCCTGCTGCCCGACGGCGCCACCCTGGTCAACACCGCCCGCGGCTCCCTGGTCGACGGGACGGCCCTGCTCGCCGAGCTGGTCACCGGCCGTCTACAGGCCGTCCTCGATGTCACCGAACCCGAACTCCCGCCCTCGGATTCGCCGTTGTACGAGCTGCCGAACGTCCTGCTGACGCCGCATGTGGCGGGGTCGCTGGGCACCGAACTCCACCGCCTGGCCGACCACGCCCTGGACGAACTCGAACGCTACGCCCGGGGCCGCCCGTTCACCGGTCGCGTACGGCCCGAGCATCTGCACCACTCGGCCTGACCTCCGGCCGGACGTCCGCGCCGGCAGCTCGGACCGGCAGCTCGGACCGGCCGCGGCGGCGGGGCACCGCCCCCGGTCCGCGTCCTCACCCACGAAAGACCCGGCCCCCGCACACCGCGGGGACCGGGTCTCGTACGTCAGGCAGCGAGCTGCCCGGCGCTATGCGTCAGTGCGCGTGCCCGTGACCGTGACCGGCCTCGGCCGCCTCCTCCTCCGCGGGCTTCTCGACGACCAGGGTCTCGGTCGTCAGCAGCAGCGAGGCGATCGACGCGGCGTTCTCCAGGGCGGAGCGGGTGACCTTCACCGGGTCGATGACGCCGGCCTTGACCAGGTCGCCGTACTCGCCGGTGGCGGCGTTGAAGCCGTTGCCCTTCTCCAGCTCGGAGACCTTCGCGGTGATGACGTAGCCCTCCAGGCCGGCGTTCTCCGCGATCCAGCGCAGCGGCTCGACGACGGCGCGACGGACGACGGCGACACCGGTGGCCTCGTCGCCCTCCTTGCCGAGGGAGCCTTCCAGCACCTTGGCGGCGTGCACCAGAGCGGAGCCACCACCGGAGACGATGCCCTCCTCGACCGCGGCGCGGGTCGCGGAGATGGCGTCCTCCAGACGGTGCTTCTTCTCCTTGAGCTCGACCTCGGTGGCCGCGCCCACACGGATGACACAGACGCCACCGGCGAGCTTGGCGAGGCGCTCCTGGAGCTTCTCGCGGTCCCAGTCGGAGTCGGTGGACTCGATCTCGGCCTTGATCTGGGCAACGCGGCCGGTGACGTCCTCGGACTTGCCGCCACCGTCGACGAGGGTGGTGTCGTCCTTGGTGACGGTCACCCGGCGGGCGGTGCCGAGCACGTCCAGACCGGCCTGGTCGAGCTTGAGGCCGACCTCCTCGGCGATGACGGTCGCACCGGTGAGGGTGGCGATGTCGCCGAGCATGGCCTTGCGGCGGTCACCGAAGCCGGGGGCCTTGACGGCCACGGCGTTGAAGGTGCCGCGGATCTTGTTGACGACCAGGGTCGACAGGGCCTCGCCCTCGACGTCCTCGGCGATGATCAGCAGCGGCTTGGAGGCACCGGCCTGGATGACCTTCTCCAGCAGCGGCAGCAGGTCCTGGATCGAGGAGATCTTGCCCTGGTGGATCAGGATGTACGGGTCCTCGAGGACGGCCTCCATACGCTCCTGGTCGGTGACCATGTACGGCGAGAGGTAGCCCTTGTCGAAGGCCATGCCCTCGGTGAAGTCGAGCTCCAGACCGAAGGTGTTGGACTCCTCGACGGTGATGACACCGTCCTTGCCGACCTTGTCCATCGCCTCGGCGATGAGCTCGCCGACCTGCTTGTCCTGCGCGGACAGGCCGGCCACGGCGGCGATGTCGGACTTGTCGTCGATCGGGCGGGCGGTCGCGAGGAGCTCCTCGGACACGGCCTTGACGGCGGCGTCGATGCCCTTCTTCAGGGCAGCCGGGGACGCGCCGGCGGCGACGTTGCGCAGACCCTCGCGGACCAGCGCCTGGGCCAGCACGGTGGCGGTGGTGGTGCCGTCACCCGCGATGTCGTTGGTCTTGGTCGCCACCTCCTTGACGAGCTGGGCGCCGAGGTTCTCGTACGGGTCGTCGACCTCCACCTCACGGGCGATGGTGACGCCGTCGTTGGTGATGGTCGGGGCGCCGAACTTCTTGTCGATGACGACGTTGCGGCCCTTGGGGCCGATCGTCACCTTGACCGTGTCGGCAAGCTTGTTGACGCCGCGCTCAAGGGCGCGACGGGCGTCCTCGTCGAACTTAAGGATCTTCGCCATGGGTTGCTTCAAGTCCTCTCATTGCGATCCTCGGCCACGACGTGGGGACCGCTGTCGCTCAAACGAACTGCGCCCCTGCCCCGGTTGTTTAGACGCGGGAACCAGGGGCGCAGATCAGGGCAAAACCGGGTGACTTACTTCTCGACGATCGCGAGGACGTCGCGAGCCGAGAGAACGAGGTAGTCCTCGTTGTTGTACTTCACTTCGGTGCCGCCGTACTTGCTGTAGAGAACGACGTCGCCGACGTTCACGTCGAGCTCGATGCGCTTGCCGTCCTCGACACGGCCCGGACCCACGGCCAGGACGACGCCCTCCTGGGGCTTCTCCTTGGCGGTGTCCGGAATGACCAGGCCCGAAGCCGTGGTCTGCTCGGCGTCGAGCGGCTGGACCACAATGCGGTCCTCGAGCGGCTTGATGGCAACCTTGGAGCTGGTGGTCGTCACGATCCGACCTCCCCCTTCGGAGATCTCACGGGGTTAACTGTCTGAGGTGGCGACCAGGTGGATCCGTCGTCGCGGGTGCCGGACCTGCCCGTCGCTGTGTTCTGGCACTCCCCACTGGAGAGTGCCAACGCCGAGACTATGACGCGGTTAGCACTCGGTCAAGCGGAGTGCCAGCGCGGCGGGGTGCGCTTCCTTCCGCGCCGGTTGACCGGCCGTACGGAGCCACGCCCGCCCGGCGGTCCGCACACCGCCGGTTACGGCCATCTGCGGCGCGTCCGGGAGCGGATTACCGGCCGCTTTACCGGAAGGTTCTTATCAAATCGGACACACCTTCCCGTTCCCTCGCAACCACGCCCCCGGCTGCCTCGTCTACTTCCCCGACTGCCAGGCCGACGACCCGGGCACATCCCGGCCGGCCGGCGGCCTTGACGATCAGTGGCGGAGGAAACCCGTGCGTGGAATGACCAGCGTTCCCCGGGCGGCCCGGCGGCCGGAGACAGACGTCGAGCGCACCATGACCTTCGCCGCGCTGGCCCAGGCACCGGACCGCCGGCGGGCCGAGGCATGGCTGCTCGCCTTCGCCGTGCTGATCGCGGACTTCGGCTACGCCTGCACCGGCCTGTCGATGACCGGCCGGCTGCCCGGCGGACTGGCCGGGTTCGCCCTCAGCATGTTCTTCGTGGCGCTGGTCCCGCATCTGGTGGTGCGCCGCTGCGCGCCCCGCGCCGATCCGCTGATCCTGCCGCTGGCGACCCTGCTGACCGGGATCGGCCTGGTGCTGCTGCACCGCCTGGACATGACCTATGCGCAGACACCGCGACTGAGGATCGCCGAGGCGGCGAGCGGACAGCTGGTGTGGACGGTGATCGGGGTGACGGTCTGCATCGCGATCCTGCTGGTGCTGCGCGATCACCGCGTCCTGCAGCGCTACATCTATCTGACGATGGTGGTCGCGCTGGTGCTGCTGATGGCACCGGCCTTCTTCGGCGCCGACATGTACGGCGCGAAGCGCTGGATCCTGCTCGGACCGCTGTCACTGCAGCCCGGCGAGTTCGTGAAGATCATGATCTCGGTGTTCTTCGCCGGCTACCTCACCGTCAACCGTGATGCGCTGGCGCTGGCGGGACGCCGCGTCATGGGCATCCGGCTGCCCCCGGGGCGGCAGCTGGCGCCGATCTTCACGATCTGGGCGGTCAGTCTGCTGGTGCTGATCTTCGAACGGGACCTGGGCACCTCGCTGATCTTCTTCGGGGTCTTCGTGATCATGCTGTACATGGCCACCGACCGCACCAGCTGGGTGGTGTGCGGCTTGCTGATGGCCGTCGTCGGCGCGGCCGTGGTCGGCTCCCTGGAACCGCACGTCCACGGCCGGGTCATCGCCTGGCTCGACCCCATGCGGGCCTTCACCAAGGAGGGCATCGCGGCGGGCATGTCCAACCAGCTGGGCCAGGCGCTGTTCAGCTTCGGCAGCGGCGGCCTCTCGGGCACCGGCCTGGGCCAGGGCCACCCGGAGCTGATCGGCTTCGCCGGCAACAGCGACTTCATCCTCACCACCGTCGGCGAGGAGATGGGGCTGGCCGGGGTGACGGTCGTGATCATGCTGTACGTGCTGCTCGCGCAGCGCGGCCTGCGGGTGGCCCTGTCCGCCCGCGACCCGTTCGGCAAACTCCTCGCGGTCGGGCTCTCCGGGGCCCTGCTCCTCCAGGTCTTCGTGGTCGCCGGCGGCGTCACCGGCCTGATCCCGCTGACCGGCAAGGCACTCCCGTTCCTCGCCAAGGGCGGCTCGTCGCTGGTGGCGAACTGGGTGATGGTGGCACTGCTGCTACGGATCAGCGACCATGCGCAGCGCCGGCGTGAGCCGGCGTGAGCCTGGCGTGAGCCCTCCCACGTTTTCGGCTTTCCCGCCGTGGGGCTTCTCGCCGTTGCGCCTGCGGCCCTTCCGCTGCGCTGTGCCGCTTCCCCACGTTTTCCGCTTTCCCACCATGGCGGTTGCTCGCCGTTGCGCCTGCGGCGGGCGGGTGCTTGTCGGGTGCGGTGACGGGCCGGAGGGGCAGGGTGTCCGGACTGCTTCGCTTTACGTCCGGACACCC